>CAYXIX010000117.1:0-7823 GCA_964465405.1 uncultured Parabacteroides sp. | reverse complement strand
TCTTCGACCTCATTGGGTCGGTTGTAGACAGGGATGATGAGGGATAAATTCATAAATTTAATGTAGTATATCGTATTTGATAAGTCCGATTCGATTGAAGAAATAGCAGAAAGAGACTTTCAAGACCCCTAAACCATAGACTATGCTGTTCTTCAGATTGATGGAAGAGGCTTCCTTGAAATATTTGGTCGGACAAGTGATTTCAGCAATTTCATATCCTTTATCCGTGATTTGGGCAATGATTTCATTGTCGAAAACAAAATTATCCGAACACTTGTTGAAATTGACACTGTGCAGAACTTTCCCCGAATAAGCCCTGTATCCTGTATGGTATTCTGCTAATTTGTTATTCATCAGGACATTCTCAATAAAAGTGAGGAACCGGTTTGCAATATATTTATAAAGTGGCATTCCTCCTTTTAAAGCTCCTTTCCCTAAAATCCGCGAAGCGAAGACGACTTCGTAGACACCGTTTGCGATGAGATAAATCATGGAATGGAGCAGGAGAGGTGTATATTGGTAATCGGGATGCAGCATGACGATGATGTCCGACCCGATTTCCAAAGCTTTGTTATAGCAGGTTTTTTGGTTCCCTCCATATCCCTTGTTTTTATCGTGACGGATTACATATTGTATTCCCAGTTTTTTTGCGACTTCGATTGTATTGTCCCGGCTGCAATCGTCTACAAGAATTACATTGTCGACAATGTCAAGCGGGATTTCTTTATAGGTTTGTTCCAGCGTTTGACTTGCGTTATAGGCCGGGAGAACAACGGTTACATTTTGATTGTTGACCATGATTATGATAAGCCTAATTGTTTATATTGAACTTCTCTTTCGCTTTTTCCCGTTCGAATTTCAGCAGATAGGTGTCCGGATTTTTCAGATACATGAAAACCGGGAACAGTTCCGGGTGTTTTTGTATGGCCGGATAGAGGTAGCGATAGGTCGAGCTGAATCCTAACTGCTCCAAAACCACATAATCCGTATGAGAGCGGATTAAATGTTCGATTAATGTTTTGTCGTCATTGCTCCATGTATACATGACGCTGGGCGTTTTGCTGAACATATAAAACAGTTCCGGTTTCCGGGAGCACACCACTGTCTCCGGTGGTAACTGTTTGTGAACCTCCTCCGCTATTTTGAAAAAGTTCTGGTAGTTGGGCGGATAAGACATCTTGTTGATTGTCCTTAGCTCTTGCATTTTGGGGTAGGAGCAGAACAAAAATAGCAAGGCAAGTATCCACGCCGGGAAGCCTTTGGCAATTTTCAGCTTTTGGATTCCGGCGGACAAAACCGTGTATAAGCCTATTAATAGGCTTGCTTCCATATATGGAAGCAACGGCGTCGTATATCGGTTTCCGCTTGGCGTGCTGAAAAGAGAGATAACCCCGAATGTGGCAATCATATAGAAAAGGAACAGATATTTGTACTTGCCGAGCCGCCACATCCCGATGCCAATAAGGCCAAGCAACACAAGTGTCATGCACCATTCGCCGACCGTCGTCGCCACGTCGTAGTTTACGTCCATGTAAGGCAGCACCGAATTGGGCAACGCTTTGGTCAGCAACATGCGGAACGTGTCGAAGAAACGCCCGATGATTTCGCCGAACCCTAAAACGCCCTCTTCCGGTCGCCAGTTGTTGGCAGAAGCAATCATGTCGAGATACCGGATCTGCCCCAAATCCAGCACCTTATTCCGTATCATCCAAGGCAGTAGGCAAACGGCGAATCCGATTGTGAATCCCAGCATCTCTTTCCACCGGCGGGTGAACAGGAAGTACCCCACGACGGCTGCAAAAAGAGCGATTCCCTGTGTGCGGATGTGATAGTTGAAAGCCGCCGCCGTTATGGCAAGGTAGAAAAAGGGATCTCGCCAGAATGCCTTCTTCTCGTCCATTTTGGACAAAAACCAGCAGGTAAGGACGGAAGTAAACAAAAATGACATTTCGCTCATCATCATGGTTGCGAAATGCAGCACCTGATAATTCAGCAGCATGGCAGCAGAGGCGACAAACGCCATCGAGTCCGGCAATTTGTTCTTTTTGATAAAGAAAAACAGCAGGAGGGCGCTGCCGAGCAGGAACAGCCCGTTCAATATCTTTTGCGGGAAAATGCTGTCCGTAAAGAAACGGACGAAAGACATCAGCAAAGGATAACCGGGCGGAAAAAGGTTGGACGGCGCATAATCGGCCGACATGAGGTTGGCATATCCGTGTCCTTGCACAAGGGAAGTCGCCAGCATGAAGTAGTTGCAATTATCCCCGTTCAAATCCAGTTTGCTATCGAAGATATAGGCAAATGCCACGATGAAAATAAGCACCAGTCCGCCGGCATAAAGCCAGTTATGCTTTGCTGATGATGTACTGCTGTTCATTCTTTCTGCGAATCTGTTAATACCTGTAATGTTCGGCTTTATAAGGCCCTTCGACTGGCACGCCGATATAGTCGGCCTGTTTCTGGGTCAGGGTGGAGAGCTTGACGCCGATGCGCTCCAGATGCAACCGGGCAACCTCTTCGTCCAACCGTTTCGGCAGGCGGTAGACACCCACTTCGTAAGGCATTGCCCACAAATCCATCTGTGCCAATACCTGATTGGTAAAGGAATTGCTCATCACGAACGACGGATGCCCCGTCGCGCAACCCAAGTTCACCAGACGGCCTTCTGCCAGCAGGAAGATGGAGTGCCCTGTCGGGAAGGTATATTTGTCCACTTGCGGTTTGATATTGACGTGCTGGATGTTCGGATAGTTGAGCAGCTTGTCCACCTGAATCTCGTTGTCGAAGTGGCCGATGTTGCAGACGATGGCTTGGTCTTTCATCTGCGCCATGTGTTCGATGGTGATGATGTCGCAGTTCCCCGTTGCTGTCACGAAGATATTGCCTTCCTTGACCGCCTCTTCCATCGTTGTGACCTCAAAACCCTCCATTGCGGCTTGCAGGGCGCAAATCGGGTCGATTTCCGTGACCAGCACGCGCGCGCCGTAAGAACGCATCGAGTGGGCACAGCCTTTACCCACGTCGCCATAACCGGCTACGACGACCACTTTGCCGGCAATCATCACGTCGGTTGCCCGTTTGATGCCATCGGCCAGCGATTCGCGGCAACCATAGAGGTTATCGAATTTGGATTTCGTCACCGAGTCATTGACGTTGATAGCCGGGACGAGCAGTTCGCCTCTCTCCTGCATCTGGTAGAGGCGGTGTACGCCGGTGGTCGTCTCTTCCGAGACACCTTTTATCTCGCTGATAGTCCGGTGCCAGCGTGTCGGGTCTTTGGCCAAGATGCGTTTCAGTGTATCTAAGATGACTTGTTCTTCGTGGCTTTCTGCCTTTTTCTCCAATGTCGTCGCGTCGTTCTCTGCGCGGTATCCCATGTGTACCAAGAGCGAGGCGTCGCCCCCGTCGTCTACAATCAGGTGCGGCCCTTTCCCGTCGGGGAACCGCAGTGCCATCTCCGTGCACCACCAGTACTCCTCCAACGATTCCCCTTTCCAAGCAAAGACAGGTATGCCATCAGCAGCAATGGCGGCTGCGGCGTGGTCTTGGGTGGAGAAAATGTTGCAGCTTGCCCAGCGGACATCGGCTCCCAACGCAACTAATGTTTCGATTAACACTGCCGTTTGGATAGTCATGTGCAGTGAGCCGGTGATGCGTGCCCCTTTTAGCGGTTGTTGCTTTGCATATTTTTTACGGAGCGCCATCAGGCCCGGCATTTCGTGTTCGGCGATTTCGATTTCCTTACGACCGAAATCTGCCAAGTTCATATCTGCCACTTTATAGGACAGATCAGTTGGGAATAATTGTGCCATAAATTGAGACTAAAAATATTGGTGTGGCAAAGGTACGCATATTCGATTACATTTCCGCAGAAAAGGGAGGAAACATTTTCGATTGCAGAAACGTTGTTTGGCAATTACAATCCGGGAGGACGTCTACCGGTGGCCTTTCCGCGCAGTATCTTGGGCGCTTTTTCCGAAGAGAACAGCAGATATCGGTTCCGGGAAACCGGATGTTACCCGCCGGGCAACGTTGTTGGTCCGGTGGGTAATTTTGGGGATGCGGAAGCCGTTGGAAACGGGACGGGGAGCGTTCCCGTTTATGCCGTCCATGTATAGACGATGCTTATACCCACATAGAAGCTTAGTTCGCAGAGCAGGAACAACGCCCCGCAACAATCGCCCGTATATCCTTGTATCCGCTTTTTGAACCCTGTCGTCAGAAGCCAGAAAGTGGCGAGCGGTGCTATAACAGCGAGGGCGTAGACGGCATCCGCTAACCACAAGATCGGAAGGAGGGCCGAGAAGGCGCAGAGTAGGAATTCGCCCGTGTTCATCCGAACATAAAGCGTTTTGTTTTTCGCCTCTTCCGCTTTCCGGGCATAGGGCAACCGATTGATGACCATCGCCGCAATCCCTTTGGCAAGCGGGTCGCCAGCCAGTAGGGCGCTGCCGGCGACCGTCAGCGGCAAATGTTCCAGGCTGGCATAGAGCAATCCGAAATAGAAAATCAGGCCGATGACGCCATAGCTCCCGATATGCGAATCTTTCATGATGGAGAGAGTTTGCTCGCGCGACTTTCCGCCCCCGAAGCCGTCGCAAAAGTCTGCCAGCCCATCTTCGTGCAATCCACCCGTCAGTAATAGGCGGGTGGCGAAGGCGAGCAGGAGGGCCATGCTTTGGGGGAGTATCAGGGCGCAGGCATACAGCATGGCGACAGACAATCCTGCGGTCAACCAACCGATTAGCGGCCAGTAGCAGACAACGTGTTTGAATGCATCGGTCGGGATTTCGGCCAGCCGCCAGAAAGGTAGGCGGGTGAAGAAGGTGAAGGCAGCAAGTATTCGGAGCATCATAGCGGACGAGTTTTTTGTTTGCGTATCAGAAATATTGGGTGATGGCGGCCTGTTTGAAACTGTGCATTTCGTTGAGCATACGGACAGCCGAGTCTACAAGAGGGAAGGCGCATACGGCCCCCGAACCTTCGCCCAGCCGCAGTCCCAACGACAGCAAGGGGGTGACGTGCAGGAAGTCCAATAACCGCTTGTGCCCGTTCTCATCCCCGCAATGGCTAAAGACGCAGTAAGATAGCATTTTCGGATACAGGCGGGAGGCTGCCAAGACGCAGTTGGTCATGATGAATCCGTCGACTAAAATAATCATCTTCAACTCGGCCGCCCGCAGCATACCGCCGACAGCCATCACCATCTCATATCCCCCGAAGTGGGCCATGACCTCTTGTGTATCATCCGTCCCCGTATATTTGTCGAGCGCCTGTTTGAGAACCGCATATTTATGCCGGACACCCGCCGCGTCCAGTCCGCTTCCCGCCCCCACGCAATCGATGAGCGGGATATGGGTCCAGCACGTCATCCACATGCTGGAGGCTGCCGTGTTGCCGATGCCCATCTCTCCAAAACTGACGATGTTGCACCCCTCGTTGTAGCAGTCCGTTACGATGTCTGCCCCATATCGGATGGCGCGTTCCATCTCTTCAGGTGTCATGGCAGCCTCGTACAGGAAGTTGCGTGTTCCTTTGCGGATTTTACAGTCGATGAGGCGGGGAATGGGCGGGAAGTCGAAATCGACCCCTCCGTCGACGATTTTCATTTCAAACCCATGTTGCCGGCAGAGAAAACAGACGCCGGAGCCACCGTTGAGGAAGTTGTGGATGACCTGACGGGTGACCTCTTTGGGCGATTGGCTGACACCTTCGTCCGCAATGCCATGATCGGAGGCATAGATGATATTGACCGGATGGCGGAGTGTGGGCGACAGGGTCTGCTGAATCAGTCCGATTTGCATGGCAAGTGCTTCGAGCCTGCCCAGCGACCCTTTGGGTTTGGATAGATTGTTGATTTTCTCGCTCAAAGCGGGCGCGATGGCCGTAGGGGGTGTCTCTATGTGGAAAGATTGCATCATGTTGTTTGAGGAGATTTGACGGTCAATGGGATTCCGCTGACCATGAAGACGACTTCGTTTGCCCGAGCGGCGATGTATTGGTTAATCCATCCTTGCAGATCGGTAAATTTGCGTTGGACGGAGTCTGCCGATACACCTCCCAGCCCGATTTCGTTGGTGACAAAAATCAGATAAGCATTCAGGTGGGCCAGCCGTTCAAATTCCGCTTTCATTTCCGACAGCGAACGTTCCACGTCGCTTTGGTTGTCGAAGAAGAAGTTGGTCGCCCAAAGCGTCACGCAGTCGATGACGACTACCCGTCCGTCTATCGGGCAACGGCTGAGCCATTTCTTTTCTTCGACGGTTGTCCAGTCGGAACTGCGGTTTGCCTGATGCCGCTCAACCCGTTGGCGGAATTCCTCGTCCCATACGCGGGCTGTTGCCAGATAGACCGGCCGGGCTGTTTTCGCTAATGCACGCTGCATAGCGTAATTACTTTTCCCGGAACGTTGTCCGCCTGTTACCAGTACGATGTGTTTTTGAATCATATCTTTCCTCTTTGTTTGCTTGGTTACGTGCCGCTTTGCGTTGTGCTTTGTTGGCGGGATTGTTCCGGCTGGTTTTGCGCAGGGATGCCGATTTCTTGTTTACAGCCATTTCCGTTTGCGTTTGGTTACGGGTATATTCCGGATTGAAAAGCCGTTTGTTGGGGGTGAGGGCCACCTCGTCGATGCTGATGACGTCTTGCGCTGTCACCTTCTGTCCCATGCGGGCCGTTTTGCCGTTGACGGTGACCCGTCCTTCTTCGATAAGCCGGTCTGCCTCGCGCCGTGAGCAAATGTCGGAATCGCTGATAAGTTTGTTTAGTCTGATTTCCATTATGCTTGTAGGATTTATTGTTTCACTGTATAAAGAGGGAAGAGAGGCAGACGGCGATCCCCATTGCCAGTTCCGTCCGGTTGTTGGTGCGGATGGCGGTTTGCAAGTCCGTTTGGGTAAGCTCCCGGTCATTCGTCCCGATATAGGGCTTTTCCACCGGTTGCCCGAAATAGTCATGCGTGCCCCCGAACCGGCAATCGAGAATCGCCGCCAATGCCGCTTCCGGATAGCCCGAATTGGGGCTGGCATGTGCCCGTCCGAACTGCTTGACGAACCGGAACCGGCGCCATTTGCCCGATACCAGCAACATCAGTCCGGCCGTCAGGCGGGCAGGCAGGTAGTTCGCCGCGTCGTCAAGCCGTGCCGCCACGCAGCCGAATTCCCGGTATCGTTCCGTCTTATATCCAATCATTGAGTCTAGCGTATTGACCATCTTGTAAGCCATCATTCCGGGAAGACCGAGCAGGAGGAACCAAAACATGGGGGCAATCACCCCGTCGCTCAGGTTTTCCGAGAGCGTTTCCAAAGCCGCTGTGCGGATTTCTTGCGCAGAAAGGCGGGAGGTGTCCCGCCCGACGATGCGTCCTACCTGTGTGCGCCCCGCTTCCACGCACTCTCCGACAGCCTTGAATACGGCCTTGACCTCTTGGATGAGCGTTTTCCCCGCGAGGCAGAAAAAAACGCCCGTAGCTGTCAGAAGCACACCTAACAGCGGATGGACAAGTTCCGCGCATCGGAGCAGCATCAAGCACGACACGAATGTCCCCCCTATCAGCAGACACGCCAGCATACCCCCTTTCCATTTCTGTTTACCTCCGGTGTTCAATTGCTTTTCCCCCCAGCTAATAAGTCGCCCGAACCCGATAATCGGATGGGGCCATCCGGCCGGGTCTCCCAGCAGGCGGTCGGCGAGCCAGCCTCCCACGAAAGGAGCTGCTTTTGTCAGATACAAAGAGGGGTAGAACCAATCCATAATGAGGGCAAAGGTAGAAAATATTTCCCGGATCTGTTGTCCGGATACGTTCAAATCCCTACCTTTGCTGT
>CAYXIX010000116.1:0-7906 GCA_964465405.1 uncultured Parabacteroides sp. | reverse complement strand
GCATAGTTTCTGATGACCGGGAACTGGCCTGTCAATTGTGAGAATACCGTTTCAAACCTCTTACGGGCTTTTGCGAAAGGGAGGAAAGTCGGCATCCAAACCTATTGGTTTAGCCGGTAAGATATCTCAAGGATTCTGACGAATTTTGTGTATAAGTTGTGCATACGACGATTTAAACTTAATGATTTTGGTAACACTAAGTTGATAAAAATTAGCGGTATGCGCAACTTTTTAAACATAATTCTCAGCTCAAGCTAATTCCGCCAACGGGTTCTCAATGTTTTATCTGTTTCTATGCAATCCCGTTTAACATGCCATAAAAGTACAGCGGTTTCAAAGCATATACTTTCAGCAGCCATGCCGTCCATTGCTCTTTCGACATATCGAGCAAGGTGAACGGGAAGGATATTTCAGGTTCTTTTTTGTAATTGAATTCACACAGCAATACATGTCCATAGTCTGTTATGATTGGGCAAGCTGCATATCCGTCATATTTTTCTACGGGTTCTTTCCCTTCCATTAAAGAAATCAGGTTTTTGGCTGCGATAGGAACCTGTTTTCTTATGGCAGCAGACGTTTTGCTTGTCGGGATGCCGGCCACATCTCCTAAAGAAATGATGTTGGGGTAGGTTTTATGTACCAGAGTCTCTTGGTCGACCGTTACCCATGCTTCGGAGGCCTGTTTCCCTTCAGTCCATACTAATCCGGAATCCCGGACGAAATCGGGTGCGGACATAGGCGGTGTGAAATGGAGAAAATCATAATCTTCGACGAATGGTGTAGAAACTTTTTCCCCGTTGATTGTTTCAATTTTCTCGAGGAAAACCCGCTTTGCGGCCGTATCGACCCCTTTGATGCGCACATTTAAATGAATCGGAACGTGGCGTTTGTGAAAGATTTCTTCCAAACGCGGGGTGAAGAATGGAACATCGTATAGCTGATGTTCTGCCGTATAATAATTTAGGTTGAACTTCTCTCGCGTCCCTTGTTTGCGAACATAATGTTCTGTTAAAAGGCATATTTTTTTTGGAGCTCCTCCGCATTTATGCTTGGTGTAGGTATCCGTGTAAATCCCTTTTCCTCCGGTCTGGGCGAACTTTTGCAGGGCTTGCCACGTCTTTTGAGCTCCTTCGAAGTCATAGATGCAATGGGCATTTCCTTGCCCTAAAGTGGCTTGCGTGATTCCTTCGACCATCGTCCAGTTGATTTGGAGACCCGGTGTCAGCACCAAGAAGTCATAGGCTATTTTTCCATTGTTGAATGTTGTGATTTGATTCAAAACAGGGTCGACCAATCTGACAGAGTCTTTAATCCATTTGACGCCGCTCGGTATGCAGTTCTCCTGTTTTTTCCAAACATCATTCGGTTTGTAGACCCCCGAAGCAATCAGGGTAAATCCGGGTTGGTAAAATTGGCGGTCACTCGGGTCGATAAGGGTGATATCGGGTGTGTCAAGCCATCGTTTCAGGCGTGCAGCCATACTGAGTCCTGCCGCTCCTCCTCCGATGATGACAATTTTCCCTTTTGCCTTACTAGAAAATGCATTTACATGCCGGGTATTTGCCATTACAAGCAGCCCTGCCATTGCCATTAATTTTAAAAAGCGCCGACGGTCGATATTGCTATTTTCGAACGCTTTTGCCAATTGTGCTTCCATTTTGTGTTTCATTATGAGTGTTGAATTAAAGAATATGTTTTGCGGACAAAATAAACAGGAAGGAGGAAGATGAGCAAAAAAGAAGATACAACACGACTTGCGCAAGTTTTTTGTATTGGGAATAATGACTACTACAATACTTGCTCACATTGTTTTTTAATTGATATATCTAACAGATTAACAGAAAGTTGTATAAATAGATGGTATGAGAAAAAGTAGATTAGAAGTTGATTAGGAAATCGACGAGATTGATCTCTCCTTCTAAACCTAACCGTTTCCGGAGGCGGTAGCGGCGCAGTTCGATGGCACGTATAGAGACATTCATGAGAGATGCGATTTCTTTTGTGGACAGATTCATGCGAAGGAGGCAACAGATACGGATGTCTCCGGGTGTAATGTCTGCATACTTTTGCCGTAGGCGATTGACGAAATTCTGATGGGTGCTGTTGAAATAGCTTTCAAATAATGTCCAGTCCGCCTGGTCGTTTAATGTCTCTTCCAGTAACGTTTTTAATCGGTTGTAAAGTTTGTTGGAATAGCGGTCTCCCAACGCCTCTTTTTGTTGTTTAAGTTCATCCAAAAGGTTCTGGATGGCTTGATTCCGTTTGACAAGAATCGTTGTTTGCAGTGTTAATTCATTGTTTTTGTTTTGGAGTTCTGCTTCGAGTTCCTGATTTTTTATCTCTTGTACCCGCTGGAGTTCGATTTGGCGCTCTGATTCTGCCTTTTTCAATTCCTCGCGCTGAAGTTTTTTTTTGTAAAAGCGGAATAGCAGATGGATGGAAAGCCATCCTAAAACCAGATAAAGGAGCCATGCCGTCATCGTGTTATACCATGCCGGACGAACTTCAATGTATAAAGACAACTCCGGATAGGGCCCTTTTATGGCATACTTGCGTATTTTTAGTTCATACTGTCCTTCGGGTATTTGGAGAAAAGAGATTTTGCCGTCTTGTTGCCAGGCTGACCAATCGGAAGAAATGCCTTCGATTTTGTAGCTGATTTGGTGGTTTGAGGTGAAAATACTTGTTCCCACCCAAATTTTGAATTCTTGGAAATTATGGGGTAGTGAGATTTTTTTTGTGTCGATGGGTAATTGATGAATGCCGGAAGCATCTGTATATTCCAGTTTCGTAATGTTTAATGGTACATTTGTATGTAGGCTATTGCCAATTAATTCTCGTAAATTGACGAGGAGTGCACCTTGCATGGTTGCCGCCAGCACCAGTGAATCGTTTAATTGTATGATTTGTCTGCCTTTCGTTACTAAATGCATATTGTAATTGCCAAAAAGAAGCCTGCAAATGAGCGTTCCTTTTCCATCTGCTACGTGGAAAAGACCGGCTTCATTCCCATTCGTTAACCAATATTGGTTGTCGCCTGCGGGATAAACAGTGCGGGCTTGCACGAATGTGCCTAATGACTCTGTGTCTGTAAATACTTGATGGATGGAAAGGTGCGGATTATCCGCGTTGCCATTCAGGTAGGGCGTAGCTTCTGTCTGCGAAATAGGTTGGAAGGGGGGGCCTGTAGACAGCGAACATTTGAAATACCCAAGAGTTGTCTGAATGTAGAGGTTGTTATCGCTCAAACATGCGTTTAATAGTTTGCCGATTGTGCTTCTTTTCTCCAATAGTGTGAGAGGTGGTTCAAATGTGATTTGGGATAAGCCGTTGTCTAATGCGACCCAGATTTGTTGCGGATTTTGTACACTGATTGAGCGGACAATGTTGTCTTGCAGTTGATTTTGCATGGATAAATGTTGCAGGATTGTCCCGTCGGGAGACAAGATGTATAAACCTTGTGTAAGCGTTCCGATGAAGAATAAAGAACCGTTGGTGGCAAAAGAGCTGGGTTGTGCCTCTTGTATTTGGGCTGGGATATCGAATGGGATTTGTATGGAAGGTGATGAAAAACGGACTTCGAGTGGAAGTGCTTCGAGCGGATGATAGTGTAAATCTCCATAGGCGTCGTATGTCCATCCTCCCATTAAAGAGTCGTTGCAGGTGTAAATAGTATCCTTGTAAAAGGTGACAGAAGAGATTTCTATTGTGTTTGGAAGTGCATATAGTTTCCATGTATTGCCGTCGAAAGAGAGCAAACCGGAATTATTGGCTGCGTATAACATGCCATTGGGCGTAAGTGACAGTCCCCAGTTTTGGCAACTGGCTTGATAATCATCAACCGTGTAATTTTTTACAAATACATACGGTAGCCCTTTGGGTAAGGCCTTCGCTATATGCGTAAACAGAAAACAGAATAAAAGGCACGTCAAAATCCCTCGCTTTTTCTTCCGATGACCGGAAACGAACGCTTCCGGTGAGCAAAAGAAAATTTTACTGCGGTTTTGACGCACCTTCATCCCCGTTTATTTATATTCTTGCCAGCTTTTAATCTGGATATCCCTTTCATCCATGTTGCAGAACGTATGGATAAACGCACTTGCTAAACGAGCGTTTGTGATAAGCGGAATGTTATGATCGATTGCTGCGCGCCGAATTTTATATCCGTTGGTCAGTTCTCGCTTACTATGATCTTTGGGTATATTGACAACCAATTCGAACTGGTGTTGGCTGAACATATCCATAATGTTCAGATCACCCAGTTCATCCGGCCAGTTTACCGCTGTTGCTGGCACCCCATTTTCATTTAAGAACTTGGCCGTACCGGCTGTACCGAAGATATGGTATCCTTTGGCGACTAACATTTGGCAGGGTTCCAACAATTCGGCTTTGCTTTTGGCAGCTCCGGACGAAACCAATATGTTTTTTTTCGGGATATTGTTTCCGACAGCGATCATGGCAGAGAGAAGTGCTTCATCGAAGTCGTCGCCTAAACAACCGACTTCTCCTGTTGAGCTCATGTCTACTCCTAAAACTGGGTCTGCTTTGTGCAGACGGGCAAATGAGAACTGCGATGCTTTAACACCAATCCAATCAATGTCGAATGCACTTTTATCAGGTTTGGTATAAGGAGCATCCAGCATGATGCGTGTAGCGGTTTCTATGAAATTCCGTTTCAAAACTTTTGAGACGAACGGGAAGCTGCGTGAAGCACGCAAATTACATTCAATCACTTTGACGTCATTATTCTTTGCTAAGAACTGAATGTTGAACGGCCCGCTAATGTTTAATTCTTTGGCAATCATTTTGCTGACTTTCTTGATGCGACGGGCTGTCTCGAAATAGATTTTTTGAGCGGGGAATACCAATGTCGCGTCACCCGAGTGAACACCCGCAAACTCGATATGTTCAGATATGGCATATTCTGCAACTTCACCACTGCGGGCAACCGCATCAAACTCGATTTCTTTGGCTCCCTGTAAAAATTCAGAAACAACTACGGGATATTCTTTGGATACCTTTGCTGCTAAATCCAAAAATTCGATCATTTGCTCTTTGTTGTGGCAAACATTCATTGCAGCACCCGATAAGACATAAGAAGGACGAATCAAAATAGGGAATCCTACTTTGGCAATGAATTCATCAATTTCTTCCATGCTGGTTACTTCTGCCCATCGAGGCTGGTCGATGCTCAACGTATCCAACATGGCAGAGAACTTATGCCGGTTTTCTGCCCGGTCGATGGAAAGAGGCGACGTTCCAAGTACTGGAACATTTTGACGATAAAGCTTCATGGCCAAATTATTAGGAATCTGTCCTCCAACAGAAACAATAACGCCTTTCGGGAGTTCCAAGTCGATAATATCCAATACCCGCTCGAATGAAAGTTCATCGAAATAAAGCCGGTCACACATATCATAATCGGTTGATACGGTTTCAGGGTTATAATTAATCATGATGGCTTTATAACCCAATTTGCGTGCAGTCTGTGCTGCATTTACCGAACACCAGTCGAATTCAACTGATGACCCAATCCGATAGGCCCCTGAACCTAATATAATGACATTCTTTTCATTCGGATAGTAAGTGATATCATGTGGGCTCCCGTCGTATGTCAGATACAGGTAATTGGTCAATTCAGGATGTTCGGATGCGATGGTGTTGATTCGTTTGACACTGGGCAGGATTCCCATTTTTTTGCGAAGATTGCGCACCCGGATATTTTCTTTTTCCATGTTCCCCTCAGGGTTTTCCACATAACGGGCAATTTGGAAATCTGAGAAGCCCAATCGTTTGGCCTCTCTTAATACCTCTTCAGGTAAATCTTCTATCTTGCTATACTGAGCTAATACATGCGTGTAATTCACGATGTTTTTCAGTTTCTCAAGGAACCAAGTCGTGATTTTAGAGAGTTCATGAATGCGTGCAATCGTATAACCTTTTTCTAATGCTTTGGCAATTGCGAAAATGCGGAGGTCTGTCGGATTTGCCAGTGCATCATCCAAATCGTCAAATTCCAAATTGTTATTTCCTACAAAACCATGCATGCCTTGACCAATCATACGTAATCCTTTTTGCATGATTTCTTCAAAACTTTTCCCTATCGACATAATTTCGCCGACGGATTTCATGCTGGAACCGATTTGTCGGCTTACACCCACAAACTTTGTTAAATCCCAACGGGGTATTTTGACAATCATGTAATCTACGTCTGGCGCTTTGTATGCAGAGTTGGAAGTCCCCATTTCACCAATCTGGTCTAAGCTATACCCTAAGGCCAATTTGGCAGCGACAAATGCCAGCGGATAACCGCTTGCTTTGGATGCCAAAGCGGATGAACGGCTCAAGCGGGCGTTCACCTCAATGACCCGGTAGTCGCAAGTATCAGAATTGAATGCATATTGGATGTTACATTCTCCGACAATCTCCAAGTGACGGATGATTTGTTGCGAAAGGTTTTGTAACATTTTCAGTTCTTGTTCTGTCAATGAGCAGGTTGGCGCGACAACGATGCTTTCTCCTGTATGTACGCCTAACGGATCGACATTTTCCATACTGACCACTGTGAAACAATGATCGTTTTTATCGCGAATGACTTCAAATTCAATTTCTTTCCATCCCTTTAATGATTCTTCCACCAAAATCTGGGGAGAGTAGGCGAATGCGCTTTCTCCCAGCTGGCGTAGTTCGGCTTCATTTTTGCATATACCACTTCCCATGCCGCCGAGCACATAAGCCGATCGAATCATCACAGGGAAACCGATTTCGTTTGCAGCTTTAACGGCATCTTCCAGATTTTCTACAGCATGGCTAATGGGGGTCTTGATGTTGATTTCATCAAGCTTCTTGACAAATAGATCCCGGTCTTCTGTGTTCATGATGGCTTCGACAGAAGTCCCTAATACGTTGACGCCATATTTAGTCAATGTGCCGCTTGTGTACAGTTCTGTCCCGCAGTTCAATGCCGTTTGTCCGCCGAATGCCAAAAGGATACCATCCGGTTGTTCTTTCTTGATGACTTCTTCGACAAAGTAAGGAGTGATAGGTAGGAAATAAACCTTATCGGCCACGCCGTCCGATGTTTGGATGGTTGCGATGTTCGGATTGAGGAGTACGGTACTGATACCTTCTTCTCTCAATGCCTTTAATGCTTGTGAACCGGAGTAATCGAATTCTCCTGCTTGCCCGATTTTCAAAGCTCCCGAGCCAAGAACAATTACCTTTTTGATACCACTTTTTGACATGTTAATTGGGTTGTTTTGCTGTTATGTAATCTTTTGTGTTTGCTGGAATATAAAAAATGCGTCGGTCGAAAAACCAGCGCATCTTCTTCTTTTGTCGATAACTGTTGTTTGGAGATGGAAATAAGCGTTGCGCTCTCCGGATATGTGACCGGAAATGATAAAATAATCCGGAAGTGTCTTTTTCGTCATAAATCTTACCTCCAAAGTTTGGACAAAGGTAAGCCGTATAGTTGGATTGTGCAAGTGTTTTCGGTAAAAACAGGTTAAAACAACTTGTTTGCCGGGAAAAACGACACGGCTCCCCGATATCTGTAATGAAGTTTGACCCGGACCGGTTTCAGTCTCTGTTCATCTCAACCGCCCAAATGTCCGTTCTCAGCGGATGGATGAACAAAACGGTTTGTCCAGGTCGAGCGAGAATAGGACGAAATCGAATCTCCCGATGATCGCCGTTTCCCGTTGACGAAAATACCCGACTGCGTTTCGGAAACGCTTCCTCCGTCGCGCAAGATGAGTGGGCGGTATTGCGGCAATGTCCGCCGGTTGATCGGCAGTGTGTCTCCTTTCTCGATGATTTGTGTGATGCGTTTGAGTAGCAGTAATTGTGTGTCGTAGGGACTGTTGAACACCACGATGTCTCCCTTTTTGAGACCTCTGCAAAA
>CAYXIX010000115.1:0-7907 GCA_964465405.1 uncultured Parabacteroides sp. | reverse complement strand
AAAAGCTCTCATCGCTGATGATGTGTTCAATCCGGCAGGCGTCGGCCTCCGCAGTTTTGGGGTCAACGCCTGCGGCGATGAGCTGCTCGGTAAAGAAACAATGTCGCTCATAGATTTTTTCGGCAACCTCGCGGCCCACATCGGTCAGATGGAGAAAGTGATCTTCGTCCATTGTAAGAAAGCCGCCGTTCCGCAAGATGGCCACCGCATGGCACACGCTGGGCTTTGACACCTCCATGTGCCGGGCCACATCTATGGAGCGTACCATACCGCGTTTCTTTTGAAGAACAAGGATGGTTTCCAGATAATCTTCGCCGGAATTAGTCATAAAAGACTCCATTCCGCATTATCTGCTTGAATTGAAAATAGCTTTTCGTACAGCCCATGTTGCTCCATAAGTTCATTATGTGTACCCTGCTCAACAACTTGACCTTGTTCTAACACGATAATATTGTCAGCACCAGCAATCGTCCTTAAACGATGAGCAATTACCAATACGGTTTTTCCTGCAACGAGACGATTGATAGCCTGCTGAACCGATACCTCATTTTCAGGGTCAAGTGATGCGGTAGCTTCATCCAGAATAATAATTGGAGCATTTTTAAGAAGTGCCCTTGCGATGGAAATGCGCTGACGCTCACCCCCAGAAAGAGTTGCTCCATTTTCACCTAACATTGTGTCGTAGCCATCGGGCAGCTTTTCGATAAATTCATCACAACAAGCAGCTCTGGCTGCATCCCTGATTTCTCCAATGCTGGCATCAGGTTTTCCAATGCGAATATTGTTTTCAATCGTATCGTTGAACAATGTTACATCTTGAAATACAAAAGAAAACTTCTGCATTAAATGTTCCGGCTCCAATGTTTTTACATCTATGCCGCCTAACTTAACTACTCCGCTATCAGCGTCCCAAAACCTTGCGGCAAGTCGGGAAATCGTGCTTTTTCCACTTCCAGAAGGGCCTACCAAAGCTGTTACATGGCCTTCCGGTACAGTGAAGCTAACATCATTCAATACAGTTTCCTTGCCATACGAAAAGGAAACATGTTCAAAGGCAATTTCAGATTTAGAAATAGTCCTGTCATTACTCCCGGTCATAGGCTCGCTTTCCATTAAAGTGCGTAGACGCCCTGTTGCGACTTTTAAGTAAAGCAAATCTGGCAACATCGTTAATGTAGTCAGTAGAGGACCATAAATCCTACTGGAAATCAACAAAAACATTAGCAAAGTAATAAAATCTATTTGCCCATTTACCAAAAGCGACGTTCCTACGAAAACTGCTATTCCTATTCCGCTCCGAAGTAGCATAGTTGATAAAGCGGTAATAGAGCCGCTGCCAAGTTCTACTTTAATTGCTAAGCGTCGAAGTTCTATAAATGCGTCATCAAGAATTTTGAACCTGTCTCCGCCAAGGCCACAGGCGCGAATTACTTTAATGCCGTCCAAATATTCTTGTGTTTGCTTTTCTGCATTCAATTTTGCATTAACATGTCGTGAGAATAGCCGCTCCTGCAATTTTTGACTTAATACCAAAATGAGTGCAGAAATTGGTAGCATAATAAAGATTGCCAACGCCATGCGCCAATCGAAAAACGCCATGAATACACAGATGATAATTGCAGTGATAATATCTGCAATCATTTGAGGAACAATATTTGACATTGCTTCCTCAAGACTGGTACAATCGCCCATCAAATTCGAGGATAGTTCCGACAGATCCTTTGTATTGAAAAAACTCATCGGAAGTTGACGCATATGTTCTGCAACACTCAACCGTGTAGCCTCCGATTGGCTATATGATGTAACATATGTTTTCTTATACTCATTTTTAGAAAGAAGAAAAATCACAATGAACGTGATTGCTCCAGCCCCAAATAGAAGCCATAATTTGGTCCAGGAAACGGTTTCCCCTGTTAATGGAGCTAATAATTCGATGAATACCAAAAGTGTAATGGAAAATGGTATCATAAGCGACAGACCAGATAACACACAAGCGACTATAGCTCTCCGCAATCCTTTTTGGCCTTTTTTATCCAGCAATAGGAGTCGATTAAGCGTTTTCACAGTTCATCACCTCTTTTCTGCTATCACCAATATCCCATGACAACGACTGCGTATATCTTTGCCACATATGGGCATATACACCATTCTTTTCAACCAAATTATTGTGTGTTCCTGCTTCAGCCAGCCTTCCTTTTTCAATCACAATAATCTGATTTGAATTTTTTACTGTCCCAAGCCGATGTGCAATTACAATCACAGTTTTTCCCCGCATAAGTTTTGCCAAAGCAGCTTGTATGAGCTGCTCGTTCTCCGGATCGGCAAAGGCCGTTGCTTCATCCAAAATTAAAATTGGAGCGTTTTTAATAATGGCGCGGGCAATAGAAATTCTCTGTGCCTCACCGCCGGAAAGGTGAACACCATCTTCACCAAAAACAGTATCATAACCATTCGGGAGTTTTGATATAAAATCATCACACATAGCTGCCTTAGCTGCCGCTATAACTTCTTTATCCGTGGCATTTGGCCGTCCCATGCGAATATTCTCACGAATGCTTTGACCAAACAAGTAAACATCTTGAAAAACGAAGCTAACTTGTTGCATCAAAACATCTTCTGATATATTGCGAATATCAATACCGCCAATAGAAATACTGCCTTTTGTCACATCCCAAAATCTCGGAATAAGATGAGCGATTGTACTTTTACCCCCGCCGGACGGACCGACAATGGCTGTGATCTCTCCCGCAGGAGCCGTAAAAGTGACATCTGATAATGCCATCGTATCTGTGCCATCATACGAAAAGCAAACATTGCTAAACCTAATATCAGCGTTATTCGGTAGCACATTTTTCTCTTTAGAAGTCAGTTCTGGTAAGGCCATCATAGCATCATAATTGCCGACTCCACTGGCAATCCTCATGCTGGACGAGGAAACGTACATATATTTATTAAGTACGGCTGCAATAGCAGGTGAAAATAATAAATAGAAAATGAAACTAAGCAAGAACGAAGCATAGTCATCCGTGTTCTGCCCTATTACAATTCCAACCGGAAGGATAACAAGATAGATATTGTTAATGATTGTTCTGAACATTGAAATATAGTTTTCACACTTCAATGTAAAGCTCAATGTAACTTTCGTATATGCACTTACTGCGCTTGCAAGCTGTCGGAAGGAGCGTGCAGTTTGACCAAATGCTTTTAAGACGGGCATACCACGAACATATTCCACAGATGCCTCTGTCATATCAGCCCCCGTTTTTTGCATTTCCTGCATAACTTCCTGACCGGCTACTCCCATACTCATCATCTGAATTACAAATGCGATAATGACAGCAGCTAACGCAGCAATTCCAAATCGCCAATCAAATAAAAACAGAACAACGAGAAGTGCAAACGGCGCAACATAAGAAGCAACCATATCAGGATAAGAATGGGCAAGAAACCGTTCTATTTTTTCAACATCCTGGTCAATCACTTTCCGAAACCGCCCACTACCAAATGTTAAATGATAGCCGAGAGGCACTTTGGCTAAGTGTTCTGTAAAAGCTGCTTTCAAATCGTATTGTGTTCCGAATGCGGCAATATGTGCACAGATTGACGATATAAAGAAGCTGACAGCATCAACTACAATCCCTATAATTGCCAGCAATCCATAACCAATCTCTGTTAGTACATCAAGAGCTGAAAAATCAGGATATACATTGATTACATCACGAATAATAAAATATATTGCGATATAAGGGACGAAAGACACAATGGCGGTGAGCGCCGCTAAAACGCCGCTCACCGCCAAAAGTCCTTTATGTTCTGACGCTAATTCAAAGAGGCGCCCCATACCGTTTTTGGGTTTCTTTGACATAAATTATTTCACCTCTTTAATCAAACCTGCTTTAACAAAATGTTTCTTAAACATGCCACGCGCTATAAAAGCTCCAATCAATGCAGTAACAATCGTGACAACAAGGGCAATTACCAAAAACGGACCAGTCGTTGCTTCTGCAATCTGCTGGTAGTAATCGGCATCCACACCATTAGAAGATGCAAGCTGCAAATATTGATCTCTCATTGCAATCAACGGAGCAAACGAGCCGACTGCGATCAGCAACATCATAATGCAGTAGCCGATTGTTTCCTTAGTATAGCTCTTGTAGGAAGATGTCCGAGCAATCAATTCGGCGATAGCTGCGCCAACAATGGAGCATACAAAAATGGGCCATCCGCTCCCCATTGCAAACAGGACAACACCGAACACAACTCCAAAAATGATGATAGCTCCGGTTTTAGGCGTCTTAACGCGAAGCAGCATATAAACAGGAGCTGCCACTAGTGACCCTAAAGCACAACTCAGAAGGTGCGTATAAGCAGTCATACTCATTAGCATGACGCAAGCCATATAGAGAATAATAAAAATAACCGAAAAGATACCAAGAGTAATAAAATCCCGTCCTTTCAGTTTCAAATCCGTGGATACTTTTGTTTGGTTCATTTTTTGTTCCTCTCTTTCGTTTTTATTTATCAGGATAAAGTGACAATTCGTGTACAAGTTTCAGATAGAAACTCATAATCGTGGGATATGACCGCAACCGCTTTGCCTTGTGCGGCTAACATACGGAGCATATCGGCAACCCGCTCCATATTTTTGTAGTCAAGGCCGCTCGTTGGTTCATCGAACAATAGCACCTCAGCTCCTGACAAGGCTGCCAACGCTATACACACGCGCTGCTTCTGTCCACCCGACAATGCTAACGGGTGTTTCTTTCGTACTACGTCCAAATTCAGCTCCTGCAATAGTTGTTGAGAATATGTTTCGTCCGGTTTCTCTCCCGTGACAGTTAATTCCAACTCAGCCTCTACGCTATCGCAGAAAAGCTGAAAATTAGGGTCTTGCATTACTAAAAAGACATGTTGCTTTCGCTTTTTGGGCTTTATGGCAACACCATTAAAATAAACACCTCCCTCTTTTTCGTGAATTAAGCCACAAATTGTCCGGGCAAGAGTCGTTTTGCCAATACCGTTTTGCCCTACAATGCCAACGATTTCTCCTTGACTGACGGACAAATTAGCATCCCGAATAATTTCGGCCTTTCCCCTTGAAACGCAAATGTTCCTGACCTCCAACGCAGGAGCCTTGTCTGTATGCACAGATGTGTCAGTTTGGATATTAGTGTCTTGCAAAGAACGTAGCCCTAATTCGTGTAACTGTGTTAATGTCATAGCACATAAAGTAGATGCAGCATAAGTGCCAGTAATTTGACCATCCTCAACCAGAATGAAGCGATCTGCAATATCCCTTAAATAGTAAAGCCGGTGTTCGGAAACCAAGATAGTCTTTCCCATTTGTTTCAGAGTTAAAAGCACTTTATGCAGCCGCTGGATAGACTCTCGATCTAAATTAGCAGACGGTTCATCTAAAATATAAACATCAGGAGCAAGTGCATAGACACTCCCAAAGGCAATACTCTGCTTTTGTCCTCCAGACAGAGTAAAAACATCTTTACCACAAAGAGATTTCAAATCGAGATTTTTAACAGTACTTTCATATCTTCGGTGCATTTCCTCATAGGGAACAGCGCAGTTTTCCATTCCAAATACGATTTCACTGTCTGTATCTGTATTAAAGAACTGAGTCCTGGGATTTTGAAATACTGAACCTACTTTTTCCGCAAGTTCATGTGGCTGCAAGTCAAAGCAATTCTCACCGTTGATCGTAACTGTGCCGTGTACTTCACCATCATAAAAATGAGGGATTAGTCCATTGATAAATCGGGTAATTGTTGTCTTTCCACATCCAGAGGCCCCGGTAAGCACAACGCACTCGCCATCTTGTATTGTCAAATTTATGTCGGTTAATACGTTTCTTTCCGCACCATCGTAACGGAAAGAAACGCCCTTCATTTCAATCAAATTTTCACCCCCTTAGCATTTTGACTATCCATACCCCAAACAGAGCGGCAATAAATACACCTGTAACCAGAATATCTTTTACGGTGATATGCAGTTTTACAAATGCAGTCCGGGGCATTGGATTATCTAATCCTCTTGTTATAGATGCAGCAGAGAGTTCTTCTGCAACTGTTGACGCTCGCACTAACAAAGGTGTCATCACTCCTTCTAAAAGTACCATTGGCCTTTTGAAAACATTCTTCACTGATATTTCGATACCACGCAACGCCATAGCATCCCTAATCTGGGAAATTTCCTCTTTGGCTGTCGGGAAAAAACGCATAGCTACAGCGAATGTAATAACAAACGCACGCGGGAGATGTAAAGAATACATTCCGGTAACCATTTCACTGACAGGTGTTGTTTTCAAAAAAGTTTGAGCATAAAGCATAATCGGAATACACATTCTTAAACACAGCGCAATAATCAGGATTGAACTTTGGATAACCACAGGAATATAATCAGAAAACATCACCAAAGCTGATATGACGATGTATGCAATCGCAAACTTAATTGCTTTTTTTCTTTGCCCCATAAGAAAGACCAGAGCAAAAACCAAGAGAAAAATAAATCTCCCGTAAAAGCTATCCCGAACCGCCAATCCCACAACGCTTATAATGAGTAACAATAAAAATTTGCAGCGCACATCAAGGTGCAACAATACCGCCCCCTTGCTTTCTTTTGCTTCTATATGCTATAATTTGTTGGTTAGATACTGCTAACCCTTATAGAGTATAGCGTAGTCATTTTTTTGCGACAAGGGCTTTATTGCAAAGAAGTCTAATCGGAAAAAATATACGTCCAATAGGAGTGATGACGAGTGAAAGTTCCTTATGTTTTGGAGAATTATATCCAAAATATGATTGCAACGATGGGAATGCAGCCACAGGAAAACAATCCTTTTGGTTGCGGTACATATTTAGAGGGAGATGAAATTAAGACACATGGTTTCTTTTGGTATTTAGTCCACGAGGACCATTTTATTGTCACGCAATGCGAGTTCTATCTACTGAAACCTACACCTTTCTTCATGCCAAATGATTTTCTATACATCAATTTGCGTTTAGAATATGCACAGCATTTGCCTCCCGGAAAAATTGTAGCGTATATGGAAGAAATAGGTCGAGATGCAAAGATTGTGATGTCTGCCGGGACTAAAATCGCTTATACAGATGTAATATATGTTCCTTCATTTTATCGAAAACATTTGCAATCTTCGTTTTTATCTCCGGATGTAGATCCCATAGAGGTCTTAAAAAGAATGGGGGATGAACACAACTGGCCCGGCGATATGATGAATGTCTTATCTGATATTCGCAATTCAAGGTTGCCAGGTATGGCTGCTGAGCTATTCTATGTGGCTAAAGCATATGAGTTGATGTCTATACTGATTGATATGGGTTTCAAACGTATGCCCAAAAAGAGTGAAGATTATGAACGCATTCTTTATGTGATTGATTATATAAATCAACACTATACTGAGGGTATCAAGCAAGAAACTCTTGTCAGACTCTCTAATATGTGCTCCACCAAATTAAAAAAACTATTTCATCAATTTACCGGTTTTACAATTACGGATTATATTATTGCAAGGAAAACAGATCAAGCGTCCCATTTATTATCTGATACCGATTTGTCTATTGAGCAAATCGCACAGGCAACCGGGTTCAATACACTGAATGGATTTACAAAATCCTTCAAATCAAAAATGGGTATTCCGCCATCGGAATATCGAAAACAAATCAAATTCAACTGTATAAAAAATTTGAAAAATCATATAAAAATATAGACTAACATCAGATTTCAGTGAATTATAAAATGAACTCAAAGCGCATATCACATCATTCCCAGCGCATCCTATGAACAATAGAATGTAATAGGGTGATGTGATATGCCGAATGTGAAAGATTGCCCTGGATTTGAAACCTTCGGAGCAGATGTTCAGCAGGCGCGTGAAG
>CAYXIX010000114.1:6232-7950 GCA_964465405.1 uncultured Parabacteroides sp. | reverse complement strand
GGGAAGCAGCGAACAATAAACAGGTCAAAAGGATGATAATTCTTTTCATGATTCTTTTCATGATTCTATTCTGTTTTTAGTTATCCTGCAAGATCTCAATGCCGCCAGCGCACACAGGCACTCGCCCGCCGACGCACATTCCACATTGAAACAAAAACTGAAAAGAACAGGCGCGTTGTCACAAAAGTTATAGTTGTTTTCCATCTTCCATTACCTATAATGTTCGCTGCAAATATAAGGATAAAGTTACAAAACGATTGCAATCGCCGAAAACCCGCTATATTTGCATCCGAATTATCATCCTATATAAATCGAAATAAAATGCACATACAGACAATCATTTTCATTCTGGCCTTTTTTTGTCTGCCAAACGTTTCGGCCCAAAACGATTTCGACCGTTATTTCGAGCCCAAAAGTCTGCGCATCGACTTTGCTCTGAGCGGGAACCACGAACAACAGGCTGCCGCCATTCGCGGGCTGCGCGAAGAACCTGTCTGGGGTGGCCCCCGACAGAACCGTATCGATACGTTCAACTATGGCGGGCATTATATATATGTTTATGATACCGCGACCGACAAATTGCTTTATTCACGCGGTTTCAACACGCTTTTCGAGGAATGGAGGTCGACGGAAGAGGCCAAAAGCGAGACCCAATCGTGGGACAACAGCATCAGCGTCCCGTTCCCGAAACAACCCGTCCGTATCGAAATCGCCGCGCGCGACAAACGCGACATGCAGTTCCATCCGTTATTAAGCCAGACAGTAGACCCGCAAAGCATCTTTATCAATCGGGGAAAACTACATAAGAACAAGGTTCACGCCTTACAGCAAAAGGGCGACGTGGCATCCAAAGTAGACCTCGTTTTCCTTGCCGAAGGATATACCGCCGACGAGCAGGCGAAATTCGTAGCCGACGCACGCCGTTTTATGGAGGCGCTTTTTGCCGTACCGCCTTTTTCCGATAGGAGAGAAGATTTCAACGTATGGGCGGTCGAACTAGTGTCTGAAGATTCGGGAACGGACGTTTCCGGCAAAGGCATCTTCAAGAACACGGCATTGAACACGGGATATTATACGTTCGGCATCGACCGCTATCTGACAACGCCAGACATGCCCGCCATTCGTGACGCCGTTTGGAATGTCCCCTGCGACGCTGTTTTCCTGCTCATCAACACAGATACGTACGGCGGCGGCGGGATGTACAATTTCTATGCGTGCAGCACGACCGACCATCCGCAAACACTCCACGTTTTCACGCACGAATTCGGGCATAGCTTCGCAGGGCTTGCCGACGAGTATTTTTCATCCGAAGTCGCCTATCAGGACTTCTACAATCTGGAACAAGAACCTTGGGAACCCAACCTGACGACGCTTGTCCACTTCGAACGGAAATGGAAAGACCTTCTGCCCGAAGGAACGCCCATCCCGACACCTACCGACGCCGCACACAGCGACCAGATAGGTGTTTTCGAGGGAGGAGGCTACGTGTCGAAAGGCATTTTCCGCCCGATGGACCATTGCATGATGCGCGACTATGCACCGTTCTGCCCCGCCTGTAGTCGTGCCATCGTCCGGATGATTGATTTCTTAACTGACCAGCCGCAGAAATAGCACTATAAAAAACGCTGCCATCCGGGCCCTCCCATAAAACATCAACGGTAAACGTTGATGTCGCTTTGTCTTTCTCGTCTGCCAGCCGATAAAGTTTATTGATGTTT
>CAYXIX010000114.1:0-6132 GCA_964465405.1 uncultured Parabacteroides sp. | reverse complement strand
CTGCGGATTTCCGTATCCATTTCCATCTCGGCATCTCCTTTTGCCTTCATATAATCTGATTTACAATAAGGCAAAATTAAATTAAATGGGACAACAATGCATTACAAACCTGTTAAACAATCTATTTTATTTCATCCTGCAAAATTCTTTTTATCCAACCACACAGAATATAGTGGAATTGTGTAATTTTGCAAATTAAAATTCATCCAGCAAATATAAATTCTATGGCAATTTACTTAAACGATGTCTCAAGAACTTTCGGCGAATATCTACTTATTCCCGGCTTAACCACCAAACAGTGCATCCCGACCAACATTTCGTTAAAAACACCGCTTGTAAAACACAAGGCAGGCGAAAAACCGGCAATTGAACTAAACATACCTTTTGTTTCTGCCATCATGCAATCTGTATCCGGACCAAGACTGGCCATCGAACTGGCCCGCAACGGAGGTCTGTCTTTCATTTTCGGCTCACAGCCGATAGAAAGCCAAGCGGAGATGGTCAGGAAAGTAAAGAAATTCAAAGCGGGTTTTGTCATCAGCGACTCGAACTTAACTCCAGAAAATACATTGGCCGACGTAATTGCTTTGGTACAACGTACCGAACATTCCACCATCGGCATAACCGATGACGGCACTCCCAACGGCAAACTGCTGGGAATGGTTACAAGTCGGGATTATCAGGTAGAAAAAGATCCTTTAAATAAAAAGGTAAAAGATTTCATGACACCGTTTTCCAAACTGATTGTCGGAGAACAGGGCATCACGTTAAGCGAAGCCAACCAAATCATTTGGGATCATAAGCTAAACACGCTACCCATCATAGACAAAGACCAGCACCTGCAATATTTCGTTTTCCGCAAAGATTATGACAGCCATCGCGAAAACCCGAAAGAACTGTCGGGTAGCGATAAGAAATTGCTGGTCGGCGCAGGTATCAACACCCGCGATTATATGGAACGTGTGCCCGCTCTGATAGAGGCAGGCGTCGATGTCTTATGTATCGACTCTTCCGACGGCTACTCCGAATGGCAACAAGCCACTTTGCAATGGATCAAGCAGACGTATGGAGAGAAAGTGCTGGTGGGCGCGGGCAACGTTGTCGATAAAGAGGGATTCGATTATCTGGTCGAAGCCGGTGCCGACTTCATCAAAGTTGGAATTGGTGGAGGCTCGATCTGCATCACACGCGAACAGAAAGGAATCGGACGCGGACAGGCCACTGCTTTAATCGACGTAGCACAGGCACGCGACGAGTATCTGAAAAAAACCGGGATTTACATCCCTATCTGTAGCGATGGCGGTCTCGTGCATGACTATCACATGGTATTGGCATTGGCTATGGGCGCAGATTTCCTGATGATGGGACGCTACTTTGCCCGTTTCGACGAATCGCCTACCAAGAAGATGACAATCGGCAACCGCTTCGTCAAAGAGTATTGGGGCGAAGGTTCCAACCGCGCAAAGAACTGGCAACGCTATGATATGGGAGGCAACGAGTTTTTGAAATTCGAGGAAGGTGTAGATAGTTATGTCCCCTATGCCGGCAAGATGAAAGACAACCTCAACGTCACATTAGGAAAAATCATTGCTACCATGTGCAGCTGCGGAGCCATCACCATTCCGGAATTGCAAAAGAACGCCAAAATCACATTGGTTTCTTCGACCAGTATTGTGGAAGGCGGCGCACATGACGTCATCTTGAAAGAACAAAATTAAAACGACTATTCTTTTTATTCATCAAGAAAAGGTGTCGTTTGCATGCGACACCTTTTTAATTGTTTAGAGGTTATCATACGCATGGCAACAACAACGAAAGAGCTGACGGAAGGCGCACCGCTGCCGCTCATTTTGAACTTTACTTTTCCTCTCTTACTCGGGAACATCCTACAACAGACCTATTCGCTTGTCGATGCAGTCATTGTCGGAAAATTTTTAGGGATTAACGACTTGGCTGCTATCGGGGCCAGCACGTCTGTCGTTTTCCTTATATTGGGATTTTGCAACGGTTGTTGCTGCGGGTTCGGCATCCCGGTTGCCCAAAAGTTCGGCGCTCGGGACTATGAGAATATGCGTCGCTATATCAGTATCAGCCTGCAAATCGCCACCGTCATGTCCGTAACCATTGCACTCATAACAAGCTTTTTTTGTGCAGACATCTTGCGCAGCATGCAAACGCCTGATAATATCTTCCAAGAGGCTTATTATTATCTGTTGGTAACATTCATCGGCGTCCCCTGTACGTTTTTCTATAACCTGCTCTCCAGCATCATCCGTGCATTAGGCGACAGCAAAACCCCTTTCTGGTTCCTGCTCTTTTCCACAATACTCAATATCATATTGGACCTTTTCTGCATTCTGGTGCTGAAATGGGGCGTAGCAGGAGCCGGTATTGCGACGGTGGTGTCACAAGGTATTTCTGCCCTGCTTTGCTATTTCTATATGTATAAGCATTTCCCCATCCTTCAAGGGACGGCAGACGACCGGCGTTTCCGGTTGCCTATTGCCCGCAACCTGCTCTACATCGGTGTTCCGATGGGGCTGCAATTCTCCATCACGGCCATTGGCAGCATCATACTTCAAAGTGCCAACAACGCGCTCGGTACAGCCTGCGTCGCTGCATTCACGGCTGCCATGCGCATCAAAATGTTCGTTATCTGTGCATTCGAAAGTCTGGGCATTGCGATGGCAACCTATACGGGACAAAACTATGGCGCAGGAAAGCCTGAACGTATCTGGGCTGGTATCAAGGCCAGCACACGTTTGATGCTCTGTTATGCAGTCTTTACGTTCATCCTTCTGATAACAACATCCGAACAGCTGGCACTGCTCTTTGTCGATGCGGCAGAGACCGAAATTATTAAAGACACCGCCCTGTTCCTCCATGTTTCCTGCTATTTCTTCCCTATCTTGGGGTTGCTCTGCATCTTGCGCTACACCATACAGGGAGCAGGTTTCACGAACTTAGCGATGCTCTCAGGCGTGTCGGAGATGATAGCCCGGATGGTGGTCGCGCTGTTTGCCGTCCCCGCCTTCGGCTATCTGGCCGTCTGTTTTGGCGACCCGATGGCGTGGATTGCCGCCGACCTGTTCCTCGTGCCGGCATTTATCTACGTGTATAAACGGCTGAAGAGACAATACCTATTGTAAATACTACGCCTAACATGTTCATATTACTCCTCTTTTAATATCTTGAGACCTCTGCAAAAAGTCCAAATTGCCGTTGTGAAAGGGAAAACCTATTCCACCCTGCACCCCCCAATGTGTTTGAAACCGTTCAGAAAGTCGGCCGCCGGCATCCGCTTCTTTCCGGCTAATTGGAGCGAAAGAAGGCGCAGGTAGCCGCCCTCGACGGCAATATCCAAATAACTTTTCGCATCCGAGCAGACGGTGCCGGCGGGCAGCGCGTGTCCGGCGGGACGTTTCTCTGTCTGGTAGACCTTGAGCGAAAGGCGCGTCCCGTCGGGCTGCACCAATTCCGTCCAAGCCGCCGGGTAGGGAGAAATACCCCGTATGAAATCATAAATAGGCTTCAGCGGTTGCCGCCAGTCGATGCGGCAAGTCTCCTTGAATATCTTCGGCGCAGGGCGCAACTCGCTGTCCGGCACGCCACAGGCCGACTGCTCGATGGCGTGCACCTCCCCGGAGAGGATGAGGTCGACCGTCTCCAACACCAACCCGGCACCGAGATGCATCAAGGCGTCGTAGACCGTGCCGGCATCATCGGTATCGGCAATCGGCAGACGCTTTTGGCGGATAATCTTGCCCGTGTCCATTCCGTGCGTCAGGAAAAAGGTGGTGACGCCCGTTTCCGTCTCGCCGTTGATGACCGCCCAGTTGATGGGCGCCGCGCCGCGATACTGCGGTAACAGGGCTGCATGCAGGTTGAATGTCCCGAGCGGAGGCATCGCCCAAACCGCTTCGGGCAACATACGGAAGGCGACGACCACTTGCAAATCCGCATGCCACCCGCGCAAGGCCGCCAAGAACGTTTCGTCTTTCAGTTTCTCCGGCTGGAGAAGAGGCAGCCCCTTCGAGAGGGCATATTGCTTCACCGGACTCGCCTGCAAAACGCTGCCATGCCGGCCGATGGGTTTGTCGGGCATCGTGATGACGCCAACCACGTTGTAGCCACCTTCCACAAGGACACGCAGGCTTTCGACCGCAAATTCGGGCGTGCCCATATAAACGATTCTCAAATCTTCTTTCTTCATTCTGTATTTCCTTTCTTAATCACCTGAAAAGTTATCGACCAATACTTCGCGATACGAATTAAATATCTTGGATTTAGACATAAAACCGATATAATGCCCGTCTTCGTCGACCACCGGCAGGTTCCACGCCTTCGTATCGTCAAACAGTCGCATAATCTGCTCCATCGGCGTTCCCACCTTGATTTTGGCAGGTGCCGAAACCATGAACTTGGAGACATGAAAACGGTTGTAAAGTTCCGGCCGGAACATGATGTTGCGGATGTTGTCGAGCAAGACCAGTCCCAGCAGCATGCCCCGTTCGTCGACCACAGGAAAGACATTCCGCCCGCTACGGGCGATCACCTTCACCATGTCTCCCAGCGACATCTCCGGCGAGACCGAGAGGAAGTCGCGCTCGATCACGCTATCCGTATTCAGGAGCGTCAAGACCGCCTTGTCCTTATGGTGCGTCAACAACTCCCCCTTCTGGGCCAGACGTATGGAGTAGATGCTGTGAGGGAGGAACATCTTGATGGTCAGGTAAGAGCTGATGGAGACAATCATCAAGGGGAGGAAGAGCGCATAGCCACCTGTCAGCTCGGCAATCAGGAAAACACCCGTCAGCGGTGCATGCATGACACCCGCCATGACACCCGCCATCCCCAGCAAAGCGAAATTCTTTTCCGACAGGTGTATCGTGAAGGGGAAATAGTTGAGAGCATGGGCAAAAACAAAACCGGCAATACAGCCCAAATAAAGGCTCGGCGCGAAAATACCGCCGCAGCCCCCACCGGCGTTCGTCGCACTCGACGCAAAGACCTTGAAAAGCAAGATGAGCGAGAGGAAGAGCAGGATGCCCCCATAGGTGTCGTTCAGCCCATAGAAAAGACTCGTGTCCATGATGCGGTCAAACTTCCCGTTCAGCAAATCCGAAATCGTGCCGTATCCTTCGCCATACATCGGTGGAAAAAGGAATATCAACACACTCAGTGTTACACCGCCGACGACAAACTTCTTCCAATACTTGTCCAGATGGCGGTACATCCCTTCCACACGGTTCATCACCTTTGTGAAATAGAGCGAAACCAGCCCGCAAAAAACACCCAACAACAGGACGTAAGGAATCCGCTCCATACGGAACGGCTCCGTTTGCAAGAACTGGAACATCGCCTCCGTCCCCGTAAAAATATAAGACACGGTGGCAGCCGTCACCGACGTAATCAGCAGCGGCAAAACGGAAGTCATCGTCAAGTCGAGCAACAGCACCTCCACCACAAAGACCATCCCGGCAATCGGCGCCTTGAAAATACCGGCAATCGCACCGGCCGCCCCACACCCGACGAGCAACATAAGCGTCCGCTGCTCCAATCGGAACAACCGCCCCAGATTCGACCCGATTGCCGCGCCGGTCAGCACGATAGGCGCTTCGGCTCCGACCGACCCGCCGAAGCCAATCGTAACGGAACTGGCGACAATAGAAGTCCACGTATTATGCGGCTTGATGCGGCTCTTACGCTGGGAAATGGCATACAGAATCTTCGTCACCCCGTGACTGATATCGTCCCGCACGACATATTTCACAAACAATCCCGCCAGCAGGATGCCGACAACCGGATAGAGCAAATACAAATAGTTTACCTCTTCCAAACTAAAATTCCCCGTCAACCAATGTTGTATCGTGTGAATCAACCCTTTCAAAACGATAGCCGCCGCCGCCGTACAAAGACCAACCAGAAAACTGACAATCAAAATGAAATGCTTCTCCGGTATATACCGGTCCCGCCAAAGCAGGAAACGATAAAATATTCCTTTATCCATATTCATTCTTCAAACTCCTTTTCCCGTTATGACGGTTTTGACCGTATAAATCAGAATCGTCAAATCCAACATCAACGACATGTTCTCGTAATACAAGATATCATATTCCATCCGTTCGACCA
>CAYXIX010000113.1:0-7952 GCA_964465405.1 uncultured Parabacteroides sp. | reverse complement strand
CGGCAACATAAAGTATCCGTTTCAACTCTTCTTCCGGCAAACGGAACACTTGTTTGTCCCACAATTTTAGAAATACGTCATGTACAATGTCTTCTGCGAAAAAGGGTGAAACAAATTTTTCCGCGAAGTGTAACAACATAGGAGAATATGTCAAGTAAATATGTTGACAGTAGTTCTCTTCCGTGTGAACGACAGTATTCCTCATGTCTTCTTTTATCAAAACTAAAGCAAATATAGGATTTATTTTTGTTGTAAATATTACAAAGGGGATGAAAAATAAGAGTATCTGATTTTTTCCGTATTTTTGCGTGTGTAAAGGGGAATAGGAAAAATGTTAATTGTTAGAGATGCGAAGATTGCAGAAGGGAAAGGGTTGGCGGCTACGGTCGGTTTTTTTGATGGGGTTCATCTGGGGCATCGTTTTTTGATAGATGAGTTGAAACAGATTGCGTGCCAAGAGGGACTTGTGTCGGCTGTTGTTACTTTCCCGGAACATCCGCGTACTGTTTTACATTCTGATTATCAGCCAAAGTTATTGAATTCTTTTGATGAGAAGTTGTCCCGTTTAGCTTCGACGGGGGTAGACGACTGCGTGGTGTTGGATTTTACTCCGCAGTTGGCTCGCCTGACGGCACAGGAATTTATTACGGATGTATTGGCCGACCGTTTGCGTGTCAAGACTTTGTTGGTGGGATATGATCATCGGTTCGGCCATAATCGGGCAGAGGGGTTTGAGCAGTATGTGGCTTATGGAGCAGCTTGTGGGATGGAGGTGATACAGGCTTCCCGGTTTAGTGAAGGGGATGTGGTTGTCAGCTCGTCTGAGATTCGCAGGTTATTGTCCGAATGCCGAGTGGAAGAGGCAGCTTGTCTGCTTACTTATCCGTACCAGCTAAGCGGGAAGGTTGTCTCTGGATATCAGGTGGGACGCAAACTTGGCTTCCCGACAGCTAATATTCAGGTGGAGGACGCATGTAAAGTGATTCCGGGTATTGGTGTGTATGCCGTGTGGGTAGATTTGGAAGGGAAACGATATAAAGGCATGCTTTATATTGGGAGTAGGCCAACTTTGACGGAGGGTAACAAAATTTCGCTGGAGGTAAATATTTTAGACTTTTCCAGTGATATTTATAATAAAGAACTGACGATTTCGTTCGTCCATTATATACGTGAGGATGTTAAATTCGATTCTTTGAATCAATTGACAGAACAATTGAAAAGGGATCGCGTGGTGGTAGAAAAGGTATTAACGAAGAAAACAAACATTCATGTATTACGACGCAATTGATATATTGAAAGGGATGATTTCACGCCCCTCTTTCAGCCGGGACGAAGGTGCTGTGGCAGATTTTTTGCAACAGACGTGGGGAAAGGCCGGTTATAAGGTGAATCGTAGTGGTAATAACTTGTGGTTGATTGCTCCCGGATTCGATATAGAAAAACCGACTTTGTTGCTTAATTCTCACATTGATACCGTTAAACCTGCTTCCGGCTGGACACGGGATCCTTTTACACCAGAGGAGACGGATGAAGAACGATTGTACGGATTGGGCAGTAACGATGCGGGAGCCGGTGTCGTTTCTTTATACGAGAGTTTTCGTGTATTGGCTGAACATGAGCAACCTTATAATTTGATTTTTTTGGCATCTTGCGAAGAGGAGGTTTCCGGGAAAAATGGCGTGGAGAGTGTGTTACCCCAATTGCCGCCTGTCGCATTTGCGGTCGTTGGCGAACCGACCGGTATGCAACCTGCTGTGGCAGAAAAAGGCTTGATGGTATTAGACTGCGTCAGCATGGGGAAATCCGGTCATGCCGCCCGTAATGAGGGAGTGAATGCGATTGCATTGGCAATGAAGGATATCGAATGGTTTCATACGTATCAGTTCCCGAAGAAGAGTGATTTTCTGGGGCCTGTCAAGATGAGCGTGACGATGATTCATGCCGGGACGCAACACAATGTGATACCAGACCGTTGTGAGTTTACGGTGGATATCCGAAGTAATGAGTGTTATTCGAATGAGGAATTGTTCGAATTGATCAAGCAACAAGTGAGTTGTGAGGTGAAAGCCCGCAGTTTCCGTCTTAATTCTTCACGGACGGATGTACATCATCCGTTTGTACAACGGGCTATCTTATTGGGAAAAGAGCCGTTTGGTTCACCTACGTTGAGTGACCAGGCCTTGATGCCGTTTCCTTCGGTCAAGATCGGACCGGGTGATTCTGCCCGTTCGCATACAGCAAACGAGTATATCGGCTTAATGGAGATACGCGAAGCGATTGATACGTATGTGAGGTTGTTGGATGGACTGACAGTTTTGTGATGTATGAAGGATATTTTGGGAACCATCGGGACTCGTTATCTAATTGCTATTCTGAATTTGGGATTGATTTTCATCAATTCTAAGGTGTTGGGGGTAGCTGGTGTTGGTTTGGTGGGACTGATTATGGCTGCAACGAACATTGTCGGGATATTTTGTGGGATATTAGCCGGAAATACAATTGTTTATTTCATGAATCGTTATGCACTTCGTCCTATTTTTTTATCTGCTTATTGTTGGACCTTTATCGGTTCGGCCATCGCTTCAGGTTTTATGGCTTTGATGGGGTTTTTGCCTGAAAGGTGTGAGATGGATGTGTATTGGCTTGCTGTTCTGACAACAGGAGTGACGGTAAATTCACGTATTTTACTGGGGAAAAACCAGATTACAGGCTTTAATGTGACTTTTGCATTGCAGGGAGGATTGTTGTTTTTTGTGCTTTTGTTTTTTTATTACGGATTGCATATCCAAGAGGTTGATGCTTATATATTATCCTTGTATATCACAAATGGAATTGCGTTGTTGGTCAGTTTGGCGCTTCTGTTTCCCTATTTGCGTCGGAAAGAAAGTGGTCTCTCTCGTCAAAAACCATTTGGCGTGTTTCTGAAAGAAATGTTTGTGTATGGTTTGTGGGGAAGTGCAGATAATGTTGCGGAAGTGTGTACGACACGGTTGAATTATTTTTTGATAAGACGATTTGTAGGCTTGAGCGGGGTCGGTTTGCTGGATGCAGGGACAAAGATTTCAGAAAGTGTTTGGCATATAAATCGTAGTATCGGTTTTATTGAATACAGCCGGATTGCGCAAATGAAAGAGGTTGTTGAGCAGAAACAACTTACATTGCGATTTTTTAAGTTGACTTTTTGTACTGTTACGCTGGCCATTTGTTGTATATTGTCAATACCGGAATGGGTGTATACCGATTATTTGTTTAGTTCAGAATTTGTCGGGATGCGGAAAGTTGTTGTTGGGTTGTCTGTCGGAATTGTTGCGCTTGCGTGCAATAGCATATTGAGCCAGTATTTTATTGGGACGGGACGAGTCCGTTGGAGTACCGTATGCTCCTGTTTAGGTCTTTTCAGTTTATTGGTTTCTGGATATTGGTTGATACCTCTTTATGGAGTTGTGGGAGCTGCGCTCAGTTGCAGCGTGGCTTATTGTTCCATATTAGCGTTTTCACTTATCGTTTTTTGTCGGGTAAGTGAGACACATTGGACTGAATTTAGAATTACTAAATCTGATATTCAGTTTGCTTTGAGTAAAATCAGAAAGCGTGTTTAATCCAACCAAGGTTCCGGGTTCAGCTTTGTTTTTTCTTTCCAAAGTTGGAAATGGAGAATGGTGGCATTACCATTTTCCGTATCGGTAAAGATTTTACCGATGGCCTGTTTGGTTGAAACATGGTCGCCTGCTTTTACATAGACTTGGCTGAGGTTGCTGTAAACAGTCAAATAATTGCCATGCCGGATAATGATGGAATTGTTATAGCCCGGTATGACAAAAACGCGGGTGACTTCTCCGTTGAACACAGCCAGTGCATCTGCGCCGGGCGTTGTCTGGATATCAATTCCATTATTGTTCGTCCGGACATATTTCAGTTCTTGGTGTTGTTGTTCGCCGAATGGTGCGACGATTGTATGACGACCTGAAACCGGATAAGGAAGACGGCCTTTATTCCCGGCAAAATTGGTGGAAAGTTGTTTCTCGGCCTTTGTCATGGCATATCCGCCTTTTGTATCGGCTACCCGTTCTTCCTGTTTTGCGTCTGTCCCCTTTTTGGAAGAAGTTTCTGCCCGTGCAATTTCCTCTGCAATCAATTTTTCTATTTGTTGATTTAAGGCGTCAGCTTGCTTTTTCTTTTTCTTTAAATCTGCTTGTAATTGTTTTTGTTTCTTGTTGAGTTCTCTGATTGCTTTCTTTTGGTTGGATTCTTCTGCGAGTAGTTTACGGTTTTCATCTTCTCGCGTATTGAGCAACTTGTTTTTTTCTGCCCGTGTTTTTTCGAGCTCTTTTTGTTTTTCGGTTAATTCTTTTTGTTGAGAGATGATTGTTTCTGCCTGTTTTTTTTGCCAATCGGCATATTCGCGCAGATAACGCATCCGGCGGAATGATTGGGCAAAATTATCTGCCGAAAGGATGAATAACAACTTGTCTTGCGAGTTACGTCTGAGATACATTTTTTGGATGGATTTGCCATACATCTGCCGTTTGTTTTTCAAATCTTCTTCGAGTTGAGAGATTGCGCTGCGGGATGAGGTAATCTGCTTGTCGATTTCTTCTATCTCTTGCCCGAGTAGGTTGATAACTTCTTTACGCGAAAGGATTTGTTTGCTAAGCAGATTTAATCGGTTGAGAGAATTACGCGTACTTTTTTTTGTCTCGTCTAACAATTGGTTTGTCACTTCGATTTCAGCCAATGCCGCTTGACGTTGCTGTTCGAGTGTCTGCACCCGTGCCGATTTTTGTGCCCAAAGCACATTCGCTGATAGCAGAATCCACATGAATAACCCCAAGACTCTCATTTCATTCTTTTTTATTATGGATAAGAGGTCGGATAATTTGTGACCATGTAACACGTTTATATTTAGACGGAATGGAGAAATCCATCTGAACAGGTGTGTCGGTTTGCGTACGGGAAAAATACAAAGTGATTCCTCCTAACGGATTGTCCTGTTTTTGAAGTTGTACGTCCATTCTCATCGGAAACAGTTGCTTGTCTGCCGTCAGACGGAAATCGGTATATTGCCATTGCAATGCATATCGGCTGGCGGGGTCGACAATCTGAGTGGAAAGGATTTTCCCTTCGTTGTCTGCCGTAAACGTGTAGAGCAGGTTCATGAGGTCTTCGACATGCATTTCGGTTGTTGTACCCTGTTGCGCGTAGTCGAAACGTTTGTATTGGTTACGGCTGATTTGCTGCTCTCCCGGTAAGAACAGCTGGTTGGTGAAAAGCGCCTGCAAGTTATAGTAGTTGAATGCAATTGGGATCTGACCTTTTAGTGTGGCATAGTCTTCTGCCACATACCGCTTGTTCATCCGGTCGAGAACTTTTAGGCTATCGCGACTGATTTCAATCCGGAAAATCTCGATGCCTAAAAAGGGCTGGACTGAAAGCTGGAATGCGCTGTCGCGTATCATCTTGAGATCCACCCGCGAACTCATTTGATTTCCCGGCAGGTTTAAATCGACGTTTAGCCGTGCGGTCAATGTCTCGAACTGGAACGCTTGTTCCTCCAATAGCGCAAATAATTCTTTGTCGCTTCGGACTGTTTCGCTATCTCTTGTCCCTGTTTGCTTGGATGAACGACAGCCCGCAAGGATGAACAGCGCAACACAAAAGATGATAAAAACTGTTCTATTCGTCATACGGGATTCCCTCCTCCTCTATATAGGTTTGTTCTGCTATCTTCCGGTCTAATGTCTCGCCTGTTTTCCCCATCTCTCTGGCTTTCTTCCACTGTTCGACGGCCTTTTCCTTATCGCCGGTCATGAAGAGGATGTCGCCGTAGTGGTCGACCAACTCCGCGCTTTTGGTCGTATCGTTTGCCAGTGCGCTCTCGATGTAGATTTTTGCCAGTGTGTAATTCCCTTGTGCGAAGAAAACCCAAGCGTAAGTATCAAGATAAGTCGCATTATCCGGTTCTAACTTAACCGCAAGTGCACTCATCCGTTCTGCCTTTTCTAAATCTTTTTTCTCCAACGAAAGGAAATAGGCGTAGTTGTTCAGCACCACGACATTCTTTTCGTTGTATTTCAGCGCCTCTTCATAAGCTTTATAGGCTTCCGGCATATTCTTGATTTGATAATAGATATCGCCAATCTGTCCGTAAAAATCAGATTTTAAATTGACGTTTGTCTCTGGAATGACTTTCAGCCCGCCTTTGTAAGTATTCAGCGCCTCTTCATATTTCTCCTGTTGGAAGTAGGCGATGCCCAGATAAAAATAGTATTCCGGCGCGTCGGGGAACAGCTCCTGACAGCGTGTGCAGATGCGGACTACCTCAGGGATGTCTTCTGATCGCAGCGCCAAATTCAGCAGTTGCTGCCAGGCTGCCGCGTTCTCCGGCTCCATCTCGGTGACCAGTTGAAGTTGGAACTTGGCTTCGTCCGTCTTTCCTTGCGTGGCGAGCAAACTGCCATACATCTGCTTCAGGTTTGTATCCTCAGGATGCTGTTCGAGCAATGTTTCGAATAGCGCATTGGCACTTTCAGTCCCTTTTTTGGATTGTTGCAATTGAATGATGTAACGCGACAGGATACCCACTTTCGTGTCTACATCCAGCTTCTCGTTGACAAGTGCGTTTTGGATTTCCCGCTCCGCTGCCTCTTTGTTGCCTGTCGCTTCATAGTAGTGTGCCATCGAGACGATGTAATAAGGGCTTTCGGGGTCAATGGCATGCGCCTTCTCATAATACGAACGGGCCTTGATGGTATCGTTCTGGTCCAGATAGAGGTCGCCAAGCAAGATCTGGTAACGCGATTCCATCGGGAACTTCTCTGCCAGCTTTTCTATCTCTTGGAACGCGTTTTCTGTCTGTTCCAATGCCCTGTAGAGTTTGTATTTCTGCATCGAGAGCGCCTCGTTCATGCCGATGGATTGCTCCAGCGCGTCGTATGCTTCGATGGCATCGGCTATCTCACCATTTTGCGTGAGCGCGTCGGCGAGGTAATAGTTCAGTTCGGGTTTGGCAGGATACTCTTTCACCAGCTTTTGATATTCGACGACCGCTTCGCCATACATCCCCAGATTACGGCTCATCGTCGCCAACGCCAGCCGGTAGGTGAAATTGTCCGAGCTGTAGGCGACGGCACGGCGCAACATTTCGAGCGACTTTTCCGGCCGGTTGAGCTGCGCGTAGAAAGACGACAGTTCGTACAACACAGCCGACGCCGTCGAGTCGATTGCCAGACAATGGTTGAACGCGTCGTAAGCGGCGTCGAACTTCCCTGCCATCTTCAAGTTCAACCCCTCGTAGAAGAAATAGTCCAGCTTCCGCTGGTCCGCCTCGCTGATACGTACTTTGCGGAGGGAGGACGTGGCGACGCCCGTCGTATCCTTTTCCGTCACGGCCGCCGGCCGTGCGCTGACACCGAGCGCGAACAAAAGGCAAATGCCTGTTATGAATAGGTTTCGCATAATCTTTGAATCGCTTGGTTTGACAATCTATTTCCCCGTGTGTCCGAATCCGCCGGCACCCCGCTCGGTCTCGTCGAGCGTCTCGACCGGCTGCCACTCGACGCGGCTGTGCGCCGTGACGACCATCTGGCAGATGCGCTCGCCGTCGCGCACCGTGAAAGGCTCCTGCGAGAGATTGACCAGTATCACGCCGATTTCGCCCCGATAGTCGGCGTCGATTGTGCCCGGCGTGTTGAGCAGCGTGACGCCCTGCTTCAGCGCCAATCCGCTGCGCGGCCGCATCTGTGCCTCATAGCCTTCGGGCAGCGCGATGTAAAGCCCTGTCGGAATCAGCCGCCGCTCGAAAGGCTGCAATACGACCGGTTCTTCCAAATTGGCACGGATATCCATCCCGGCCGACAACGGCGTGGCATACGCCGGCAACGGGTGATGCGATTTATTGATGATTTTTACTTCCATAGGATTTGTCTGTTTTAGTGGGACAAATGTACAAAAAA
>CAYXIX010000112.1:0-7985 GCA_964465405.1 uncultured Parabacteroides sp. | reverse complement strand
AGATGAAGGACTGAACCCGTCACAGATTTTCATGTTATAATCAGGCCGCTTATTCCGTTTGTATATCGGGAATAAGCGGCCTTTACGCAAGGGGGGGAATCATCCATAAACCACAGATATACCGAAAAAATTTTCAGTACCTGAATAATTTTTCGGTACTTGTATAAACAGTAGGCATCCCCTAACTTTGCACTTATCAACAACGAACCAATAAAATAGTAATCATTATGAGAGCGAATATCGAAGAGTACAAAGCAGTGGAAGAGGCTGCCATGAAGTTTGTGAAAAGCGTGGCCGAAGGCAACAGCAAGTATGCCAAAGAATTGTTCATCGACGAAGCCGTGTTGTTCGGCTACCTTGACGGGAAGCTGGAGCATGGCAGCATCGAACAGTTCTATCACAATGTAGACACCGTAGGAGGAGACAAAGGTTTCAGGGCGCGTGTCGATGTCATCGACGTGGAGGAGACGCTCGCCGTAGCCCGTGTGTTGGAGGAGAACTGGGGAGGCCGCATTGACTTCACCGACTATCTCCTGCTGATGAAGATGGACGGCCAGTGGCGGTGCGTGGCAAAGGCTTACAACCAGAATTCCAACACGATACAAAAGTAAGGAGGGCAAACGATGAAGATTGTAGTGATTACCGGAAGTCCCCGTAAAAAGGGCAACAGCTTTGCCATGACGGAAGCATTCATTCAGGAAGCAGAAACGCTCGGCCACACGGTGAGCCGCTTTGACGCAGCCTTCCTGAAGATAGGTGGCTGCCATGCCTGCCAGACCTGTTACAAGACGGGCAAGGCCTGTTCGTTCGACGATGATTTCAACCTTATCGCCCCTGCCATTCTGGAAGCGGACGCTGTGATGTTTACTATGCCTGTGTATTGGTATTCCATCCCGGCACAGATAAAGGGAGTGATAGACCGCATCTATTCGCTCGTCGTGGGAGGCAAGGAGTTTGCCGGCAAACTATGCGGACTGATTACCTGCTGCGAAGAGGAAGACCCCACAGTGATGGACGGTGTGCGTATCCCCATTGAACGCTCGGCCGCTCTTTTGCAGTGGAAGATAGTCGGCGAAGTGCTTGTGCCAAGTGTACTGAACGAAGGCGACATCCAAAAGACAGACGGCTGTAAACAAGCAGCCGAACTGGCACATAAATTCTGAACAGAATGAAATGACAACACAGAGCAGCCCGGACACAACGGGCTGCACGTGTATCTACCCTCCCTTGTCCGAAACGGTTAAACAGATATTTCATCCTCTGGAGAAGAAAGAGCGAAAAACCTATTCGATGCCTTATCCGTCATGGCATCACGTATCGCATCAACACTTTCGTATATCCGTTTCGCTTCTTTATGGATTTGAACGCCTGAAATCCCAACTTCTCATAGCAACGTTTGGCGGGACTGTTTTCCGCGATTACATCCAAGATATATTCCTTGTAACCGGCTTTTGCCATACTCTCTTTCAGCAAGAGCGAAGCGACATCCCGACGGCGAACGCTTTGCCATTTGTATAGACAGCCCTTCCGGTACAATCTGAAACACCGGTCACGGCAATTAGTTCCCGGCTATATGCCGCTACATAAAAGCATTTTGGATTTACACCCGGTGTAAGTGCAGCCGTTACTTTGCCGATGTCTTTACTGAACAGGGAGAAATCCCGTTCAAACCCTTCGGCGATGCAGCGGGCAATGGCCTCGCGCTCGTTCTCTCGGGCAAGTCTGATTGTAATTGTTTCCATCCAATATTATAACTATCCAGCCACAAAGATAGAACATTATGTGTCTCCTTCTGCCTTCCCGACATATTGCCTCATCTCATTGAACAGGTAACTGTGCCTGAGCCCCCCACTCGTCCATCATGCGGATAATCGGCATCAGGGAACACCCCGTCTCCGTCAGTTCATATTCCGCACGGGGAGGGCTCTCCGCATACAGGTCTATGGGTATCTTCCGCTCATATTTCATATTATCAATTCCATTGTTTATTCGGATGCAAAAGTAGATAAACTTCATCAGGTGAGGAAATTGTCCTCCGATGATAAACGTGCCCCTTATTGGTATGGGCACGTTTCATGTCTACCTTCGCACCCGAAATCACAAAAACAGATTACGCATGAAAAGAATCAGTTTATTATTCGTATTATTAAGTAGATGTTACCGTACCTTTACATTTACAGTTTGAACTTTATGCAAAATATTCATTCTTTCACAAATCCTATTTTCACCCCAGAACCTGCCAAACAAGAAAAAACTTGCACTAAAAAAAGAGGGCATTTTGTATCGGGAAAGGTATTACTTCAAACCTTTCGGCAACTAATTTTCGCCACCCAGCACCTAAATCGCCATGAGGACGGTCGCAATTGCTGCGAAGACGGTCATAGTTGCCATTAGAACGGCCGTAATCCTCTATGAAGATGGTCGCCAGGACGACGAAGTGCCTGCTCGCCGCCAAGAACTCCCAAGAAAAACAAACTCCGACATCCCCACAGACTTTCCGGAAACTCTCAACTTCGTATGTACCCCGTCCCAATTCAACCCTAAAGCGGTTCCGTTCAGGCGATTCTCGATAATGTGACCTCTACTCCGTCCCTAAGCAATGAGGGAATCTGCTTAGTAAGCAAAAGTCGAACCGTTCGAGGAGTAAAGGTAAAACAAAAGCGGATGCATCCATTCGGACACATCCGCTTTCCTCCTTTTCTTCTTTTCTATTTGTTTTACTGCTTCACGTCAATCCGTGCAGAGCATTTCAGGCATGATGGCGGTAAACTTCTCGGTATCTGCTTTGCGGAGCTTGATGCTGCCGTCGTTCCAGTTCGAAGGCCAGCCGCCGATAATGTGCCCCAAGAAGACGGCTTTGATTTCGTGCAAGCCTTTTGCCAATGCGATGGAGCTGTCGTGGCGCGAGAAGCGTTTTACCTCTCCCCCGTTGTCGACCAGTAGTTTGCTGTCAATCCAAACCTCTTCCAAATCGGATGAGATGAAATAGACACCATCTTCCGGAATGTTCACATATCCTGTCGCAACGGCTGCATACTGCTTGACGCCGCGCATGGATTCGCTGGTACGCACCTGTGCGGTCAGTTCACGCGTAGACTTGATGGTTTTCTCCTTAGGAGTTACTTTCGCCGCTTCCAGTTCTTCGACGTTGAGATACATGCCGTCGTAAACCTTCATCGCAAGTCCCGGAACCGTTTTCGCAACCTCTTTTGCCGGAGCAAGCGGTTGCTTCTCTACTTGGATGATGCGGACGCGGCTCATCTTGCCCGAAGGCATGACCGAAGCAATCTTCAGCGTCGTCGTCTCGGTGATTTCAATCGGATCCGTATAAGCGGTCGAAGTAGCCGTCGGTTCGCTGCCGTCCAGCGTATAGACCATCTTCACCGGACGTGAAGTCTTGAACGTCAAAGATGCCTTGTCGGTAAAGGCAACAAAATCGCAAGAGCCGTTCGGCTGCTCGGGCAGCGGGATGTGATACCCGACGTTATGCTCGTCCAAGCGGACACAAGCGTTTTCGATGCGACGCTCGAAATCCTTATAGTCTTTGCGGTCTACGTTTGTCCAACCGATTTCCGCTACGGCAATGATACGCGGGAAAATCATATAGTCACGTTTCGCCTCGTCGTACATATATTCCGACCAAGTGTTGCCTTGTACACCCAAGATGAAGTTGCCTTTGCCCATCTTCGCCAACGTGTCGGGAACAGGGTCATACGAGTAGGTCTTTTCCAGCGGCGTATAACCTCCGATGGTCACCGGTTCGATCTTCGGGTCGCCCTGATAAGCATCCAGATACATGCCGTTGCCGCCCGGTGTCATGATGACTGTATGGTTCATGACAGCTGCTGCGATACCCCCTTTTTCACCGCGCCAAGACATGACAGTGGCCGACGGTGCCAGTCCGCCTTCCAAAATCTCGTCCCAACCGATGATTTTCTTGCCTTTGGTCGCCAAATACTTCTCCATGCGCTGAATCACATAGCTTTGCAGTTTCTCTTCAGCCGAATGTTCCTTGTCGCCCTGCAACCCTTCGGCTTTGATGCGTGCCTGACAACGGGGACAGTTCTTCCAACTGATTTTCGGACACTCGTCGCCACCGATATGGAAATATTCGCCTGGAAAGAGCGGAACCATCTCGTCGATGACTTCTTCAAGGAACTCGAACATATCTTCCTTGCCCGGGCACATCACGATGTCTTCCACGCCCCAGATGATACGCGGCGTACCCGGTTCGCCTTTGCAAGAGAGTTCCGGATAAGCAGCGATGGCTGCCATCTCATGGCCCGGCAATTCCAATTCCGGAATCACGGTGATGAAATGGTCGGCAGCATACTTGACAACCTCCTTGATTTCTTCCTGCGTATAATAACCACCATGCTCGAAACCTTCGCCTTCGATACGCTTAGAAGCCACCTCTTGCAACTTCGGATATTTTTTGATTTCGATGCGCCAGCCTTGATCGTCGGTCAGGTGCCAGTGCAGACGATTGATTTTAAAGAGTGAAAGCACGTCGATGTACCTCTTTACATTCTCAACCGGCATGAAATGGCGGCACGGGTCCAGATGAATCCCGCGATAACCGAAGCGGGGCGCATCTTTCACGCTTACGAGCGGTGCTTGCCAAGCGATTCCATTCACCTTCGTCGCACTTTCTATCTCGGCAGGCAGGAGCTGCATGAAGGTCTGCATACCGTAAAAGAGTCCTTGTGCTGTCTTGGCTGTCACGGTCACGCCCTGTTTGGAGACTTCCAAGAGGTAGCCTTCTTCGTTTACCACATCTGCCGCTTCGTCCAATGTCAGCGTGATGTTTCCCGTATCGGCAACCTTCACGGCATACCCCGTCGCCGTACTCATCTTTGCCGCAAAGAATTCGGCAACGGTACGTGCTTCCGGAGCAGTGGCGCCAATCGCCGTCTGTCCTGTAAGTTTGAAATAACCATCATGCTGCACGAGGCTCTGCGGCATCGGGATTACGTTGATGCCTTGATTATAAGGCAATGTCTGTGCCTGCTCGCCGCTACACGATGCCAACACGCAAAGGGCTGCGCCGGCACAGATTGATAAGATTGTTTTCATTCTATATGTTTTGTTTTGAATTTAGTTACCACGCAAAAATCGGATAATCCTTCATCAGGCTGTTTACTTTCTCGCGAACGGCCGCAATGGTTTTGTCGCATTCCGGCACAGCAAGTACGGTATCAATCATTTCGACGATCTCACCCATCAGCGGCTCTTTCACGCCACGTGTCGTGATGGCCGGTGTTCCGACACGGATACCGGAAGTCTGGAATGCCGAACGACTGTCGAACGGAACCATGTTTTTGTTCACCGTGATGTCGGCAGCGACTAATGCCTTCTCTGCTACTTTTCCGGTCAGGTCGGGGAACTTCTTGCGCAGGTCAATCAACATGCTGTGGTTGTCCGTCCCGTCTGAAATGATTTTATATCCCTTGTCCATAAAGGCCTGTGCCATCGCAGCGGCATTCGTCTTCACCTGCTTCTGATATACTTTGTATTCCGGTTCCAACGCCTCTCCGAACGCAACCGCTTTCGCCGCAATGACATGCTCCAGCGGACCGCCCTGTATACCGGGAAAGACAGCCGAATCCAACAGCTGGGACATCTTCTTGATTTCGCCTTTCGGAGTTTTCTTTCCCCATGGATTTTCGAAATCTTTTCCTAACAAAATGACGCCTCCACGCGGGCCACGAAGCGTCTTATGCGTCGTCGAAGTAACAATATGGGCATATTCCAGCGGGTTGTTGAGCAGTCCGGCAGCAATCAGTCCGGCCGGATGCGCCATGTCTATCATCAGCAACGCGCCGACTTTATCAGCGATTTCACGCATCCGCTTGTAGTCCCATTCGCGCGAATAGGCAGAACCGCCACCGATAATCAATTTCGGTTTCTCGCGCAAGGCGACCTCTTCCATCTGGTCATAATCCACGCGGCCGGTCTCCTCCTTCACATTGTATTCCGTCGCATGATACAGAATACCAGAACTGTTGACGGGTGAACCATGTGAAAGGTGTCCGCCGTGTGCCAAATTCAACCCCAAAAAGGTATCACCCGGATTCAACACGGCAAGGAACACTGCCGCATTGGCTTGTGCCCCCGAATGCGGCTGCACGTTTGCCCACTCGGCATTGAAAAGTTTCTTCAACCGCTCGATAGCGATCGTTTCACTCTGGTCGACAACCTCACAACCACCATAGTAACGTTTTCCGGGATACCCTTCGGCATATTTGTTTGTCAGACAGCTACCCATAGCCTGCATCACTTGGTCGCTCACAAAGTTCTCGGAAGCAATCAGCTCGATGCCTTTCAACTGCCGCTGATGCTCCTTCTCGATAATGTCAAAAATAACGTTGTCTCTTTTCATCCTGTAATGTTATTACTAAAATTAATTATAACCACAATAATATTCTCTCCGGGAGGGAACAAATGTACAATAAATCGCCGGAATATCCGAACACCCCCTTCAAGGTGTCAAAGATAAACCACCTCCCCTCTCCTGCTACTCTCCCATGCCGCTTCTATCAAACGGATAACCGGCAGCACACCGGCTGCGTCCGTCGAAAGTGGTTCGGCAAAGCGAAGATGGCGATACACGTCGTCGTAGAATCCGCCGTAATTTCCGGATACACTCGGATAACGGTATTCTCCCTTTTCGGTATGAAGCCATCCCCATATACATTCATCTTCCACGCCCCACTCCGGCGTATCGGGCATCCGACCGGCATTCAAGGCAGCTTCCTGCGGATCCATCCCTCGCTTGATGAAAGAGCCTTCCGTCCCATGCAAGACAAAACGCGGCTCCGGTCCGCACATCAGATAACTGGCTTTCAATGTAACTTTTACATCCGGTGCCTCAGAAGAGCGAAGCAAATGCATCACAAAGTAATCGTCCACCTGCCCCCCGTCGCGCAAAATGGCAATATCCGCAAAAACAGCTTCCGGCACGCCGAACAGCTGTATCGCCTGATCCAACAGATGCGAGCCCAAATTGTAAGTCAATCCGCCTCCCATCTCGCCCGTCTCTTTCCATGTGCCGGATTTGATAAAATTGCGGTAACGCGGATAAGTCGATTCAAACTCGACCAAGCGGCCTAATTTACCCTCCGACAAAATCTGTTTAACCGTAAGGAAATCCGAATCCCACCGGCGGTTTTGATAAACACTCAGCATCAAACCTTTCGCTCGCGCAAGCGCCACCAGCGATTCGCCTTCCGCACAGGTACTTGTAAAGGGTTTTTCGACGATTACATGCTTCCCAGCTTCCAAAGCCTGATGCGCATAATCGAAATGCGTGCTGTCCGGTGTATTGACAACGACCAGCTCCAACTCGTCTATCGCAATCAGCTCCTCAAAACTCCGCACGATTTTAGCAGACGGATACCGTTCTTTGGACAATTCCTTACTGCGTTCCACAATGGCTGTCAGCTCAAAAGCAGGATGAGTGGAAATAAAGGGGGCATGGAAAATCTGCCCCGACATGCCGAACGCGGCCAAACCTGTTTTAATCTTGTTCGTATGCATGTTCTTCTGTTTACTAATTGGGCAGCTAATGTACGAAGAATAATCGAGATAAACCAGCGTACGCATCCTCACATCTTGTTCGCTCATCCCGTTTCCCATTCCGCTTATGAGAATATTGTGTATCGTTTTTCCCGACTCATCTTCCAGCTCCGAATTCTTTTTGTCATCGAAAAAATATTTGAAAAAACAAAAAGACAAACAAAAGCAATCTACCTGTTTTGGGCGGCGGTCTGCTTCTGCGTCTACGCCCTCTCGTTAAGCAACGATTTCCTCACCGGATGGGACGATCGGTGGATGGTGTTCAGTCGCTATACGGAAGCGGGGTGAACACTACCTATCCGCTTGCGCAGCGACTTGTATTCGTTTGCTATCCGTTGGTCGAATACATAAGTAACGTGAGTTCGACGAATTGTAAAATCCTGTAAAATTGGTGATTAGCGAAAATT
>CAYXIX010000111.1:0-7990 GCA_964465405.1 uncultured Parabacteroides sp. | reverse complement strand
TAAAAAGTGAGCGTATGTGTATTCGTATCATACTTCGCCATCCCTTCGGTATGCATACCGATCAGATACACCCCTCTCCGAAGTTCCATAAAACTACGCACACTGGGCAAATGATGAAAGATACTATCCTCCGGAGCAGGCATGCCATTCGGCAAGATACGAGTAATCCCTGTATTCGCAGTCGTACCCAACCACAAAGCACCGTCACTGCAACGAGCAATGGTATAAATACTGACCTCAGTCGGGAATGAATAATAAAGCGAAAATCTCTTTGTACGGGTATCAAACTGATAAAGCGTACCTTTTGCAGTCCCGCACCACACAATCTCCCCCTCCACATAGACCGATTTGATAATATTCCGGTCGTTTAATGCATCCGAACGAGAATCCAACAAATACCGTTCAAATGTATCCGTTTCCAAATCCCATTCAAACAAGCCACGCCCTTCCGAAGCAATCCACAACGTTCGTTCCGGCTGATAAGCCATTGTCGACAAAATACCGAACCACTTATCCGCCCTTTTATCCAAACTATAAAAAGAAAAACGCCCATGTACCAAATTACTGTAACTAACGCCGCCGGCATACGTCCCGACCCACAAGGTATTGGTCTTATCCACATAAGTAGAATAAACAGAAAAATGGCTCAGTCCGCCCTTGCTTTCATCAAAGTTCGTATAAGTCGCACAAGTCTCTCCGGCCGGGTCCAAAAGGCTCAGACCATTATAAGTTCCCACTATCACCTGTCCGTTATACACATCAATTGTCCGGACAGAGTTATTGCCTAAGCCGCCATTCTCGACCGTATAATGTTTCACTCGATTCGCATTGATATCAATCCGATTCAATCCTTTCAAACGAGTTCCGACCCATAACACACCATCTGCTCCTTCAAAAATAGCCGAAATATCATTATCCGTCAAGCTCATCGCTCCCTCCCTTTTACAATAATGTGCACATATATGCCCTTCACGATCACAGACATAAAGCCCGTTCCCCGATATCCCCAACAACAAATTCCCTTTTTGGTCTTCTCCGATGACCCTGATTGGGTTATCCGGCAATTTCCCGCCAAAATCACACTTTTCAAAAGTCCCGTTTTCGCGATGATACAAAAACAAACCATTATTTGTTCCAATCCAAAGCTGTTCTTTCCGATCCACATAAAGACATAAAATCCAGGCTTGCGCAATCGGTGAAGCGGCATAGACCATCCGGTCATTGAAAGAATAAATCTGATTGGTTGTTAAATCCAATCGATTCAACCCATTCACAGTTCCAATCCAAAGGTATCCATTTTTATCGCCTGTTATAGCCGTGATATGGTTACTGGAGAGACTCAACGAATCACCATTAATATGCTTATATACGACAAAGGAATTACCATCGTAACGATTCAATCCGTTTCGTGTTCCAAACCACATGAAACCATTCCGATCTTGATACATTTTTAAAACCGACAATTGCGATAATCCGTTTTCAGGCTTCAAAGACGAAAAGTAAAACAGAGGAGCTGCTCCCATCCACCGGAAACCAGCCCCGAACAAAATACATAATAAGATTAACCTCAAGCATTTCATGACGTCTTTACATTACTCTGCAAACTTACTGAAAATTCTCAAATTATCCCCAAGATAAATTCATCCATCCTTATCCTGCATCCATTTACCTCAAGGATAATATTTTTTAACGCCGCTATAGAAAAACTTTCCCTTAATTTTGTCACAATTTATTTGAATTCTCAATTATCCACATTGGAAATACAAGATTTACTGAAATTATACACGGTTCATCCGCAACTTACGGCATTGGATGCGTTGTTACAACGCGGCAGCGTACGGAATCTGTTTTTGAAAGGGTTGAGCGGCTCGGGAGCGGCCATGTCCGTTGCTGCTCTTTTCTCAAAAAGGAAAGGACACGATGTGTGTGTGTTAAATGATTTGGAAGAAGCGGGATATTTCTATCACGATTTGGTACAGTTGACAGGTGGAGAAAATATCTATTTCTTCCCTTCAGCCTATCGGCGTGCCATTAAATATGGACACATAGACCCTGCCAACGAAATTTTGCGGACAGAAGTGCTCAGCATGTTACAAGATGCTACCGCCCCTTTCGTCATCGTCACTTATCCGGACGCACTCGCCGAAAAAGTGATTGCCCGCGATTTATTAAAAGAAAACACACTCAAAATCAGCGCAGGCGACAAACTGGACAACATGTTCGTTTCGGATGTTTTAGATGAATATGGATTCGAACATGTGGATTACGTCTATGAACCGGGACAATATGCCATGCGGGGAAGCATTCTGGATGTATTTTCTTTCTCCTATGAATTCCCTTACCGCATTGACTTTTTTGGTAATGAAGTAGAAACCATCCGCTCGTTCGACGTTGAGACACAGTTATCCAAAGAGAAACTGGATACCATTTACATTGTGCCCGAAATTGCCAAAAGGCAACAATCAAATGTATCGCTGCTCGACTCCCTCCCTGCTTCCACGTTGCTTATTTGCAAGGATTTGGCTTGGACGAAAGAACGGATTGACAGCATTTGGAATGAAGAGCCTATTGTCGGCGACGAAGAATCTTTTGCCGATATTGACCAGATACACAAAAAGTTAATCACAGGAGAAACGTTCCTGCACGCGGCATTAAACTTCCGACGCATCCACATCGGTACGCATCTGACCGGTACGCCCGATGTGACACTGAATTTTTCTACGAAAGTCCAACCAATCTATCATAAAAATTTCGATTTAGTCAGCGAATCATTCCACAAATATTTAGACGAAGGTTACACCATCTATATTTTGAGTGACGTCGAAAAACAGGCTTCCCGCATCCGGGCAATCTTCGAAGACAGGGGCGACAACATACCGTTTGTTTCCGTCAGCAAAACCATACACGAAGGTTTCGCCGACGCGACCCTGCGTATGTGCCTGTTTACAGACCATCAGTTGTTTGACCGTTTTCACAAGTTCAATTTGAGAAGTGACAAAGCACGAAGCGGTAAGCTCTCTTTATCACTCAAAGAATTGAACCAATTCACAACCGGTGACTACATTGTTCATATCGATCATGGTATCGGACAATTCGGCGGATTGGTGCGCACAGAAGTAAACGGTAAAATACAAGAAGCTATCAAGCTGATTTACCAGAACAACGACATCATCTTTGTCAGTATCCATTCGCTCCACAAACTTTCCAAATACAAAGGGAAAGAAAGCGGCGAACCGCCTAAATTGAGCAAACTGGGAACCGGCGCATGGGAAAAGATGAAAGAACGCACAAAGTCTAAAGTAAAAGACATCGCGCGTGATTTGATTCTTCTTTATTCCAAACGGAAGAAAGAAAAAGGATTTGCATACAGCCCGGACAGCTTCATGCAACATGAATTGGAAGCCAGTTTCATCTACGAGGATACACCAGACCAAATGAAGGCAACGGCCGAAGTCAAAGCCGACATGGAAAGCGACCGGCCGATGGACCGCCTGATCTGCGGCGACGTGGGTTTCGGGAAAACCGAAGTGGCCATCCGCGCAGCCTTCAAAGCCGTGTCTGACAACAAACAGGTTGCAGTTTTGGTACCTACAACCGTCTTGGCATTCCAACACTACCAAACGTTCAGTGAACGTCTGAAGAATTTCCCGTGCCGTATTGAATATATCAGTCGGGCACGCACGCAAAAAGAAATCAAAGGAATCTTGAAAGATTTAAAAGAAGGAGACGTCAACATCCTGATCGGGACGCATCGAATCGTCGGCAAAGATGTGGTTTTCAAGGATCTCGGTTTGCTTATTGTCGACGAAGAACAGAAGTTTGGTGTTTCTGTCAAAGAAAAACTACGCCAGCTCAAAGCCAATGTAGATACCCTCACGATGACGGCTACACCCATTCCTCGTACTTTACAATTTTCTTTGATGGGAGCCCGAGACCTTTCGAATATCACCACACCGCCTCCCAATCGATATCCGGTGCAAACCGAAACGGAACGCTTCAATCCGGATATTATCCGTGAAGCCATTAACTTCGAAATGAGCCGAAACGGACAAGTCTTCTTTATCAACAACCGTATCCAAAACATCTACGAAATGGAAGCGCTCATCCGACGGGAAGTACCGGATGCGCGTATCGCTGTCGGGCATGGGCACATGGAACCGGAACTACTTGAGAAAATCATCCTCGATTTCGCCAATTATGAATACGATGTCTTGATTGCGACCAGTATCGTCGAAAATGGCATCGACGTTCCCAATGCCAACACGATTATTATCAACAACGCCCAACAGTTCGGCCTTTCAGACCTACACCAACTACGCGGGCGCGTCGGGCGGAGTAACAGGAAAGCATTCTGCTACCTGCTCTCCCCACCCCTCTCCAGCCTGACGCAAGAGGCTCGTCGCCGTCTGCAAGCCATTGAAAATTTTGCCGAACTCGGAAGCGGTATTCACATCGCCATGCAGGATCTCGATATACGCGGCGCCGGAAATCTGTTAGGAGCCGAACAAAGCGGCTTCATCGCCGATTTGGGTTATGAAACCTACCAAAAAATTTTGGAAGAGGCCGTCGACGAACTGAAAACGGAAGAGTTTGCCGACCTTTATACAGACACGTCCGGCAAACAGATTGATACAGGCAGCGAATATGTGCGCGAAACATTTATCGAAAGCGATTTGGAGCTCTTGTTTCCGCAAACTTATATTCCGAATGATTCTGAACGGATTTCCCTCTATCGCGAATTAGACAAAATGGAGGAAGAGCGTGACCTCCTCGCTTTTAGCGAACGGCTGGAAGACCGTTTCGGTAAGATACCTAAAGAAGGACAAGAGTTGATACGAGTTGTCCGGCTACGCCGCATGGCAAAGAATTCAGGCATCAAGAAAGTCGTGTTGAAAAAAGGGCAAATGAGTCTCTATCTTGTTTCCAACCCCGACAGCCCTTATTATGAGAGTACAGCTTTCGACAAACTGCTCAGTTTCGTTCAAAAATATCCGCGTATCTGTAATCTGCGCGAACAAAACGGCAAACGAAGCATCACCATTAAAGATGTACCGACTGTCGAAAAGGCTTGTGCCTACTTAGAAGAGATGCGTGTATAATGCAAACAAAAGTCATTATTACCTTTTCAAGACAGCTTTTACCGGGATAACCAACCGTTTTCCCGGATTTTGCGCTATCTTTGCGGTTGGTCTTTTAAGAAGTCTATAAATTTATCTATTTAATATGTATAAGGCATTACATCAAGTAGGCGAATATGTTTTGCTGATGGGTAAAAGCATTACGCTCCCCGACCGGTGGAGTATGTTTTTCAAACAACTGATTAAAGAAATCTACAAATTAGGAGTCGATTCTTTATGGATCGTCATCATCATTTCCGTTTTTATCGGGACAGTTATCGCCATCCAAATCTCTTTGAACATCAGCTCGCCACTTATCCCCAAATTCACAATCGGATACACAACTCGCGAAATCATCTTACTGGAATTTTCTTCTTCTATCATGTCTTTGATTCTGGCAGGCAAGGTTGGCAGCAACATCGCCTCTGAAATCGGAACAATGCGCGTGACGGAACAAATCGATGCAATGGAAATCATGGGGGTCAACTCTGCCAATTTCTTAATCCTGCCTAAAATGATAGGAATGATGATATTCATTCCTGTTTTAGTCATTTTCAGTATGTTCACGGGTATTTTAGGCGGTATTGCCGCCAGCTATTTGGCAACCAACGGCATGACTCCCTCTTCGTTCGAATATGGATTACAATTCTATTTTAATGAATTCTACGTCTGGTATTCCATCATCAAATCGGTGGTTTATGCATTTATCATTTCTTCCATCGCCGCCTATTTTGGCTACAACGTAAAGGGGGGAGCATTGGAAGTAGGCAAAGCCAGCACGAATGCAGTCGTCATGAGCAGCATTATGATTTTGTTCGCCGATGTGATCTTAACTAATTTAATGTTGACATAAACATGATAGAGATAAAACATATCACAAAATCTTTTGAAGGGCGTACCGTCCTGAAAGACATTAATGCTATCTTCGAAACGGGGAAAACAAACCTGATTATCGGACGAAGCGGTTCAGGAAAAACGGTTCTTATCAAAAATATCATTGGATTGCTCCGACCAGACTCCGGAGAAATCCTGTATGACGGACGAGACTTAACCTGCATGAATAAACGGGATTTGAACGGACTCCGCCGGGAAATGGGAATGCTTTTTCAAGGTTCGGCCCTGTTCGACAGCATGACCGTACTGGAAAATGTCATGTTCCCGCTCGATATGTTTTCTAAAGATTCCTCCAAAGAGCACAAAAAGCGGGCCCAATTCTGTTTAGACCGCGTCAACCTTTCCGATGCGGGAGATTTATATCCATCTGAAATCAGTGGCGGTATGATGAAACGGGCGGCTATCGCACGCGCAATCGCGCTAAACCCACAATACCTCTTCTGCGACGAACCCAACTCGGGGCTTGACCCGAAAACTTCTCTGATCATCGACGATTTGATTCATGACATCACTGTCGAATACAAAATGACCACCATCATCAATACACACGACATGAATTCCGTCATGAACATCGGCGAAAACATCATCTTCATCAAAGAGGGAGTAAAAGAATGGCAAGGGAACAATAAAGAAGTTATCACTTCGAACAATAAAGCGCTGAACGATTTCATCTTCGCTTCAGACCTATTCCGAAAAGTCAAGGAAGTGGAAGAAGAAGAGCTGAAAGAGGGCAAATGGACATAAACCGTACCGGAAGCCACTCTATCCGAAACTTTTTTCGAAAAAAAATGACTCTATGCCAAAAACATATCAAAAACGTATTGTTTTTTTGAGCGACAAACTCTACTTTTGTATTCAAATATAAATGCAAGACTTTTACATCCATTGTAAGACGCTTGTTTTTACAATGGATGTATGAGTAAATACAATTCTAAATTGGCAAGCGCATTTTTTATGACACAATCCAAAAATGCTTGCCATTTGCAGAATGACGGCAGAATTACAAATCGTTGGTTCCATGAACTTGAAGAGCGGAACCTAACACGAAAAGGACAAATCTCTTTTCTTGAACAAACAGGGTTGATTTTTGAAAAGAAAGACACTTGTAGGTACTTAGCCAATAAAGGTTTGACAAACTTAAAACCCTATTTGTGCTATTTTTTGAAAGGGAACGATGAGGGTGTCCGTTTTAAGGAGGGTACAACTTGGGAAGTAGTCTGCAATTTGTATGATTTCGACAATCAGCTTCGCATCTTCGTCTCCCAAAGTATCAGCATGTTTAATATTGCTTTTAAAGAACAAATTTCCTACCAGATGGGGAACAAATATAGTCCCTATTGGCATAACGATGCGAACTTGTTCAAAGATCCTCGCCCCAGAAGATTGAGCGACGGACGAATCGTCATGATTGATGTATACAACGACATCCAACAAATCATCAATCGATATCAAAAGGGAGACAGACATGCGTGTACGTTTCGGAGTTGTTCGCAACTTTTCTATTTCAGCCATTGTTCCCGCATTTATTCGCATTTAAGAAACCAAGCTGACCAAGACCGTATTGCCTGGCATTTTGGCGTACCGTTCCACACATTTTGCTCTTGGGTGCATGCCTTAGTGAAAGTCCGCAATTTATGCGCCCATGATGCATTCTTATGGAATCGTGTTTTTGATGTCGTCCCCGACAGGTTAGACTTTTCAACACAGAACTATTGGATCAGTAATTCTGAAGACATCGAGCGAGACAGAATTTATTACATTCTCTGCATCCTAAATTTCCTGTTACAAACGGTCAATCCCGGATTTGGTCTTTCAAAGTTATTGTCCGATTTAATAGAAACCTATAAACACGTTTTAAATTTATCAGAAATGGGATTCCCCGCTCACTGGGAGCAAGAGAAAATGTGGAACGCAACTCTTCTCAAAGCGTGATCCTCTTCTTTTTTAAACATTCGGCTCCTTCTGGGAGCCGTTTTTTT
>CAYXIX010000110.1:0-8021 GCA_964465405.1 uncultured Parabacteroides sp. | reverse complement strand
ACTTATGACGGAGACTGGCCCGTGACTTCTACCACGGATGCTTATGCCGGCGAACGGGCACTGAGCTTGGAGTCGGTATATACCACAGGCAACAGCCTCTATGGAATACCCACGGTTACAGCCGGGACGGCTTTCTTAGGTTCATTTAATGCGATGGCGGGACTGACCGATCCGATGGCCACCACTTCTTTCGGTGTGGTGTTCAACCGTAAACCCGTAGAGGTAAAGGGGTACTACAAATACACGCCCGGAAATGAATACTACGATGCCAACGGCGAATTGCAGGATGTGCAGGATGAATGCGCCCTCTCTGCCGTGCTGTATGAAGTAGACAACGAGGAAGAGACGCTGAACGGAAGCAACATCTATGATCCGGATAAGATTGTAGCCATGGCGCAGATTACCAGCAGCGGCCAGGAAGAATACACAGAATTCTCTCTTGCTCTGGAATACACTCAAGAGTATGATTCATCGAAGATGTACAAGTTTGCCATAATCTTCTCTGCCAGCAAAGATGGCGCATCTTATAATGCGGCCGTAGGCAGTAAGCTGATTGTGGACGAAGTGACGGTAGTTTGCGAATAAACAACAGTCAGTCGCATTTACTTTTAACATAGGAGCAGCTGCCTCATGAACGCTATGGGGCAGCTGCTCTCGTCATTATATATAAATACGCGAGTCCGGGATAAGAAAAAATACCAAACTCACGTAATCCCTGATGAGACAATCGTAAATCACAACCTTTATCATCGAAGCCAAAAAGTCTCCGCAAATTTATACTTTTGCAGCCGGATAGGAGGGATGATTCCGGTTACAGATAAACATCATGACAAAGAAAGAAGAAGCACAACAGATTCGGATAGAAGATTTCGATTATCCGCTGACGGACGAGCGGATTGCCAAGTTTCCGCTCACGAAGCGGGATAAGTCGAAATTACTGCTATACAAGCAAGGAGAGATAGAAGAAACGCAATTTAGGTATATTACCCGGTTCTTGCCGGCAGACGCTTTGATGGTATTCAATAATACGCGGGTGATTCAGGCGCGGCTTTTGTTTCGGAAGCCGACGGGGGCGCGTATTGAGGTGTTCTGTTTGGAACCGGTTGAACCACATGATTATGCGCTGGTTTTCCGGCAAACGGAGCGTTGCCGTTGGATGTGTCTGGTCGGGAATCTCAAGAAATGGAAAGAGGGGGTATTGAGCCGCGAAGTCTCGGTCGGAGGAGGGACGGTTATCTTGAAAGCCGAACGGTTGCAGTCGTGTGGCGACAGCCATCTGATTGAGTTTACGTGGAACCAGCCTGCTTGTACGTTTGCCGACCTGCTCGATGCGGCGGGGGTATTGCCGATTCCGCCTTATTTGAACAGGGAAACGGAAGCAAGCGATTTGCAAGCGTATCAGACTGTTTATTCAAAAGTCAAAGGCTCGGTGGCCGCACCGACCGCCGGTTTGCATTTTACGCCGGAGGTGCTGGCAGACATCGACGCACAAGGTATCGGGCGTGAAGAGGTGACGCTGCATGTGGGAGCCGGAACCTTCAAACCTGTCAAAAGCGAGACAATCGAGGGGCATGAGATGCATACTGAGTTTATCTCCGTGCGCCGTAGTTCGATTGAACGGGTTAAAAATAATTTGGGGCGCATCATTGCCGTTGGGACGACTTCTGTCCGGACGCTTGAAAGTCTTTATTATATCGGGGTTACATTGGCTGCTAATCCGAATGCGACGGCAGAGGAGTTGGTGGTCGGTCAATGGATGCCATACGACGAGGCAAACAACCGGTTGCCGGTAGCGGATGCTTTGCAACAAATCGTGGATTATCTGGACCGTAATGGGGGAGACCGTTTGGTGACGGCTACGCGCATCATTATTGTGCCCGGTTACGAATTTAAGGTGGTGCGGGGGCTTGTGACGAATTTTCATCAACCCAAGAGTACGTTGCTGTTACTGATTTCAGCCTTTGTGAAGGGGGATTGGAGAACGATTTATAACTATGCGTTGGCGCACGATTTCCGTTTTCTCAGCTACGGAGATAGTTCGTTATTGTTATAGGCTTGATACAATAAATCGGCTCGATTCTTGTTTTTAGTGTACATAGTGCATGCACATGAGACGATTGATTCCATATTACGTTTTGGGGGTGTTGGCGGTTGTATCTTTGCTTTCTGCCTGTAAATCTGCAAAGTTGAGCGATGCGGAAGAAAAACAACGCATTGGCGAATATTTTGAGGCAGCAGAGATTTATCGGAAAGTTTACACGAAAACATCTCCTGCCAAGCGGGATTTGCGGGGATATATCGCTTTCCGTATGGCAGAGTGCAACCGGTTGATTAATAACACGCCGCGTGCAACCAGTGCCTATATGAACGCATTGCGTTATAAGTATCCGGATACGATTGTGAGTCTTCGCCTCGGGCAGATGTACCATAAAAGCGGCCGGTATGGCGAAGCGATTAAACATTATAATGAGTACTTGACGGCGAATCCCGGCAGTGTCTTGGCTTTTAATGGCATTACCGGATGTGAGGAGGCGCAGAAATGGAAACAGTATCCGACACGCTACGTGGTCAAGCGGATGGATATGTTCAATTCCCGCCGTTCGGAGTTCAGTCCCATGCTTTATGGCGAAAACTATGACCAGCTTTATTTTGCCTCTACGCGTGAACCTAAGCAGTCGGCCAATAAAGACAAGGATGAAACGACCAGTGCCATTACCGGACTCCGGAACAACGATTTCTTTTTGGTCAAGCAAGATGAGAACGGAGCTTGGCAGGCTCCGCTCGAACTGGAAGATGAAGTAAACACAGAATTTGACGAAGGTACTCCCTCTTTCTCGTCAGATGGAAATACGATGTACTATACGTATTGCGCCCAAGACCCCGATGGGCATCGAACGGCAGAAATTTATGTCTCTACCCGCAGCAGTGCCAAATGGGGAAAAGGGACACGGGCCAATATAGTGAAAGATTCGGTGACGGCACTTGGGCATCCTGCTATTTCGCCGGATGGCAAATATCTCTATTTTGTTTCGGATGCCGTAGGTGGTTATGGAGGGAAAGACCTTTTTCGGGCACGTGTGGTTGGGAATGATTTCGGGCCAATGGAGAATCTGGGGCCGGAAATCAATACGCCGGGCGATGAGCTGTTCCCTTACGTGCGCGATTCCGTTACGCTCTATTTTGCCTCAGACGGTCATCCGGGAATGGGAGGGCTCGACCTGTTCAAAGCCACGTTGGATAGCACGGGGCATTGGCATGTGGAGAACATGAAGGCTCCCATCAACTCTGCGGGCGACGATTTCGGCATTACCTTTGCCGGGAGCCGTGAGAAAGGTTTCTTTAGTTCGAACCGAAACGATGCGCGTGGTTATGACCATCTTTATTCTTTCGAGTTGCCCGTCATCACGGTGTTCATCGAGGGAATTGTGTCGGATGTGGATGAAAACCCGATTGAGGAGGCGACAGTCCGTATCGTAGGTCGCGACGGATTGAACGAGAAGGTATTGACGAAAAAAGACGGAACCTATCGGGTTGAGCTGGAGCGCGATATCCGTTACGTCATGATGGCAAGCGCACGCGGCTATTTGAACCAGAATTTCGAATTGAAAACGGGTCCGGAAGAGAAGAGTGAGACCTATATCGTCGACTTCTTTTTGTCACCCATCAATCGGCCGGTCGTCATCGAAAATATTTTCTATGACTTCGATAAGGCAACTTTGCGTCCGGAGTCGAAAGAGGCGTTGGATGAAATGATTAAGATGTTGAACGACAACCCGAACGTGACGATTGAACTGGGGGCGCATACCGACCGGAAGGGAACGGACCAATACAACGAACGGCTGGCACAACGCCGGGCGCAGTCGGTTGTCGACTACCTGATTGCCGGTGGCATTGCCCGCGACCGTCTGGAAGCCAAAGGGTATGGCGAGAGCGTTCCCAAGACTATCAACAAAAAGATGGCCAAAGAGTACCCATTCTTAAAAGAAGGCGACGTATTGACCGAAGAATTTATCGAACAATTACCCCCCGAACAGCAGGAAATAGCCGACCAAATCAACCGCCGGACGGAATTCAAGGTGTTGCGGACGAATTACAATTTGTTTTAGGAATGGAGGTTGGTTTTATCAATATTTTTGTGTAATGAGAATTTTTTATAACTTAGCGTTCAAAATCTGAAGAATGAAAATTTGATTCGAATGCGATGGATGTCATAGATACATGGAAACAATTCATTTCCGGGGATGATTGTGCGTATGCCTCTTTATATGAAGCATACGTACAGATCTTGTATCAATATGGCCTGTGTTTCACGTCTGATACGGAATTAATAAAAGATTGCATTCAAGATTTGTTTGTCTATTTGTATACCAATCGAAATCAATTAAATCAGGATTGCAATGTCAAAGCCTATTTGTTGGTCTCGTTGAAACATAATTTATGCAAAAGTTTAGCCCGGCTCGACTACAATGATTCTATGCCGGAGGAGTTGCCGTTCCTCTCGGAAATGAGTGTTGAAGACCGTTTTATTGTGGGTGAGACACACGCGAATAATTCTCGTCAAGTGCGTCAGATGCTCTCTATTTTGACGCCTCGCCAACGTGAAATTTTGTATTATCGCTACATTCAGGAATTGCCGTTGGAAGAGATTTGCCGGTTGATGGATTTGAATTATCAATCGGCTCAAAATCTGATTCAGCGTTCATTGAAAAAACTCAGGGATACGTATGGCTGTTGGTTTATATTGTTTTATTTTTCCCCTTCCTTCAAACTCCTTTTGATGAAATTTTGAAAAAAGATTGATTTTAGTGAGTATAAAAAGGTTATTTCTGGCTCTATATAGAAAAACCGTTTGGAAATGGAGAAGAAATATACCGGATACACAGCAAAACAGTTGCTAAATGATGATTTTTTCATTCAGTCGGAATTGCATCCGACGGATGATACATTGGTTTTTTGGTCTTCTCTGGAGAGGGAAGATCCCTCATTGGCTAAAGAAATTCGTAAAGCACGCTTTTTCCTTGAAACGTTTAAACAAAATATACCGGTTGCTACATTGCCGTCGGATGAGGTTGCCAACTTATGGCAACAGATTGAGCGTCGGATAACCTTGGAGCGCTCCAAGGTTATCCGACGCCGTTATTGGCTGGCAGCTGCTGTTGCGGCTGCGGCATGTGTCTGCCTATTTGTTTTCAACCCGTTTGCAGTTGAGAAAGGAATAGATTACCAAATGGTTATGGACACTTTGACGGCATCAAATGAGACGGATGATGTCCAGTTGATTTTTTCCGATGAAGAGAGGGTATTGATTAAAGAAAAGGAGAGCCTGATTGCTTATGCGGAAAACGGGGAGGTTTCAGTCAATTCGACAAACGTGCGCCAATCAGCCGGACAAAAGGAAAGTCACGTGAAGAAAAAAGAGAAAACCGGATCGGTACAGTTGAACAAATTGGTCGTGCCGGCCGGGAAACGTTTGTCGTTAGTGTTGGCAGATGGAACAAAACTATGGGTCAATTCCTCTTCAACGGTGATTTATCCGGAACGGTTCGCCGGTGATAAGCGGGAAATATATATAGACGGGGAAGCCTATCTGGAGGTAGCCCGCAATCCTGATAAACCCTTTTATGTAAAGACTGAGCAGATGAACGTCCGGGTGTTGGGCACCAGTTTCAATGTTTGTGCTTATCGGGAAGATGGAACGCAGCAAATCGTACTTGTCAGTGGCAAAGTAGAAGTGGAGACAGCCAGCCGGCAAACCGCAGTATTGACACCGGATGAGTTATTTGAATATGACAAACAGCATTTGAAAACGTCCGTCACGAAGGTGGATGCCGGAAACTATGTTTCGTGGAAAGACGGCTATTACCAGTTTGTCAGCCAGCAGTTGTCTGTCGTGTTCAAACGTTTGTCGCGTTATTATGCGGTGCCGATTGTTTGGGACGAGAAAGTGGGTGAATGGAGTTGCAGTGGTAAGTTAGATTTTACTGGACACATCGAAGATGTACTCGGCAACCTGAAAAAAGCCGCCCCTATTCAAATAGAACATGATCATGAAGAGATAATAATTAAGTATAAACCTAAAAAACAATCGCTTATGGATAAAGACAAAGTATAATTCCAACACAAAAAGAAAAAGGCCGAACGGTACCCTTAATACCATTCAGCCCACCAATTAGTTTGTAGTAAATTACATTACTGACTGTAAAATCAATACAAAGATATGAATTTATATTTAAAACGAAAATCAATTAGAATTTTGCGACTTAGTGCATTGTGCCTGACACTCGGATTGGGGGCATTATTCGCTTCTGAGACTTATTCGCAGAAAACGTTATTCACACTTTCTGTCGAAAATCAGTCTGTGAAAGATGTGTTTGACTATATCGAACAAAACAGCGAGTTTATCATTTTCTATTTAGACCGTACTGTCGACTTGAATCGGAAAGTCAGCGTTGATTTAAAAGACCAACAGGTAGAAAGTATTTTAAAGCAACTATTTGAGAATACAGACAATACTTATACGATTAATGACCGGCAGATTATTATTTCTAAAAAAGAAAATGAAAGATCAAGGTTTACACCGGATGTCTCACAAAGTAGGGCTCCGATCAAACGTACATTGTTAGGTACTGTTACCGATGCTTCTACCGGGGAAACATTGATAGGAGTAAACATTGTTATCAAAGGAACGACACAAGGAACCATTACCGACCTTGACGGCCGGTTTTCCATTGAGGTAACGGACAATACAGAGTTAGTGGTTTCTTACATCGGCTACAAAGAACAAACAGTTGCCGTAGGCGACTTGGGTATTATTTCCATCAAAATGGAAAGTAGCGAGGAAGTATTGGATGAGGTTGTCGTTGTGGGTGCGGGAACCCAGAAAAAGGTCTCTATCACGGGAGCCATCACCTCAGTCGAAGGCGCTATAATGAAAACATCCTCTTCCTCATTGACCAGCAACTTGTCAGGAAAACTGGCCGGTGTGATCACACAGAACACCGTCGGTGGGGAACCGGGAGCAGCTTCCACGTTTTATATTCGCGGTATCAACACCTTCGGTGGAGTGGCAACCCCGCTGATTTTGCTCGACGGTGTGGAGATTTCCACCGGCGACCTGAACCGTATTCCGGCAGAGACCATCGAAAGCTTTTCTATTTTGAAGGATGCGTCGGCAACGGCAATCTATGGAAATAGAGGTGCCAACGGTGTGATGTTGATTACGACAAAAAGCGGAAGGGAAAACACGAAAGCGACGGTGAATGTCTCTGTCGAAGCCTCTTACTTCCGCCCGATGAACGTGGTAGAATTTGTCGATGGCGTAGATTACATGAATTATTACAATCAGGCCCAATTGGCGCGAGACGCTAACGCTACGTTGCGTTATTCGGACGAAAAAATCTCAAATACGGCCGCCGGGGTGGATTCCTATCTGTACCCGAACGTCGACTGGTATGATTTGCTCTTCAAAAACGGGAATTTTAACCAACGTGCCAATGTGAATGTGCAAGGAGGTAGTTCGAGATTGACCTATTATATGAGTTTACAAGCCAATCATGATACCGGTTTGCTCGACGCTCCGTCGAGTTTCGTCTACAACACGAACATCAACAGCTGGTGGTATAATTTCCAAAACAATATTACCTACAAAATAACCAATTCGACGACCGCCGACCTCCGGTTGATGACCCAGATAGGAAACAGGCAGGGGCCGGGTTACACTGTTAGCTCTTTATATCAGTCCGTGATGCAGGCCAATCCTGTTGCCTTCCCGGCTTATTATCCCAGCCAAGAGGGAGACAAGGCGATACACATCCGGTTCGGAAACGAATTGATTTCAGGTAGTACGCTGGGAACGAATCCATACACCCAGATGCTGTCTTCGTTCGCGGAGTATAATTACAATACCACGACTGCCGCCCTTACCCTCAACCAGGATCTCGATTTCATTACCAAAGGCTTGAGCGCGAAAGTGTTGGTCAATTTGAAAAACTATGCGTACACGTATTACACCCGTTCGTTTA
>CAYXIX010000109.1:0-8059 GCA_964465405.1 uncultured Parabacteroides sp. | reverse complement strand
TACAACGCTGTTGTCTATTGCTTTATTGCTCTTTCCATTCAAAAGTTGTCAAAACGAAACCGTGATCGGAAGGATAAAAGAAATTCCCTCCGGCAAAACGGAAATTACCTCCCAACAAATTATCATAACATTGCGACCGCACGGCCTGCAATGCTTTCCCCTGATAATAGATGTAGTCGATACGGTCTTGCCGATTGGGCGTCTCTAAAGAGTCAGCGTCGGTCAACCACGTCGTGCCGATGTTTGCCGCAGGATCCGGGTTCACCTCGCGAAAACTGTCTTTGAAACCGGCGTCGGCAATCATCCGCGAGACCGTCCAGTTCACCACCGCGCCTCCATGATTGTACAAATCCTTCGTTGCCTCCGTCCAATCCAAATGCGAATGACTGTTGAAATCTCCACCCATGATAATCGGGACACGGTCAGCTTCCGCGATAAAAGGTTTCAACACATTCAGTATGATTCGCATCTCCTCGTCACGTGTCCCGGCATCATCCCATGCCAAAATCTCCGCCTCACTCTTGTTAGTCGGTGTCAACCGCATATCTGGCAAATAATGGAGCCACGTGTCGAACACACGCACCCGCCTACCGTTCATGTCTATCTCCACCCCGCCGAAATTGAATGTCGCAATGCTGTCCGGAAACGTAAACGTTTTCACAATCGGATAACGACTGTAAATCGACAGGTTGCTAGACAAAAGCCGATGGTAATACCCCAGCGAATCCGCCACCTTATCCGACGCCCCGTATGTTTCCACCATCAATACTACATCCGCCCGGCTCTGCTTCAAAATGCCGATACATCCATCGCACGCTTTTTGCCCGTATGCCTCTGAGTGGCCGGCATGCCAGATGTTCCAGGAGAGGAGGGTGAGTGTATCATCAGCCTTTATGTCCTCTGTTTTTCGGCTCTCTGACACACATGAAACTAAAAACGGTACAAATAATAGAATCCATTTAAACTTGTTTGTTCGTGTATTCATCGTCTATCTCTACCTTATTTTATATACTCACCTGCCTGTCACGAATATAGGGATATACCCTGTCGGCATTCGGGAAATCGCCCGAATGCGGTGCCGGTGGAAGGAATTCGCTATCAGTCCCTTCTATCTTGATTTCCCCGGCATCAAAGTCTAACGTCACAAAGGCAAAAAGAGCATCCTTATATTCAATCATGTGCCCATTGGAATATTTATCCGAAGCATCCGTCCAGAAATAAGATGCACTGTTGATTTCAAAATAATGCACACCATCTATTTCTTCGTATGCATCGACATGATTATGCCCGCAGAAACAAGCAAACACCTTTTGACCGTTCTGATTAGCCTCTTGAATCACGGCACGTATCTCCTTCCGGTTCGGGCAACCTCCACCTATCCCCCACAATTCGTCCAATCCTTGGTGAGAGAAAAGTACCGTCGGCTTGTCCGTCTCAGCCAAGTCCGCTTTCAGCCAATCCAGTTCTTCCTGTGAAATCAAATCCCGATCTTCATCTGCTGTGAAATAATTCCCATACTCGTAATCCAATATCTTCCCGTCTTTCCGCACGTGGTTCAAGTCGAGTATGACAAAATGCACGCCTGATAAATCAAACGAATAGTAACTACCCGGCATGTTCAACGCCCCCGTCACGATTGCTTTCGTCGCGTGATCCATGTCATGATTGCCCAGCACACTGTACTTTTTACCCGGATATTGCTCCCATACGGTCTTGATTTTATCCAGCCCGTCACCGTGCGACAAGTCCCCCAATTGAATAATAAAATCTAACTCCTGCTTTTGGGCCGCCTCCACGAAAGCCTGTAAGCGCCGTACGGCATCGGGCTGCAAATCTTGATGCACATCTGAGATTATCCCGAAACGTACTTTCCAAGACACGGTATCTTCCTTGCAAGACACGTTCAATGCCAAAGCACACAGACCGGCAGACAGCCGGACTATAAATTCTCTTCGCGTAGTCATAATCTGCTATTTATCATTTTCCAAAAATAGACATCGGAATTTCACCTGTCCAACAAGCCGGTTGCTGTTCAACCCCAAACAATTTCAAAATGACAGAGGCTGTGTTTACCGTATTATTAGGTTCCTTCATCTGTAGACCTTTGGTGATACCCGGTCCCTTTATAGCCCATGGTACAATCATCTCATTTGTTGTAATTCCACCATGACCATATTCAATACCTCCATGATCTGTCAGAAACATAAAATGTGAATCGTCATACAAGCCTTCTGCTTTCAGCTTTTCCACAAATTCCCCGATTACAGCATCCATATCTTCGATTGCCCGGATATATTCCGGTGACATCCATTTATGAGCGTGTCCCGTATTATCCGTATACCCAGTGTATAAAAAGACTAACGTCGGATTATTGCGGTTCGTAATCAAAAAAGATAACGCCTTTTCACAATTCGGAACATATTCGTCATTTTCCAAGAAATTCGTCTCATCCAGATATTTTCGGTTGTAAGGATTGATTAGGTTACCCCAGTTGTAATAAAATGCCGTTTTCATGTGCGGCACATTCTCTTTCAATACTTTAAAGACAGAAGGATAATACCCGTCCGCATCCTTCTCAACGGCTGGCAATTTAGCGGTTGGAATCGTCCAATCATTATCCAACACTCCATGTTGTTCAGGTCCGCTTCCTGTTAAAATGCTAGTCCAATTAGGCTGTGTGATGGAAGGCATCACTACCCGTGTTTCCAAAGATAACACACCATCATCAAACAGAGCATCTAAAGCAGTTTTTTTCGCTTTTACATATCCGTCCACGCATACACCATCGAAAGCGATTAAAATCATGCGTTTTGCCCTCTTTTCCTTGTGGACTCTCGTTATTTCATTCTCATGAGCCAGTACATGATTGGTTGTACCCAAAGCCAACGCACCAACTATCCCGTACTTGAAAAAATTCCTTCTCGAATACTTCATTGTTTTCTATTTATCCCAAATCGGTCATTAGAAAATTCCGCTTTCTTTTTGCATGGAATACGCACTGCTTTTAAACAAGAGTTAAGCGATACGATGTACGATTGAATTATAATGAGATTGTTATCTTACACTTTGCTTGCAAAAATTTCTAATGACCGATTTGGGTTTATATACTTATTTTTCCCGTTTGCATTTTTAAAACAAACCGATTTTGCAAAAATACATCTTTTACAAAATCGGTTGTTAAAAAAATCTGCAACCTTTCCCTATTCAACCCAATATTGGTTTTGAACCAAATTAGGATTTAAGACAATATCTTGAGTTGCTATCGGATAGTAATAATATTTAGGTTCAACGAATGTCCATGCCCCGACTTGAGACACCATCCGAATATAACCATGATCACCTTCCGTCAGTTCAAAGGTATTTCCTTCCAAAATTTCAACTGTCAATTCATACCGTGTCTGATCTTCTGCAGGAATGGCATCCGCATCGGCCTGCGTTGCAACAAGTGCATAATCCGGTTGCCCGTCTCCCGTTAAATCCATATAACCAAGCCCGGCAACATACATACCCTGAGGAACCTCTTCCATCAACTTGCCACATCCCCAACGCATCAAATCGTCATAGCGAAAACCTTCACAAGCTAATTCAATCCGTCTTTCCCTCCGGATTTCTAAAATTGCCGCCCGCTGAGACGAAGTCACATTTGAATAACGATTCGCCTGAACAGGGTCGATATTCGCCATCCATTCAGCCAGCGTCGAACGCGGAATCCCAGCCCGATCCCGGATCAAATTAATCGTCTGATCCATATCTTCCTGAGTGAATACGCCTAACTCCGCACGTGCCTCTGCATACATCAACAGTACTTCCGCATAACGAATAACAGGCAAATCTGTATAAGAAAGTCCCCAGCTAATCTGATCATACGTACGTGGTGAATACTTTACTTGCGGATATCCTCCAATCGATATTTTCTGACGATGAGGCTCTGTTTCCCCAGCCCGAATAAATCCAGGTGGCATAAAAGTTTGCGACAGACGAGGATCACGGTTCTCAAAAATTTCTGTAAACGTTTTGGTTTCATATCCTTCCACATCTTGGAAACGTTTCAATTGATCGTCTTCTATCACATAATAATCTTCCATCAAATCACGAGACAAACCGGTCGTCCAATCAAACATTGCTTGCGCATTATGATAGCGTCCCAGATCTTTGTCATAATCTTCATAAAAAATCATCTCGTTATTCGAGGAAAGGTCTTCACTGCAAAACATTGCTTCGTAAGCTGGAATATCGCCGTTCGATGTAGTCGAGAGGCTGTAAGCCCCCGAATCCATGATCTTTCGGCATGCTTCTGCTGCAATCTCGAAAAAACGGTCAGCGTCATCCAATCCCAATTCCGAATGGTATTTACGCCAACTACCTTCCGACAAAGCTATTCGCGCCTGCATGGCCAAAGCCCCATTTAAATACCATTTTGTACGACTTGAAGTCTCATCAATCATGTTATTTACAGCGAAATCTAAATCAGCCATAATCGAATCGACAACCAACTCTCTCGGATCTTGAGTCTTATAAAGTAATTCCGTATCCGTTGTCTGCAAATCCCGACTGTACCAAGGCACGTCAGAATAGGTCAACACCTTATCATAATACAATTTCGCACGAAACATCCGAGCCAATCCTATGTAATGATTTCTCTCCGTCTCATCCCCTTCTACATTGTCCACACGAGCCAACATAAAATTAACATTCCGGATATTTCCCCAACTCCAAGTACTCACATTCGTTGGACGCACTTCACCACGCATCATTCTATAAATCGTTGCATCCTCTGTGTACATCACATTGTCAGACGCAACATCCCAATAATTAGAACCGATATAACCATACATCCCATTCGTATAAATTTCCAAATCATTTACCGTAGAAAAGAAAACTTCTTCCGTAATCGATGTCTCCGGATATCGTTCCATAAACGAATCGTTACAAGCATTAAAAATGGATAACGCCATCACACCGACCGTCCATACAATTATATTATTTTTATATCTCATAAAATTCCTGCTTTTTAATTAGAATGTCACATTCAATCCGAAAGAATAAGACCGTTGCAATGGATATAACTGTCCGCCCAAGCCTTCCGGGTCTACCTTATAATATTTATACAATCCGGTGATCTCACATAAGTTATCTCCGGAAAAGAATACACGAACCCGGTCGATATTCACCTTGTCAGTCCAGTTTTTCGGTAAAGTATAACCGAACGTCAAGTTCTTCAAACGCGCATAAGTTGCATTTTGCAAATAACGAGTTTGAGCAATACCTGCTTCGTAACTGCTCTGTTCCGCCACATAAGACTTCATACGGGGGAAATAACCATCCGGATTATCCTCTGTCCAACGGTCATAATAGTTACCATAGGTAATGTTCGTCCAAGGCTGTGCATAAATTCCCCAGAAATACAAGTCTCCACTCGGATAATAATTCTTTTTCAGGACACCCTGAATCATTAAACTGATGTCAAATCCATTCCATTCTGCATTAGCACTGAAACCAAACGTATAACGCGTGCGGCTGTTACCGATAATAGTGTAATCGCCATGGTCGTCCAACGTCCAAGAACCGCTATTAATCACGCCATCTCCATTCAAATCTTTGAATTTCAGGTCTCCCGGTTCAATCGGGCGTGTCCCGATATAGGAAGCCACCTCCGTCTGATCTGCATGATTGTCGATATCTTCTTGTGACGTAAAAAAGCCTTCGGTCACCAACCCCCAGATTGAACCGATTTCATATCCTTCATAATAATCGTCCAATGTACCACTAACATTGGCAAACTTCGTTATCCAAGCTCGACTGTCAGCAAGGTTGAAACTCACTCCATAATTCAATGGTTTACCCAAGAATTTAACATTGTCACGCCACCCAATTGTCAAATCCCAACCAATTGTCTTCAAATCGGCCGCATTTTCATCTGGGACACTTGTTCCCAACACATTGGGAAGACTGGCTCCGGCTGTCAACATATCTTTTGTCCGACGAATATAGGCATCTGCTGTAGCTGTCAAACGGTTATCAAAGAAATTAATATCCAGCCCCCAGTCTGCTGTCGTTACCTTTTCCCATGTCAAATCGCCAGCAACCAATCCGGGAGCAGACACATAAACAGGTTGTTCCCCATCTAATATTTGGGAAATCTGTCCGGACCCCATCGTCGCAATATAAGAATAAGCACTGACATCCTGATTACCCAAACTACCATAAGAAAAACGCAACTTCAAAAAACTAACCACATCCCTCAATGGTTCAAAGAAACTCTCTTGTGACATCACCCAACCAACTGATCCAGAGGGGTTAAATGCAAAGCGAGAGTTTTTCGGGAAACGAGAAGTACCGTCATAACGCCCATTGAACGCCAATATATACTTATTATCATACATATAATTCAGCCGTCCGAAAACTCCGCGTAATGCCCATGTTTCTATCGATTGGCTGACAGAACGGTCACCTGTCGCCAAATTCAATGAAGGATAAGACTCGGAAATCAGATTGCTTCGACTGGAAGAGGTATAATTATAACGATATTCTTCCTGATTAAATCCGAGCATTGCAGTAAAGTCATGCTTATCATTAAACACCTTGTGGAATGTCGCGTAAGCATCAAACGTAATATGACGCACATCTGTATTGTTCAAATAAGCCTCCGTCACCTCATCATGATACAAGGCTTCCCTATCTGGACCTTCGTAATAAGAGACCGGTAACGAATACCCCTCAGCATTATTCTTTTCTGAACGATAAGCAAACGAACCATTTACAAAAAGTACATCCTTCAGAATATCAATCCGTGTCGTAAACTGAGTTGTGAACGTAGTCAAATACTGATTCCAACGTCCCCCTTCCGATAACCTGCCAAAAACATAAGCACCGGAGCTGGTCCATGTCCCGTCCGGATTATAAATCACATCCATTGGGTTCCGACGATTCACCTCCCAATAATAAGAACTGCCTAAATAATTGGGCGAATCATAGTCTGAGGTCATGTAGCTCGTATTATTGCCAATCGTCCACCAATCTGTCAACTTCAGATCCATCTTGGAACGCAAATTATAACGATTATATTTATCCGTTCCATATTTCACCATACCATCTTGGAAGTTATAGCCAGCAGATAAATAATAGGTCACACGATCCGTCTTTCCTGAAACATCTACTGTATGGTTAGTTGAAAAAGCAAGATTTTTATATGCCTCGCTAAACCAGTCAGTATTTCCAAAATATGTATAAGTTCCATCCGGATTCAGATAATAAGGAGAAATTGAAGGATCTTCTGAACGTTGCTGTGCATAAGCCAGCTGATCAGCCGAATACAAATTATACCAAGGATAAGACATCGTGTTCCGGGTCGAAGCCACAATATAAGGGTCTGTAATCACTTCCGCCATAGAAGTCAAACGGCGCATCGAAAAATTATTGTTATAATTGATAGTAAGTTTTTCGTCCCGTCCTGTTTTCGTCGTAACTAGAATAACACCAAAAGCCGCACGCGAACCGTAAATAGCCGAAGATGCGGCATCCTTCAAAACAGAAATGCTGGCAATATCTGCCGGATTCATACGGTTCAAGTCGTCCGATTCTGACACAACACCATCGATTACAACCAGCGGTTCACCGCCATTCAGCGAGGTATAACCACGAATATTGAATGACGGTGAATCAGTCGCCTGACCACTTCCAATTGACACAGTCAAGTTAGCAACAGCTCCTTGCAAAGCTTGACCAACGGTCAAAACTGGACGGTCTTCCAATACTTTTGTCGGAACAGTTGCAACAGAACCTGATAAGTCTGCTTTTTTCTGTACGCCATAGCCGATTACCACCACTTCGTCCAACAATTCACTATCTTCTCTCAGCACAACTTGAAGCATTTCTTTTGCCTGTATTTCTAACGTCTGATAACCAATGTAAGAAATTTGAAGTATCGTATTAGGCAACACACCCGCTAACGAAAAATTACCATCTATATCAGTTACGCTTCCCTGTGCCGTTCCTTTGACTACAACATTCACACCAATCAATGGCTCCCCACTGACATCCTTCACATTACCCGAAACCG
>CAYXIX010000108.1:0-8085 GCA_964465405.1 uncultured Parabacteroides sp. | reverse complement strand
CGAAGGCTATGCAAAAGACAAAGTTCCCGGAGGCATCGTGCTTTCGGGAACTTTTTTTGTTGGGGCTGAACCCTAAAAAACGCTAAATTGGCCGGTTTGTACACTTTGGAGGATTGCATCCCGTTAATTTAATGGTATTTTTGTAATCGTAAATCGTGTTATGGTAAAGAAAGGATTGATAAAGAAGGGTTTCGTATGGGTTGTGCTGGCAGGTTGCCTGGCCGGGCCGATAAAAACGGCTGCCGGGCAAAAAAAATTGCCTGCCGACTCGCTGGTGATGACAGTGGCGGGGAAACCTGTCTCGTTGGATGAGTTTCTTTTCATTGCGCAAAAGAACAGCGAAGTCGATTTGTCGGACCGGAAATCTGTGGAGAATTACGTCGAGTTGTTCAAGAACTTCAAGCTGAAAGTAGCAGAAGCGGAGGCCGAAGGGTTGGACAAGACGAAAGCCTTTAAAGACGAGTTGGATGGCTACCGGGCGCAATTGACATCAAGCTACCTGTCTGACAAGGCCGGTGAAGAGGCCGCCGTGCGGGCTGTGTATGACCGTTATGGCGAGGTCTTGGAGTTGAGCTATATCCTATTCCGTTTGCCGAAGCGTACCCTTTCGAAAGACACGGTCGCCGTTTATGAGCAAGCCATGCAGGCGTATGAACGGATTGCGCGGGGGGAAGATTTTGATGCGGTCGGGGATGAACTGTCTGCTGCTGACAAGGAGCATGTAGGCTATGAATACGTGCGCAGTTTCCTGCCGATGCAGTCGGTCAAGGCGTTTGAAAACGCTGCATACGCGCAACCGGTCGGTACGGTATCCGAACCGGTACGGACGACGATGGGGTTCCACTTGATTAAGATTCACAGCCGTAAACCCAATCCGGGAAAGATTCGGGTGGCGCATATCCTGATACCTTTTGCCAAAGATTCTGTTGCGGTGCAAGATTCCGCTGTCGTGTTGGCACGAGCTGAAGAGCTTTACCAGGAGACGTTGGCAGGCGAAGATTTTGAGGAATTGGCGAAGCGTTTTTCGGCCGATTCCGCTTCGGCGAAGCGGGGCGGTGTGTTGCCGGTTTTGGGATTGGGCGAGATGATAGAGCCGTTCGAGAAAGCTGCTTTTGCCTTGCAGCAGCCGGGCGATATTTCGCGTCCGGTGAAAACGCGTTTTGGCTATCACATCATCAAGTTGCTTGAAAAGAAGGGGCTGCCCCCGTTCGAGGAGTTGCAGAAAGGTTGGTCGCGCCGGATGGCACAGGGCGAACGCAACTTCGAATATTACCGGGCGTTCGACGAGCGGATGAAGCGCGAATATGGCTATCAGTTCTATCCGGAGGCATACGCCGAGTTGCAGGCGTTGTGCAACGACTATTTCCCGTCTGACCGCGCCTTTTATGAACAGGCGAAAGAGATGAAGAATACACTGTTCCATTTGAACGGCACAGATTTCCCGCAGAACGAGTTTGCCTACTACATCCAGCGTTGTCCTTTTTCAACCAAGACGTATGCAGGCGATTTCATGCAGGAGGTGTACGACCTGTTTATCCGGGATATCGTGACGACGGCCGAACGGAAAAACCTGACCGTGAAACATCCGGAGTTCGACCTCCTGATGCAAGAATATCGCGACGGGATGTTGCTTTTCGAGGTCAGCAACCGCGAGGTTTGGGACAAACCTGCCGATGAACAGGCGAAAGCGGAATCCGATTGGATTGCACGGTTGGAAAAGACATATCCCGTGACGGTCAATTGGAAACTGGTGAAAAAAATAACGAAACAGGCTAAGAAAAAGAAAGAATAAAGAGAAAGAGCGATGAGATGTTGCTTCATTTTTATAGCATTCGTATCTTTGTTGTGTGCTTGTAAGCAGACACGGCCGATAGATGATGCCGACGTGCTGGTAAGAGTGAAGGACCGGGTACTCGGGCGGATGGAGATACAGCGGCAAATCCCGCGCAGTCTTTCGTCGGCAGACAGTCTGCTGATGGCTGAAAGTTTGGAGAAAAGGTGGGTCAAGGATGCGTTGGTCTACGATGTAGCGATGCGGAATCTCGGCAGGGAGGAACGGGCAGAGGTAGACCGGCTGGTGGAGGAATACCGTCATTCGTTGATCCGCTATCGCTATGAGGAGCAGTTGGTGCGCGAACGTTTTTCGGCAGAGTTCCAGGAGAGCGACAAGTTGCGCTTCTACGAGGAGAACCAGTCGAAGTTTGTCTTGGACAAGGCCTTGATTAAGGGGTTGTTCTTGAAGGTTCCAGCCGATGCGCCCAGATTGGAGGATGTGAAGAAATGGTATCGGTCGACATCGGAAGACGCGGTGGAAAAAATCGAGAAATACAGCGTCCAGAATGCTGTGATTTATGATTATTTTTACGACAAATGGGTGGATTTCGATGAGGTGATGGGGAATATACCGATGCGCGTTACTGATGCAAATGTCTTTTTGAAGGCGAACCGCTATGTGGAAATGTGCGATAGTGTATATTGCTATTTGCTGAACATCAGCGACTATTTGCCAATCGGGCAGGTCGCACCGTATGATTATGCCGGTCCGCAGATCATCGAGATGTTGACGAATCGGCGGAAAGTGCAGTATTTGAAGGATTTTGAAGAAGAATTGTATAATAATGCCGTCAGACATGGAGATGTGAAGTTTTCCGCAACGCCATGACGGATGGTTTAGAGCAAAGGAAGAGGATGAAAAAAATTTTGACAGTATGCATGTTTGTCAGTTTGTCTTGTGTGCTTTGGGCGCAAGATAATGTGATTGATGAAATTGTTTGGGTAGTGGGCGACGACGCAATTTTGCTGTCCGACATCGAGAGTCACCGTCTGTATATGCAGAACGAAGGGCAGCGTTTCGACGGAGACCCCTATTGTGTGATACCGGAACAGCTGGCAGTTCAGAAACTGTTTCTGAACCAGGCAGAACTTGACAGTGTGGAGGTGAACGAAAACTCGGTGATTCAGGAGACAGACCGTTGGATCAATTATGCCATCAACAATGTCGGTTCGAAAGAAAAACTGGAGGAGTATTTCGGGAAGCGGATTTCCGAAATCAAGACGGAACGGAAAGAGATGATTATGGAGCAGCAGCGGGTACAACAGATGCAGAGCCAACTGGTGGGCGAAATCAAGGTGACGCCGGCTGAGGTGCGCAAGTATTATAGCCAGCTTTCGAAAGACAGTCTGCCGATGGTCCCGACAAGTGTTGAGGTTCAGATCATCATGATGGAGCCGCGTATCCCGTTTGAGGAGACAGATGCCATCAAAGCGCGTCTGCGCCAATATACGGAGGATATCAATTCGGGGAAATATGAGTTTTCGACGTTGGCGCGTCTTTATTCCGAAGACGAAGGTTCGGCGGTGCGTGGTGGTGAATTGGGTTTTATGGGTAAAGGTACCTTGCTACCCGAATTTGCGAATGTCGCTTTTAACCTGAACGACCCGAAGAAGGTTTCGCAGATTGTGCAGACAGAGTACGGGTTCCATATTATTCAATTGATAGAGAAGCGGGGGGACCGTGTCAATTGCCGTCATATCCTGTTGAAACCGAAGGTGTCAGAAAAGGAACTGAACGAATGTTTGACGCGGATGGATTCGCTTTATGCTGATCTTGAAGCCCAGAAGTTCTCTTTTGAGGATGCAGCGACTTATATTTCCTCTGATAAAGATACGAAAAACAACAAAGGGTTGATGGTCAATCAGAACTATGAAAGCCGTAATAATGGCACGCCGAAATTTGAAATGGCTGAGTTGCCTCAGGAGATCGGAAAGGTGGTGTATACGATGAACGTGGGGGATATTTCGAAACCGTTCACGATGATTAACGAGAAAAATCAGAAAGAGGTGGTGGCCATTGTCAAATTGAGAGCGCGCGTGGAGCAGCATAAGGCAAATATTGTGGATGATTACCAAGAGTTGAAAAAGATTGTGGAGGCACGTAAGAAGGAAGAACTGCTGCAAAATTGGATTGTCAAGAAACAGAAGAGTACGTATGTCCGGATTGCTGACGGTTGGCAAAACTGTGACTTCCAGTATCCCGGCTGGATAAAGGAATGAGGACGAGCGAACGGTTTATGATGACCTGTTGCTTGCTGTGGACGGCGGTTTGCCTGTTTGCACAGACGGCAGATAGTGTGGTGGTCGGACGCGACAGTGTTCGGCCTCTTCCGCAAATGCTCACGGCGGCGACCGACAGTCTGGCAGTTGCTGACAGTGTCCCGTCGCAGCAGGAGCGGGATTCAGTCCCGGTCAAGGCGACAAAGGTTTATTTGGAACATACCAACACGTTGTCGTTCGACGAGGCGATGCGTCCGGATGTGCAGATTCTGACGGGCGATGTCTGCTTCCGGCATGACAGTTCGTATATGTATTGCGACAGTGCCTACTTTTATGAACAGACTAATTCGCTGGAGGCATTCAGCAATGTCCGGATGGAGCAGGGAGATACCTTGTTCGTTTTCGGTGATTATTTGCTGTATGACGGGAATACACGGATTGCCTATTTGCGCCGGAATGTCCGGATGGAGAATCGGCAAGTGACGCTTTTTACCGACAGCTTGAACTATGAACGGATTCCCAACATCGGTTATTATTTTGAGGGCGGACTGATTGTCGACTCGCTGAACCAGCTTTCCTCTTTTTATGGGCAATACTCTCCGGGTACGAAATTGGCTATTTTTAATGATAGTGTGCGGCTGGAAAACCCGAACTTCACGCTTTATTCAGATACGCTTCACTATAATACCGATTCAAAGGTATCAACTATTTTAGGGCCTTCGGTTATCGTTTCGGATAGTGGAATCATCCGTTCGTCGCGAGGATGGTATGATACGGTAAACGATAAGGCGTTGTTGCTGGACCGCTCGGAGGTGGAGTCGGGCGTGCGGATTTTGACCGGCGATTCGATTTTCTATGACCGGGTGTCGGGGATAGGTGAGGTTCATGGGCGTATGAGTTTGGTCGATACGCTCCAGCGATCGACCCTTGAAGGGGAATTGGGCTACTACAACGAACAGACCGGGTATGCGTTTGCTACCGACAGTGCGCTTTTCCTTGAATATTCGCAAGGCGATACGTTGTTCTTGCATGCGGATACGTTGCAGATGATGACGATTGATTCGGCTTATCGGGAGGTGAAGGCTTTTTATGGTGTGCGTTTCTACCGAACCGACTTGCAGGGGGTATGTGATTCCATGCAACTTAATACGCGCGATTCTATATTATATATGTACACAGAGCCGGTTCTCTGGAATGAGAATTATCAGTTGTATGGCGATACGATTGCGATTTACATGAACGACAGTACGATTGACCATGCCCATGTCATTCAGTTTGCTTTTGCGGCGCAATATGTCGATTCGAGCTACTACAACCAGTTGAAGGGAAATGATTTGAAGGCTTATTTCGAAGGGCAGGCGCTCAGGCGAATCGATGTGTCGGGTAATGCGGAATCAATCTTCTATCCGCAAGAAAAGAATGGAGAGAAACTCGGTATGAACGAGACAAAGAGCGGTTTCTTGACAATCTGGGTGAAAGATAATCAATTAGACCGGCTTAAAATCTGGCCGTCGCCAACCGGTACGATGACGCCTATTCCTGATTTGAAACCGGATCAGAAAATGTTGGCTGATTTCTATTGGTTCGACTATATGCGGCCGAAAGATCGTTATGATATTTATCAGGTGATAAAAAGAAAAGCGGCGGAAGCACCTAAGCGAAGCAATAAATTTGTACATTAGCAGGGTAATTAGAAATATCAAAATAATATGGCGTTTTTCTCTTTTTATAATACACGAAGACCTCGCCAGTTCGACCATAAGCCTATTTATTGGGATCCTAAGAAGGAGGCTATGGAAGATCGCATACGCAAGGTAAAGCGCGAAATGGGCTTGGAAGATCAGTTGAGCGCGGAAGATTATAAAGCTGAAATCAAAGGAAGTTTTATTGAAGGGACTTCTCACCTGAAGAAAAGCCGCGAGAGAGGTCAAGACAGCAGGAATCGGACCTATAAGAATGGGAAATTAATTTTGGCTGCCGTTTTATTGATTGCATTATTCTGGTTTTTGTTCATGCAATGAGCGATATCATTCATTTACTTCCTGATAACATTGCCAACCAGATTGCTGCGGGTGAAGTGATTCAGCGTCCGGCGTCGGTCGTGAAAGAGTTGGTGGAGAACGCGGTCGATGCGGGGGCAAAGCATATCCGAGTCGAGATTAAGGATGCCGGCCGTACACTGGTGCAGGTAATCGACGACGGCAAAGGGATGTCGGAGACCGATGCACGGATGGCATTCGAGCGACATGCGACCTCGAAAATCTCTCATGCAGAAGATCTTTTCGCTTTGCATACGATGGGGTTTCGGGGAGAGGCGTTGGCTTCTATTGTGGCTGTTTCGCAAGTGGAGCTTCGTACACGTCTGAAAGGAGCTGAATTGGGTACTCACCTGCTGTTTTCCGGTTCTCAATTGGAAAAGATAGAGGTCGATGCCTGTAGTGAAGGGAGTGTCTTTTCTGTCAAGAATCTCTTTTTCAATGTACCGGCGCGGCGGAAGTTTCTGAAGTCGAATGAAACGGAGTTCCGCCATATTGTGAATGAGTTCGAGCGGGTCGCATTGGTGAATCCAGACATCGCATTTTCCCTTTATCATAATGACACGGAGATTTTCAACCTGCCCCAGTCGGGACTCAGACAGCGGATTGTGAACGTTTTCGGCAAGTCGTTGAACCAAAAATTGCTGTCTGTGACGGTCGAGAGTCCGTTGGCATCGATTACTGGTTTCGTCGGACGTCCGGATTCCGCCAAGAAACGTGGTGCATTGCAGTATTTTTTTGTGAATGGGCGTTTTATGAGGCATCCTTATTTTCATAAGGCGGTCATGCAGGCATACGAGCAATTGATTCCTACCGGCGAACAGCCCGGTTATTTTCTGTATTTCACACTTAACCCGGCTTCGATAGATGTGAATATCCATCCTACGAAAACCGAGATTAAATTTGAAAATGAACAGCCGATTTGGCAAATCTTGCTGGCTGCGGTGCGCGAAACATTGGCAAAATCAAGTGCAATTCCGATGATTGAATTCGAGGAAGAGCATTTGCCTCAGATACCGGTTTATAATCCTACGCGTGTGCCGACTGTCCAGCAACCGCCCCGTGTACAGGTGGATTTGGGCTATAATCCGTTTGAGGTACAGACGAATAAGAAAGAGGTTATTGATTGGGATAAGTTATATCAGAGTTTTGAAGCAGAACGTGCTCAAGTGGAAACCTCTGTAGAGGTAGAAGAAAGGAGGATGCCTGGTGAGGAGAATCGTTTGTTTGACACAGGGAAGGAGGCTTCGAGCTCTTGTTATCAGTATAAAGGACGTTATATCGTGACTTCGCTGAAGTCGGGATTGGCATTGGTCGACCAGCATCGGGCCCACATCCGTGTCCTTTTTGACCAATATCTTACCCATATTCGTCAGCGTAAAGGTGCTTCTCAGCAAGTTCTTTTCCCTGAAACCTTAGAACTGACAACGGATGAAGCGAAAATCTTGCCTTTATTGCTTGATGATTTGCGTTTCGTCGGCTTTGAATTGGTGGATGATGGCAACAACAGCTATATCATTCAAGGGATTCCGGCAGGTGTGGAAAATTTGAATCCGACCTTGTTGTTGCGGGATATGATAGATCAGGCAAGTGAAATCGGTTGTGATGTGCAAGAGGAGCTTAGCCGTTCGTTGGCTCTTTCGTTAGCGCGGGCAGCAGCAATCCCTTTGGGTAAGATCTTGTCTGCGGCGGAAATGGATCATTTGTTGGCTGCTCTCTTTTCTTGTCTGGAATCGAATCTGACACCGGATGGGAAAACAATTGTAACCTTACTGACAGACGAGGAATTGGAGAAAAGATTTTGAGTCATGGACAAGGGGCTATCTTTTAAGTAGGTAGTGTGGATAAATTGTTGTATTGACATGAAGAAAATGAAAATTGGAATTCTTTCGTTAGGAGGAGATTGTCCGGGTATTAATGCGACGATACGTGGTGTCGAGAAAACGGCGATCATGCATTATGGGATGGAAGTGATAGGTATTCACAGCGGTTTTGC
>CAYXIX010000107.1:0-8153 GCA_964465405.1 uncultured Parabacteroides sp. | reverse complement strand
TTGAAAATTGAAGGTTGAAAAATATTAATCACCTCCTGACTTCGTCACTCAAAAATACGGATTCTATTCTTCTCAAAATTATAGATGAGATTGCGGGGAACTTGCGTCTCCGGTAAGCATCCATTGACGGATACATCGGCAGCAGTAGATGAAAAGGACAAACGCGGCCGCAGCAAGGAGCGCGTAAGGTAACAAGTTGGGGGCGGTGACTTCTCCGGTGATGAACTCGTTCGCTTTCAGCCGGTTGTCGGACAGGATTATGACGGCGACCGCATTGTTGGTGAAATGGGCAAAGGCGGGAATCCAGATGTTGCGCGTCCAATAAAGCAGATATCCGAAGTAAGCTCCTAAAAGCATACGGGGCAGGAAGCCGAAAAATTGCAGGTGGAATGCGCTGAAGAGGATAGCTGCGCACCAAATAATGATGTGTGGATTGCGTGTCCACCCGCCGATGACTCGTTGCAGGGCGGCACGGAAGAAGAACTCTTCGGCGACACCGGCAGCGAGGGCTATCACGATGAGATTGAACAGTAAAGAGAGGATGTCATTGTCGGCAAGCAACATCACGGTGATTGCTTCGGCCGATGCTTCTTGCGCACGCATCCATGTTTCGACGGGAGCGAGAAAAGAGGGTAGCTCCATCTGCTGGTTGAGCAGACCGGTCAGGCTGATGGCCGGTGAGAGCAGGATGACGCTCGCGGCTGTCAGTAGGAAGAGTTGGGTGTTGGGGAGTGGACGGAGCGAGAGGAAGCGGCGAGGGGCCGGGCTGCCAGTCCAGGCTAATGCGATTGCCGGAAAAAGAAAAGTCCCGGCAGTCGAAAAAAGCTGTATAAGGCGGACCATATTCGGATGTTCCATGAGGTCGGCGTTCAAGCCGTATGAGCCGTAGAAGATTCCTGTTGCCAAAAGTGAAGAAAAAATCGCTCCCATCAGCATGAACAGGAGCAAGAGAAAAAGTTTGTAGAGCGCCGGTTTTGGGGCGTAGATACCTTTTAAATACATCTTATTATATAGATAAAGAACTTGCTGTCAAAGATAAGCAGAAGTTTTTAATTGAAACAATTTGCGAGATTGAAAGAATAAATCTAATTTTGCATCTTAAAATTCGCACAGAATAATTAATTAAATAAATCATTCAGAATGAACGTTTCACTTAAGAACACGGATGCCACAAGGGGCGTCCTTAAATTAGAAATCGTGAAAGCTGACTATGCAGAGCAGGTTGAAAGGAACCTTCGGGGCATTCGTCAGAGAGCTAATTTTCCGGGATTCCGCAAAGGGATGGTCCCGATGGGCATGGTAAAGAAGATGTTTGGAAAGAATGCGTTGGCCGAAGAGGTCAATAAATTGATATCCGAAAACATCACGGCTTATATTCGTGATAATCATTTGCATATATTGGGTGAGCCGTTGCCGAGTGAAACCGAACAGCCGGAGGTCGATTTTGATACGCAGGAGGATTTTGAATTTTGTTTTGATGTCGCGTTGGCGCCGGAAATCAAGGTTGAGCTTTCGAAAGCAGACAAACTTCCGTACTACCAGATAAAGATTGATGACGAAATGGTGAACAAGCAATTGGAGGCTTATCAGGCTAATTTCGGCACATATAAGGAGGTAGAAGATGTAGAGGAGAAAGATTTGGTGAAAGGTACATTGGCAGAGCTGGAACACGGCACACCTAAGGAAGGTGGAATTGTTGTTGAAGAAGCAGTTCTGATGCCAATGTATATAAAAGAAGAAGCAGAGAAAGCGAAGTTTATCGGTGCCAAGAAGCATTCGGTTGTTGTGTTCAACCCCAGCAAAGCCTATGAAGGGGCTGAGGCGGAAATCGCTTCGCTCTTGAAGATTAACAAAGAGAACGTGGCAGAGCATACGGGCGATTTCAGTTTTGAAATCAAAGATGTGACGCGTCATGCAAATGCCGAGTTGGATCAGGAATTGTTTGACAAAGTATTTGGCAAGGATGTCGTGACGAGCGAAGAGGAGTTTAAGAATAAAATCCGGGAAGCGTTGGCAGAACAGTTTACGCCTCAGAGTGATTTCAAATTCCTCGTGGATGCACGTGACCTGTTGGTTCAGAAAGTGGGTGAGTTGTCTTTTGCCAACGATTTGTTAAAACGCTGGTTGCTTGCTGCCGATGAAAAGAATACGAAGGAGAAGATAGACGAGGATTATCCGCATATTGTAGAGGATCTGAAATATCAGCTGATTCGCGAAAAGCTGGTGGCAGACAATGGATTGAAGGTCGAAAATGCAGATTTGGAAGATTTTGCCAAACGAGTGGCTAAAGCACAATTCGCTCAGTATGGAATGCTTTCGGTTCCGGAAGATGTGTTGGGCAATTATGCGAAAGACCTTTTGAATAATAAGCAGACTTTCCAAAACACTTTTAATCGCGCGTTGGAAGAAAAGTTGGCGGCGTGGTTGAAAGAACAGATTGAGCTGGACGTGAAGGAAGTAACACTTGACGAATATAATAAATTGATGGAATAAATCTTTGAGGCGAAGAGTGGTCTGTGGCCGCTTTTCGGAGAAAAAAGGGTTTCCTCTCGAAAAAATATGGATGCGGATATAAATAAGTTGTCTCTTTTGAAAATTTATTTATAACTTTGTTATTCCGATAAGCAAGAGAGGAAACCCTTTTCTTGTGCTTATTAAAGACAATAAGATAAAGATTATGGATGATTTTAGAAAGTATGCTACGAAGCATCTGGGTATGAATAGCAATGCGTTGGATAGTTATATGAATCTTACCAGCAGTTATGGCTATATTTCTCCGACAATTATAGAAGAACGTCAGTTGAACGTTGCCCAGATGGATGTGTTTTCGCGGTTAATGATGGACCGGATCATTTTTTTGGGAACGCAGGTGGACGATTATACAGCCAATGTTATTCAAGCACAGTTGCTTTATTTGGATTCGAGCGATCCGGGCAAAGATATTTCGATTTATATCAATTCTCCGGGCGGTTCGGTTTATGCCGGATATGGCATCTATGACACGATGCAGTTTATCCAGAGTGATGTGTCGACCATTTGTACGGGGATGGCTGCCTCTTTTGCCGCCGTACTACTGGTTGCCGGGACGAAGGGTAAACGGATGGCGTTGCCGCATTCGCGCGTGATGATTCATCAGCCTTTAGGTGGAGCGCAAGGGCAGGCCTCTGATATTGAGATTACGGCTCGTGAAATTTTGAAGGTGAAAAAAGAATTGTATACCATCATTTCTGAACATTCTGGACAACCGTATGAGAAGGTAGAGCACGACAGCGATCGTGACTATTGGATGACGGCAGAGGAAGCATTGGCTTACGGGATGATAGATAAAGTGCTGGTACGGAATAAATAATAAAAAGTTTAAGAATGGCCAAAACAGGTGAAAACTGTACGTTTTGTGGGCGAAGCCGGCGGGATGTCAATTTGTTGATCAATGGCATTTCGGGGGCAATCTGTGACGAATGTGCAAGACAAGCGTATGAAATCGTGAAAGAACAAATGCCTGACAAGAAAAGTACGTTTGGACTGCATAAAGAGGATTTGTCGAAACCGGAAGAGATTAAAGCTTTTTTAGACCAGTACGTGATAGGGCAAGATGAAGCGAAGCGTTATTTGGCAGTGGCTGTCTATAATCACTATAAACGTTTGATTCAGGGAGTAACTCCGGATGATGTTGAGATAGAAAAGTCCAATATAATTATGGTGGGAGCTACTGGGACGGGCAAAACATTGCTGGCGCGGACAATCGCGAAGATGCTTCATGTCCCGTTTGCCATCGTAGACGCTACTGTTTTGACGGAAGCAGGTTATGTGGGAGAGGATATCGAAAGCATTTTGACCCGCTTGTTGCAGGCTGCTGATTATGACGTGGGTGCTGCCCAGCGTGGCATTGTGTTTATTGATGAGATTGATAAGATTGCCCGGAAGAGTGATAATCCTTCGATTACGCGGGACGTAAGTGGAGAAGGTGTCCAGCAGGGATTGTTGAAATTGTTGGAAGGATCGATTGTGAATGTCCCGCCTCAAGGAGGGCGTAAGCATCCGGAACAGAAAATGATAGCGGTCGATACAAAGAATATTTTGTTTATTTGTGGAGGCGCTTTCGACGGGATTGAAAAGAAGATTGCGCAACGATTGAATACACGCGTGGTGGGATATACAGCAAGTGAATCAACCGCGCAGGTGGACCGTAATAATATGCTGAAGTATATCACACCGGCAGATTTGAAATCATTTGGTTTGATTCCTGAAATTATCGGCCGTCTGCCGATTTTGACATATCTGAACCCGTTGGATCGGCAAGCTTTGCGTAACATATTGACAGAACCGAAGAATTCAATCATCAGGCAGTATATAAAATTGTTTGAGATGGATGGAATCGAATTGACGTTTGATGAAGATGTGTCTGAGTTTATTGTTGATAAGGCGCTCGAATTTAAATTGGGAGCACGTGGGTTACGTTCCATCATGGAAGTTGTAATGATGGATGCCATGTACAGTTTTCCGTCGACAAATGAGAAAAAACTCCGGGTTACATTGAAGTATGCAAAAGAAAAATTCGAGAAATCAGATGTAAACCGTTTACAGGTAGCCTAATTGATAGTTTTATTAATTTTATTGGTATGGCAAAGAAGGATAAACTGACAGAAGAACTGAAAAAACATTTTGGTTTTGATACCTTTAAAGGAAATCAACGGGCCATCATTGAGAATGTATTGGCAGGAAAAGATACCTTTGTTTTAATGCCGACAGGTGGCGGCAAGTCCTTATGTTATCAATTGCCTTCATTATTGATGGAAGGAACAGCAATCGTGATTTCTCCATTGATAGCCTTGATGAAAAATCAGGTGGATGCCATGCGTAATTTCAGCGAAGACGACGGGGTGGCTCATTTTATTAATTCTTCTTTGAATAAATCTGCAATTGACCAGGTGAAGAATGATATTAGGAGCGGACTTACGAAGTTGCTTTATGTGGCTCCTGAGTCTTTGACTAAGGAAGAAAATGTTGAGTTTCTTCGTCAGATCAAGATTTCGTTTTATGCCGTCGACGAGGCCCATTGTATTTCGGAGTGGGGACATGATTTCCGCCCGGAATATCGTCGGATTCGTCCGATTATCAACGAAATAGGTCTCCGTCCAGTAATAGCTTTGACTGCGACGGCTACTCCAAAAGTACAGCATGATATCCAGAAAAATCTGGGAATGACAGATGTGGCGATTTTCAAATCCTCATTTAACCGTCCTAATTTGTATTATAAAATTCGTCCGAAGACAAACAATATTGATCGCGAGATTATCAAATATATCAAGTCGAACGAAAAAAAGTCTGGCATTATTTATTGTTTGAGCCGGAAGAAAGTGGAGGAGTTTGCGGATATATTGAAAGCGAACGGCATTAAAGCTTTGCCTTATCATGCGGGAATGGATTCTGCTTTGCGTTCTGCCAATCAGGATGCTTTTTTGATGGAGAAAGTCGATGTGATTGTCGCTACAATTGCTTTCGGAATGGGCATTGACAAGCCGGATGTGCGATATGTTATCCATTATGATATTCCCAAGAGTCTGGAAGGGTATTATCAGGAAACAGGACGTGCCGGCAGAGATGGCGGTGAAGGGCAATGTATCGCTTTTTATACCTATAAGGATTTGCAGAAGTTGGAGAAATTCATGCAGGGAAAGCCGGTAGCAGAACAAGAAATCGGGAAGCAATTGTTGTTGGAAACTGCGGCGTATGCTGAGACTTCGGTTTGCCGGAGAAAAGTGTTGTTACATTATTTTGGTGAAGAATATTTGGAAGATAATTGTGGTAATTGTGATAACTGTTTGGACCCAAAGAAAAAAGTGGAAGTAAAGGAATTATTGAGTGCCGTATTGGATGTGATCAGTACGTTAAAGGAGAAGTTTAAATCAGACTATATTGTGAACATGCTGGTCGGAAATGAAACGGCAGAAATACAATCATACAAACATGATGAGCTGGATGTTTTTGGTTCGGGATCGGAAGAAGACGAGAAAACGTGGAATGCCGTTATCCGACAGGCTTTGATTGCAGGGTATTTGGCTAAGGATATCGAGAATTACGGCTTATTGAAGATAACGGAAAAAGGGAAGGAGTTCATGAAACATCCGGTTTCTTTCAAGATTACGGAAGATCATGAATATGAAGAAGAGGAAGAGGTCGCACCCGTACGTGGTGGAGCTGCCTGCGCGGTTGACCCGGTTCTTTATTCGATGATGAAAGATTTGCGTAAGAAGTTGTCGAAGCGTTTGGAGGTTCCTCCCTTTGTCATTTTCCAAGATCCGTCGCTGGAGGCGATGGCGACAACTTATCCGATTACACTCGAAGAACTACAGAATATACCGGGTGTTGGTGCTGGTAAGGCCAAGCGTTATGGAAAAGAATTTGTAGAATTGATAAAGCGTCATGTAGAAGAGAATGAGATTGAGCGCCCGGAAGATTTGCGTGTCCGGACGGTTGCCAATAAATCGAAATTGAAAGTCTCCATCATCCAGCGCATTGATCGAAAAGTTGCATTAGACGAAATTGCTGTTTCTAATGGATTGGAATTTGGGGAGTTGCTCGATGAGGTAGAGGCAATTGTGTATTCAGGAACGCGCATCAATATCGATTATTTTTTGAATGATGTGATGGACGAAGATCATGTTGAAGATATATATGAATACTTCAAGGATTCAGAGACAGATGATTTGGAAGAAGCGATAGAAGAGTTAGGAGGCGATTACACAGAAGAGGAAATCCGGCTGGTTCGCATCAAGTTCCTCTCGGAGATGGCTAACTGACGGAAACAGAAATAATCTCCTATGTTTTTAAGTGAAGAGACAGCCCTTATCCTGAGTAAAGTGGGATAGGGCCGTTGTTTTTAGGATTAGCATGAAATGAAAAGCCCATTTGCATGAATTGAGATTCCCTTTTTATATCTATTTTTGCACCGGTAAACAGACAAGTAGTAGAAAAGGAGTGTTGAAATGAAACTTATTGCAGACAAAACGATCCCTTATTTAAGAGGAATATTAGATTCTGTCGCAGATATTACCTATCTTTCATCTGAAGAGTTTACACCCGAACATGTCCGGAATGCTGACGCGTTGATTGTCCGAAGCATTGATAAATGTACACGCGAATTATTGCAAGGAAGCCGTGTAAAGTTGATTACCAGTGCGACAATTGGTTTCGACCATATTGACGTCCGTTATTGCGAGCAGGCAGGTATTGTCTGGAAAAATGCACCGGGGTGCAATGCACGCTCGGTAGCCCAATATGTATTGGCTGCCCTTGTGGCTCGTTCGCTCCGGTTGGGCGATTCATTGCAGGGAAAAACGATTGGCATTGTTGGTGTAGGGCATGTCGGAAAAGAACTGGAATCGCTATGCCGGGCATACGGGATGCATGTCCTTCTCAACGACCCTCCTCGTGCGGAGATAGAAGGGCCAAGCGGTTTTGTTTCGTTGGAGACGCTTGCCTCAGAAGCGGATATTGTTACATTCCATACGTCTTTGACACGTGAAGGGCGTTACCCTACTTTCCATTTGGCTGACGGCGCGTTTTTTAGCCGTCTGCGAAAGAAGCCATGTTTTATTAATGCGGCGCGGGGGGCTGTCAATGATACTTCTGCGTTGTTGGATGCCCATCGGGCAGGCCGGATAGGTGATTTGGTTATCGATTGTTGGGAAGGCGAGCCGCATATAAACCGCCTGCTGTTGCAACACGCATATATCGCAACGCCGCATATCGCCGGTTTTTCTGCCGATGGCAAGGCAAACGGGACACGTGCCTGTTTGGAACAGATTGCCTCTTTCTTTCAGTTGGATATTCCGAAGCTAAAAGATGTAGTGCCTCCTCCTCTCGAACAACCTTTGATTGACATGAATCGTTTTACCGGATATCGGGTTGAACGTGCAATCCTGTCTTGTTTCAATCCATTGCTTGTTGATCGCATGTTGCGTGAGAACCCTGACCGTTTTGAATGGTTTCGGGCAAATTATCCGTATCCGAGAGAATTTCAGGCCTATGCAATCGTGAATGCCCTCCCCCAGGAGGCCGATTTGTTGGGGCAGTTAGGATTTCAAATTCAGAATAAACAGCGTTAAAAAACAAAATGTGTCATGGCAAAAGATAAACTTGTTTCACCCAGG
>CAYXIX010000106.1:0-8158 GCA_964465405.1 uncultured Parabacteroides sp. | reverse complement strand
ACTCGGGACCTCATGATTATGAATCATGCGCTCTAACCAGCTGAGCTATCTCGCCTTTTATGCTATGTCGTTTTGTTTTTGACGGTGCAAAGGTAGGCTTTATTTTTATTTTTTGCAATAGTTAGATGAAAAATATTACAAGTCTTTTAGGATACGGAATCCATGATTGAAATGTTTGTTTTCGGGAAAAATAAAGTAGCGGCAAGTCGGTCGGCAGATGGCTCTTTCATTGAACCATGTCCCACCCCGTACGGTGACAAATCGTTTCCCGTTTTTCATGATGGTATCGCTGCACCATTCCCACACATTCCCGCACATGTCATACCAACCCAAACTGTCCAGTTCCAATCCTCCGCTATACAGGTTGTTATAATCTCCGTAGACACTGTCCCGTGCGGTAAACTCCCATTCGGCTTCTGTCGGTAATTGCCTGCTGGCCCAAGCACAATAACGTTGTGCGCCGTACCATGTGACGTAGATGGCAGGGTGCGCCTCATAGCCCGGTATGGGTTTGCCGCCTTCTATTCCCCAATTGCAAGCATAATAAAGGGGTGGACTGTTTTTGATTTCTTCTTCGCTGAGGGTTGAGCGAAAGAGGGCGAACTGGTAGTCTTATTTCTCTAACTCTTCATTCAACCATTTCTTCATTGTATCGACACCCGGAAAACCGACTTGGAAGTGAGTCGGCGTACCGTCGCGGGCAATGACCATGTAGGAGGGGACACCCTGTACACCGAACTTTTTCCCCAAGTAAGTCCATTGCTTTTCGCTCATCCGGTAATGTTCGCCTTTGATGTCCGGAATCATCTGCTCCCATGCCCCTTTCGGCGAGTTTTCGCCGGCAAGGTAGAGGAATACGACGTCTTTGCCTTCGTATTCTTTCTTCACCGGTTCGGTCATCTTCATGGCTGCCTTACATGGCCCGCACCAAGTTGCCCAAAAGTCGATGAAGATAACTTTGCCCCGATAGGGCGTAATGATGGCGTTGAAAAGCTCTTCTTCCGGAATCTCGGCAATGTTTACGCGGTCGACCGTATAACCCGATTTCTTCTTGTTCTCTTCGATGGTTTGCAGAAGCCGCTCGTTCATGGCGAGGAGTTCCGTTTTCAGGACGGGATTCAGCGCATCCAGTTGGGTTTTGTCGTCCGCAGTCAGCGGTTGGAACTCGGCGATGGAGGAGGCATATCGATAGGCAGTCAACAGGTCGAACAGTGGCCCTGTATAGTCGCCCATGATACGTGCCAAATCAGTGGTGTTGTCGAATAACGGTTCCCCTTGTTTCCAATCGAGTTTTTTCCCGGTGAAATTGGAATAGCGAAGTTGAGCTAACATGTAGGCAAAACTACCATTGTAGAAGAAATATCCGTTGTTCGGAATGCACTTCGGCAGGAAGTCGAAGTAACTTTGTTGCGGAATCAGTTCCGGGCGGTCGGCGAGGACAGAGTCGCGCGGAATGTTGTTGGCTTGCTGGTAGTAGAAATCAATCCGCTGATAAGCCAATAACTGTTCCGCCAAATAATGTTTTAATTGAATGCCGATTAGCTCTCTGCGGGCTTCGCTTATGCCGGTCATTTGTTTTAACTTTTCAGCAGCCGTGTTGTATTTGTCCGTCCAATAGGTTTTGTACTGCTCGAGTGTCGTCATTGCGCCAATGGTCTTTATCTCTTGTATGTATTCTTCCTCACTTCGGGCATAAAAATAAGGGACTTCTTGTTGTTCGCTGTTTGCCAGTTCGTTGTTTAGGTCTGCCAGTGCGCCGCTGAAATAGTATTTCTCTCCCAGTGAAGGTTCATCTTGTCTTTTTTTCGACTGGCTGCGACAGATTTCCGGGAGGTTGACTTTCAGACGGGTTGTCTCTTCGGGTTTCATGTAAAATTGCCGATGCGAAATGCCGTCTCCGATTAGCACTACGCTGGTAAGTGCTATCAAAGGACATTCAAACCGGAATGTGCCGTCGGGAAGGATATCTACGAAATGTTCTTCCGAGTTACCGGTTAGTATGTTGAATAAAATGAGTTGCAGAGATTTGTTCATTCCCTCTTTATACCCGATAAGTTCTCCTTCCAACGTTCCCATTCCTCCTTCCAATTTGGGCTCTTCCAATCTTAAATCGGGTTTGAAGACGTATTGGGAGAGTTGCGCTTCCGGCTTTGTCCCGTCCAATCGGATGCCCCAGATACGGAACGCCCGCTCTTCGTTCCCCTCGATGAAGTCCACTTGTCGCGTCTCTTTGGGCAGCGGGGGGAAGAAGAGCCGGAACGATGCCGTCCCAGAGTCGGGCATCCAGAACTTTTCGCTCAGCGTGATGCCGTCGGCAGAGCGAATCGGGTAGCTTTTCCCGTCAGCCAGCAGCGTGGTTTCCTTGACGATTTGAATCCAATAATGCGGACGGAAAAAGGCATCCACATAAAAGACCGTTGCGGTGTCGCTCAGTTCGATGCGGTCTATTTCCAGTGTTGTAGAGTTCCACGCATCGAAAGCCGGTTGTTCGATTACGCGCATTTGCTCATGTGCTGCTCCTTTTAGGCAGGCAAAGAGACATAAGCAGAGAAAAAATGATGTTTTCATTCACTCAATGTTTTTGTAGTTGATAAGAGAATTTCAAATATAAGACTTTCATTTGAAAGATAAAAATGTTTCAAAGGTTTCTTGCTGAAGAAACCAAAGTTTCTCCAAAAGGAAACAAAAATTTCCTGCCGAGAGAAATTTGTATTTCCGGCGGGCGGTCTTTTTTTCTGCTCACAAGGCTTCATAGGTCTTAAAACTATATGTATATTTGCACCTTAAATAAAAAATCATAAAAGATATGCTGACGCTTAAGGTTATTACGGAGGAGACGGACCGTGTGATTAGGGGGCTGGAGAAGAAGCACTTTAAAGATGCGAAAGCGTGCATCGACAAGGTGATAGAATTGGACAGCAAAAGACGGAGTGCTCAAAATCAATTGGATAAGAATTTGGCAGAGGTGAATTCCGTGTCTAAAAGTATTGGGCAGTGGATGAAAGAGGGAAAGAAATCAGAAGCAGAAAATGCCAAATTGCATGTATCTCAAATAAAGGAAGCGAATAAAGCGATTCAGGCAGAAATGGAGCAGGCAGCCGAAGATTTGCAGGCATTGCTCTATACAATTCCGAACGTGCCTTACGAGGAGGTTCCGGAGGGTGCAGGAGTCGAAGACAACAAGGTCGAGAAGATGGGAGGAATGGAAACGGAACTCCCCAAAGATGCGCTTCCGCATTGGGAATTGGCCAAGAAATATGACCTGATAGACTTTGATTTGGGTGTGAAAATCACGGGTGCCGGTTTCCCGGTTTATAAAGGGCAGGGGGCCCGTTTGCAGCGCGCGTTGATTAATTTCTTCTTGGACGAGGCGCGTGCGGCCGGCTATCTGGAAATCATGCCGCCGACGGTCGTGAATGCCGCTTCGGGCTACGGAACGGGGCAGTTGCCGGATAAAGAGGGACAGATGTATCATTGCGAAATGGATGATTTTTACCTGATTCCGACGGCCGAAGTGCCTGTGACAAATATCTATCGGGATGTCATTTTGGACGAAAAAGAGTTGCCGGTTAAGAATTGTGCCTATACGGAGTGTTTCCGTCGGGAAGCCGGTTCGTACGGAAAAGATGTACGGGGATTGAACCGCTTGCATGAGTTTTCGAAAGTGGAGTTGGTGCGCATCGACAAACCGGAGCACTCGAAACAGTCGCATCAGGAGATGCTCGATCACGTGGAGGGGTTGTTGAAGAAGCTGGAACTTCCCTATCGGATTCTTCGCCTGTGTGGGGGCGACATGAGCTTCACGGCTGCTTTGTGTTTTGACTTCGAGGTCTATTCGGAGGCGCAGAAACGTTGGCTGGAGGTCAGCTCGGTTTCGAACTTCGATTCCTATCAGGCCAACCGGATGAAGTGCCGTTATCGGGACGGAAACAAGAAAATACATCTTTGCCATACGTTGAACGGTAGTGCGTTGGCATTGCCCCGTATCGTGGCTGCCTTGTTGGAAAACAACCAAACGCCGGAAGGCATCCGCATCCCAAAAGCATTGGTTCCTTATACGGGATTCGACATGATCCGGTAAGGAAAAGGGAGCGCAGAAAACGCAGACGGTCGCAGAAGCACGCAGACTTTATTTATTATTTATTGAAAATAAAAAAGCTGCGTATCTCTGCGACCGTCTCTGTCTTCTGCGTCCTTTTTGTGAAGCTTAGTCTCTGTTCGAGAAATATTTCATGAACTGCGAACGTTCGTACATGGCCGGATTAGAAATGTTGGCCGCATTCAGTTTCCCTTTGAATTGGCTGATCGACTCATAATGCGTTTGGTGCATCCATTCTTCTACACAAGTCAGCATTTGCGAGATGATTTCTGCTCCATGCGTATAAACTGCGCTGCATATTTGTACGGCATCGGCTCCTACTACCAGACATTTTATCACATCTTCCCAGTCGTGTACGCCTGTAGAAGCGGCAATGCTGACATTGGGTATTTTTCCGGAAATAATGGCTGTCCAACGCAACGTGTCGCTTAAATCTGAATGATTGCTGAAAACGTTGCCCGAAACAACTTGCATCGTATTAAGGTCAATGTCCGGTTGATAGAATCGGTTGAACATGACCACGCCATTTGCCCCGTTTACGGTCAGTTGGTGCACAAGCGCCGGAATGTTTCCCACCATTTTGCTGATTTTCAGTATGACCGGGATGGAAACCGTCTCTTTTACTTTCCGAATGACATTAACATAGAGATGATGGGTGCCGGCATAATCCGGTGTAAGGTCTGTTTCAAGGAAGAAAACATTCAGCTCTAACGCGTCAGCCCCTGCCAGTTCGATTTGCCGTGCAAACTCAATCCACGCATCCGCTTTGTAACAATTGATGCTCGCAATGATTGGAATCGAGCAGAGTGTTTTGGTCTTTTTGACCAGCTCCAGATAGTCATTAATCTGGTTGGCCTTTACGTACCCCCGAATATAGTCGGCTGCTTCCGGATAGTCAGACGTTTGCATCAAAACGTCGCTTTGCATTTCAATTTGTTCTTCGAAAAGCGATTTCAACACGATCGCGCCTGCGCCCGCCTTTTCGAATTCCTTATTTCGTTCCGCGTTATTGGTTAGGCCGGAACTCCCGATGATTAGCGGGTTCCGAAGAGACAAACCCGCATATTGTGTCCGAATATCAATCATGTCAAATTCAATTATGTTCAACGATTACAAATATATAAATTTATTGTTACCATTTGGAATTCTTACTCTTTAAAATGTATAAAAGTTAATATTCCCTTTCTCCGAAGATGTGTGTGCCGACCCGAATCATCGTGCTGCCCTCGCGGATGGCAATCGGATAGTCATAGCTCATGCCCATCGATAGTTCTTGGAACTGTTCATCTGTTTTCAATAAAGAGGTTTTCAATTCGAGAAAGAACGCATGCAAAGCATGAAACTCTTTTTCGATTTGTGCCGTGTCGTCCGTATTGGTGGCCATTCCCATTAATCCGCAGATTCGGACGAACGGGAACGATTCTTGCGTGAACGTTTGCAATAGCGTGCGGCATTCGTCGAAACTGAAACCATGTTTGGCCTCTTCTTGGGCAATGTGGATTTCCAGCAGCACACGGATTACGCGGTCGTGTTTGGCCGCCTGTTTGTTTACCTCTTGCAAGAGTTTCAGCGAGTCGATGCTTTCAATCATCGAGATGAAAGGCACGATGGCTTTTACCTTATTGCTCTGCAACGGGCCGATGAAGTGCCACTCGATGTCGTCGGGCAACGCTTTTTGTTTGGCTGCCAATTCTTGCGCCCGGCTTTCTCCGAACACACGTTGTCCGGCGTTGTAGGCTTCTTGCAGAGCCGATACCGGGTGGAATTTGGAGACGGCGACCAACGTGACTCCTGCCGGAAGCGAAGCTCTTAGCTGGGTGATGTTTTCTGTTATGCTCATACCGCTTTTGTTTCTGCCTGCTGTTTGGCTTCGGCCATCAGCTCCTCATCCGATTTCTTTTCTGCCGGAATCTTGTTGGCGTTGAAAGGGAAGACGTCTATCAGCTGGGTTTCCGTGACGGATGCAATCGTATAGTCGGCCAGCGTGCCTTTCATGCCCTCTTCCAAGACGGCGATGGCCTCTTTCAGGCTCGACGCTTGCGCCAGCATTTGGGCAGCCGTCTTTTTCTCAGCCCCGCTTTTCTCGTCGAGGGTGATGAAATAGACTTTGATTTTATAGAAACGGTCTCCGTTTTCGTTGAAGAAAAGTTCAGACAAACGTGCCCGTTTGATATCTGTTACCGTAAATTCGCCGGAGATGAAGGGGCGGATTTCTTCGATGATGCGTGCCTCTGCTTCTGTGAATGAGAGAGCATCGACCAAATAAGGTTCCGTTACTTTCTTTTGCATCCCGTTCTCCATTATTTTCTCGAAGGAGATTTTGCATTCAAACCAATTATGCATAGTTATTTAGTGTGTTTAATTTTGATTGGATAAAATACCGCGCAAATATAAAGGCAATTCGGAAATAAAACAACAGGTATCCGGGTTTGAAATGCCTTACCGGCGGGGGATGCCCCATATTGCCCGGAGAGGAAATGGAATTAGGCTCCGGGCATCCGGATTTGTGCCGGAGGTAAAAGTGGAACTCCTTTTTTGTCTGACTCGTTTTTATTTCTCTTGATTTTGTGTACATTTGTCGGCATAATGATCGGAATGGGACAACATTTTAAATAATGATTTATTATATCGTATGAAAAACTATCTTGTATTTTCAATGGCGGCGCTGTTGACCGGGGCGTCGTCGTGCAGCACGAAGCAACAGGAGAATGCTGCCGAAGGGTTTACCGGGGCACCGGACGAAGTAAAACTGATTACGTTGGATCCGGGACATTTCCATGCGGCATTGGTGCAAAAGGTATCTTATCCGCAAGTTTCTAAAGATGTTTATGTGTACGCTCCTACCGGTTTCGACGTGGAAGAGCATCTGAAGCGAATCGAAGGTTTCAACACCCGTTCCGAGAATCCGACCGACTGGAACGAGATTGTCTATACGGGGGCTGATTTCCTCGAGAAAATGTTGGCAGAGAAGAAAGGAAACGTGATGGTTCAGGCTGGCAACAACGGGAAAAAGACCGAGTATATCAAGAAAACGCTCGAAGCCGGCATCCATGTGCTTTCCGATAAGCCGATGGCAATCGACAGCCGGAACTTCAAACTGCTGGAAGAATGTTTTGCGATTGCCAAGCAGAAAGACATTTTTCTGTATGACATCATGACGGAGCGGAACGAAATCACGACGATGTTGCAACGCGAGCTTTCGACGATTCCGGCCGTTTATGGCGAACAGCTTCCGGGCACGCCCGAAGAGCCGGCCATCGTGAAAGAGAGCGTGCACCATTTGTTCAAGCTGGTCGACAACAAACCTTTGACCCGTCCGGTCTGGTATTTCGACGTGGCGCAGCAGGGCGAAGGGATTGTGGATGTGACGACGCACCTCGTCGACATGGTTCAGTGGGAAGCCTTCCCGAATCAGATTGTCGATTATAAGACGGATATCGAATTGCTGGACGCCAACCGCTGGGCAACCCCCATCAGCAAGGAAGAGTTCAAGCAGGTGACCGGCACGGAGCCTTATCCCGAGTTTTTGCAGAAAGATGTCAAGAACGACACGTTGCAACTGTTCTGCAATGGCGACATTCTGTATCAGATAAAAGGGGTGACCGCGAAGGTGTCCGTGATTTGGAATTATACCTTCCCCGAAGGGGGCGGCGACACGCATTTCTCGGTGATGAAGGGTAGCAAGGCCGATTTGGTAATCCGTCAGGGCAAGGAGCAGAACTATCAGCCGGAATTGTACGTGGAGGCGGCTCAAGGCGTAGACTTGGCTGCTTATGAAAAAGATTTGGCCGCGTCGATGGAAATTGTGGCGGCACAATATCCGGGTGTAACGTTGAACAAGCTGGAAGACGGCGTATGGCAGGTCGAAATCCCGGCGGAATATCGTGTGGGCCACGAAGCACACTTCGGGCAGGTGACAGAGCAGTTCTTGGGTTATTTGGTTGACGGCAAATTGCCCGATTGGGAAGTACCCAACATGTTGGCTAAATATTACGTAACGACATCCGCATTGGATTTGGCGAAGTCGAAAGCCGCAAAATAATCGCCTCAAGGGGAAAG
>CAYXIX010000105.1:4770-8179 GCA_964465405.1 uncultured Parabacteroides sp. | reverse complement strand
TAAACAACCGGTCGGGATATGAAGAACGGCTGTCGTCAAATCGTCGACAGCCGTTCTTTGCAAAAAAATCCTTCGTCTTCGGCAGTCAATAGCCCATCGGGACAAAAAGAACTCCCGTCGACTGCGGTAGACAACGTGTCCGCAGAGCGACGGGAGCATCAAACTTACTACAATAGAAGTTATTTATTCACACATCTCGCGGATGATTTGAATCAGCTCGTCGCCGATTGCTTCCGCCTCCTGCATCGTGTGCGCCTCCGAATAGATGCGGATGATGGGCTCGGTGTTGCTCTTGCGCAGATGTACCCATTTCTCCGGGAAGTCAATCTTCACGCCGTCGATGTCCGTGATGTCATACTGCGCAAACTTTGCTTTTACTTTCGCCAAAATCGCGTCCACGTCGATATCCGGCGTCAGCTGTACCTTCTTCTTCGAAATGAAATAAGGCGGATAGGTCGCACGCAATTCGCTCGTCTTCATCTGTTTTTTTGCCAAAAGCGTCAGGAAGAGGGCGATGCCGACCAATGCATCCCGCCCGTAGTGGCTTGCCGGATAAATCACCCCGCCGTTGCCCTCGCCGCCGATTACCGCATTCGTCTCTTTCATCTTGGTTACAACATTGACCTCGCCTACGGCCGCCGCATTGTATTCGCACCCATGTGCCCGCGTCACGTCGCGCAGCGCACGGCTCGAGCTCAAATTGCTCACCGTATTGCCCGGTGTATGGCTCAACACGTAGTCGCTGACAGAAACCAACGTATATTCTTCGCCGAACATATCTCCGTTCTCACAAATAATCGCCAAACGGTCGACATCCGGGTCTACCACGAAGCCGACATCCGCTTTGGCGTGTTTCATCAATCCGGAAATCTCCGTCAAGTTCTCCGGTATCGGTTCGGGATTATGCGCAAAATTCCCATGAGGAGCACAATGCAACTTGAATATCTCTTTTACACCCAAGACCGAGAGCAACTCCGGAATGACAATGCCGCCTACCGAATTGACACAATCGACTGCCACGCGGAAATTGGCTGCCTTGATGGCTTCGACGTCCACCAAATCCAGTTTCAGGACGCTCTCGATATGCTTGCGTCCGTAGGTATTGTTGACAAACACTTTGCCCAGATGGTTCACGTCGGCAAAGACAAAACGCTCTTCGGCCGCAATCTTCAGCACTTCCGCCCCTTCGGCGGCATTCAAGAATTCGCCTCGCTCGTTGAGCAACTTCAAAGCGTTCCACTGTTTCGGGTTATGGCTGGCGGTCAGGATAATACCTCCGCAGGCATCTTCCCACACAACGGTCAGCTCGGTAGTCGGCGTGGTAGCCAAATCGATGTCGACCACATCGAAGCCCATGCCCGTCAGCGTGCCCAATACGATCTGTTTGACCATCGGACCGGAAATGCGTGCATCGCGCCCGACCACAATTTTGTTGGTAGTCACTTTCGTAGTCTTCTTAATGAATGTGGCGTATGCAGCCACAAACTTGACAATCGCCAACGGATTCAATCCATCTTCCGGAATCCCGCCGATTGTCCCGCGAATTCCTGAAATCGATTTAATTAGTGTCATTTCGTCAGATTTATTTTTTAAAGATATACCTTACCTTTTCAAAGAATATGGCCGTACCCGTACTCTGGAAGTCCGATCCCAAATACTCGAACGGGACTATCAGCTTCACATACGCGCTGTCCCCCACGTAAGGCAAACCACCAGCCAAGCCGGAACTGATGAAAATATTCCACGTATAGTCATACAGCCCTGTGGTATAATAGCCATATTTGAATTCGACCGGGTAAGTCCCGTTGGAATGCGGGCCCAGCAAATCGAGCGTACCCGTCCCCCATTCGTCATCCATAAAAAAAGTGGCAGTGAAACGGCATTGGATATCGGTCTGCCCCAATACGGCACGGTCGCTGTTTCCTTTATCTATGATATTCAGATAAAATTCATCATCCAACTTCACAAACTCATTCGACGCGAAAACGCTGTCAGTCGGGAATTTGGACAAAATCACGAAACCGCTATCGGCTATCAAGTTATTTATCGCTTTCCTTTGCGCGTTCAGCATATCCGTATACGACTCACTATCATCACACGACGCTACCGCAATCGCCATCCCCATCATAATCAACAGGAAATAAAAACCTTTCTTCATCTTCTATATCGTCTTAATTTGGATTCGCGAGACAAATGTAGGGAATCTCCGCCACATTCTCATGCCTCTTTGTTCAAATCTTCTATTTTATTAGGATTAAATTCCGTTAAGCCCTGTTCAAATGTTGTTACTGCATCTGCCAGCGAACCATAAAACTCGCCTCCCGATGCATTCTTGTGCCCTCCGCCGTTGAAATAACGGCCGGCAAACCGGTTGCAGGGAAAATCGCCGACCGAGCGCAGCGAAACCTTCACATAATCCGTATCTTCGCGAATAAAGGCGCTGAACGTCACCCCCTCGATGCTCAGCGGCAGGTTGACAAACCCTTCGGTGTCGCCCGTCACATAACGGAAGCGGTTCAGCTCTTCCAACGAAAGCGTAATCAACGCTGTCTGTTGCTCCGGATAAACCTTCATCTTCTCATACAAGACATAGCCCATCATCCGCAGGCGGTCTTCCGAATAGACCTGATTGACATTCCGATAAATCTGATCCTTGTCGATACCCTTCTTGATTAGCTCGCTGACGATGGTATAAATCTCCGGCTTGTTTGAGTTGTAGGTAAACGAACCGGTGTCGGTCATCATCCCCGTATAGATGCAGGTAGCGCAATCCTTATTCATCAGATCGAACATCCCCATGCGGCAGATGAAATGGAAAATCATCTCGCTTGTCGACGACATCTGCGGGTAGGACATCTCGACACGGCAAAAATCCGCCGGATTCAGGTGATGGTCGATTAGCACCCGCCTCCCTTCGGCTGCCAGCAGCGCAGGCGCCAGCTTGTCCACCCGTTTCGGCTCGTTGAAGTCCAGACAGAAAATGACATCCGCCTCGCGCATCAACTGCCCGGCAAATTCGGGATATTTCTCATAAATGATGATTTCCTTGCTACCGGGCATCCAGCGGTAAAAACGGGGGAATGCATTCGGAACGACCACCGACACGTTGTCCTTGCCGCAAGCCGTCAGGAAATGATACAACCCCAAAGCGGAGCCTAACGCGTCTCCATCGGGCGAAACATGGGTCACGATAACAAAGCTCTCACCTTTCTCTACATATTTCTTGGCTTTCTGTATCTCTTCTTCTCGAATGATCTTCGCAATCATAAAATGGTTTTCCTTTTATTTTAAGGTGCAAAGATAAATTTTAATGGACAATTGAGAATTGACAATTGACAATTATTTTTTCATCGAGCGTGAAGCCTATGTCAAAAAATTTGACACTTCAAACTCTTTTTCTTGCTCTTTT
>CAYXIX010000105.1:0-4670 GCA_964465405.1 uncultured Parabacteroides sp. | reverse complement strand
TCGTTGGAAAGGAGTTTTGAGCACAAAAAATGGAATCATAATTGTTTTCTAACGGTTTTATGCAGTAAAATTGGGAGCATAATACTTTGCCCGTTGGAAAAAGCCCCTCCGGGAAAAAAGATTCAGTCGGAAAGCATTCCAAATTGTCCCAAAAGTAATATTTTTTTACAGGGGAAGAAAAAGAAAAGGATGCGAAGGATAGAAAAAATACTATCTTTGCAGTGATAAAAATAAGTTTGACAACCGGTAACTATGAGAAAATTGAAAACATGGGAAATCATCAAGCTATTAGAGGCCGACGGCTGGTATAAGGTGAGAGAAAAAGGTAGTCATCGACAATACAAGCATCCTATAAAGAAAGGATGTGTCACTGTCAATGGAAAGTTGAACGAAACACAAGACCAATTTCTAATCAACAGTATTTATAAACAAGCAGGCTGGAAATAAACGGTTTGCATTAAACAAATAAAAATGGAAAAAGTAACAGTATGCATTTCTTGGCTGAATAATTACGGCGCATGTTGCGATTTAGTTCCCGGATGTGTCGCGACAGATAAAACATTAGAAGGCGTAAAACAAGGATTCCGCGAAGCTTTGGAATGGCATTTAGCTGCCATGAAGGAGGATGGAGATGATATTCCGGATGCGTTACAAGGCGATTATGAACTGCATTTTAAGCTCGACACACAATCCCTCCTCCACCACTACGACGGTATCCTGACCCGTGCCGCCATCAGCCGCCTCACGGGCATCAACCAAAAACAGCTGGGTCACTACATGCAAGGCATCCGCAATCCGCGCAAGGAGCAACGGGCACGCATCATCGAGGGACTGCATAAGTTGGGCAAGGAATTAGAATTAGTGGAATAATGTCCGTACTTTTGCCGGTAAAATCAATAATCCTATCATTTTGGCACGAAAGAAAAAACAGTTACCGATATTGGAAAAGGTAACGATTACAGATGTAGCGGCAGAAGGAAAAGCCATCGCGCGGGTGGACGATTTGGTTGTATTCGTCCCCTTTGTCGCTCCCGGCGATGTGGTCGATATTCAACTGACACGCAAAAAGCATAGTTATGCCGAAGGAAAGGCCATCCGCTTTCACGAACTGGCAGCGCAGCGCACGGAGCCGTTTTGCGAACACTTCGGGGTATGCGGCGGCTGCAAATGGCAGCATCTGCCGTATGAAGAGCAGCTTCGCTACAAGCAGAAGCAGGTCGTGGACAACCTGACGCGCATCGGCAAGGTCGAAATCGGCGAACTGCTCCCGATTAAGGGTGCCGCGCACACGACCTTCTACCGCAACAAGCTGGAATTTACCTTCTCCAACAAGAAATGGCTCACCGAAACGGAGGTGGAGAGCGGTGCGAAGTTCGACGACTTGAACGCGCTGGGCTTCCACATTCCGGGCATGTTCGACAAGGTCTTGGACATCCGCAAATGCTGGTTGCAGGACGATATCTCCAACCGCATACGGCTGGCGGTCAAAGCTTATTGCCTGACACACGAAGGATATCCCTTTTTTGACCTGCGCAACCAAGAGGGTTTTGTCCGCACGCTGATGATTCGTACCGCTTCGACGGGCGACCTGATGGTCGTGCTGGTTTTCTTCCACGAAGACGTGGAACGGCGTACCGCCCTGCTGAATCACCTGAAAGAGCAGTTCCCGGAAATCACTTCGCTGATGTATGTCATCAACGGGAAGTGTAACGACACCATCACCGACCAAGAGGTGATTTGCTTCGCCGGCAAAGACCATATTTTCGAAGAGATGGAGGGATTACGTTTCAAGATTGGGCCGAAATCGTTCTATCAGACCAACAGCAGGCAGGCATATGAGCTTTATAAGATAGCACGCTCGTTCGCCGGCCTGACGGGCAACGAACAGGTTTACGACCTGTACACGGGAACCGGCACCATCGCCAATTTCGTCTCCCGACAAGCGCGGCAGGTCGTCGGCATCGAATATGTGCCCGAAGCCATCGAGGATGCAAAGGTGAATGCCGCCCTGAACGGCATCGAAAATACGCTTTTCTACGCCGGAGACATGAAAGACATCCTGACGCAAGACTTCATCAACCGGCACGGCCGACCTGACGTGATTATTACCGACCCGCCACGTGCCGGCATGCACAAAGATGTCATTGATACAATTCTCTTCGCGGCTCCCAAACGGATTGTCTACGTCAGTTGCAACCCGGCGACGCAGGCACGCGATTTGGAACTCTTAAGCACGGGATATGCCGTCCGGAAAGTGCAGCCGGTCGATATGTTCCCGCATACGCACCACGTGGAAAACGTCGTCTTGTTGGAAATACGGGAAAAGAAATGAGCCGGAATGCCCGTTTTTTTCTGCCAACCCATTTTTTTTGGCTGCTGAGCGAAATAATTTGGCTGCTAAGTGGATGTTCCAGCGGACAGGAGGCAAAAAAGGAGGCAGAAATAACCGACCTTCCGCAACTGAAAGTTCGGGGTACGCTGACGGCAGCCACGCTATATAGTTCCACCTCCTATTTCCAATATAAGATGCGCCCGATGGGGTATGAATATGAGATGATTCAAGACTTTGCCAACTCGGAAGGGCTGAAACTGGAGGTAAAGGTCGCGGAAAGCCCGGCACGGCTCATCGAACTGCTGGAAACCGGCGAAGCCGACGTGGTCGCTTATCCTGTCAAAGTCAGCAACCAGGCTACCGAACGGTTGTTTTTTTGCGGGCACGAAAGGCAAGACTGTCAAGTATTGGTGCAACGGGCAAACAAAGGAGACACGCTGCTCACGGACGTCACCCAGCTCTTGGGAAAAGAGGTTTATGTGAAACCGCACACTAAATATGCCGAGCGTCTGCAAAATCTGGATAACGAATTGGGGGGCGGCATCCGAATCCGGGAGGTGGAGGCCGATACGATTGGCGTGGAGGATTTAATCCAGCTGGTTTCGGAAGGGAAGATTCCTTATACGGTTTGCGACGAGAATATCGCCCGCTTGAACAAAACTTATTTTTGGAATCTCAACATCTCATTAAAAATCAGTTTCCTGCAACGCTCCTCGTGGGCCGTGCGGAAAAGCAGCCCGTTGTTGGCACAAGCCATCGACAAGTGGGCGTCTGACAAAACGGGCATGTATGCTAACGAGGCATTGACCAAACGCTACTTCGAATTAAGCAAGCAACCCGACACAAACGAAATCCCGGAAATCGGGGAAGGAGAAATCTCGCCTTATGACGACCTCTTCCGCAAACATGCCCGCAACATCGGCTGGGATTGGCAACTGCTTGCCTCCATCGGTTATCAGGAATCTCATTTCAATCCCAACTCCGTCTCGTGGGCAGGCGCCGAAGGACTGATGGGGATTATGCCGAGCACGGCCAAAGCCTTAGGGGTCACACCGCACGAATTGGAAGACCCCGATACCAGTATCCGCACGGGGGTGGACTGTCTGCGCCGTTTCCGGCAGGGTTTCAGCAAGGTGACAGACCCAATCGAAAAGATAAAATTTACCTTAGCAGCCTATAATGCCGGCATCGGGCACGTGTACGACGCGCAGCGGCTCGCCGAGAAGTATGGCAAGAATCCTTATATCTGGGATGACAACGTCGCCGAATACATCCGCCTGAAAAAGGAACCGGCCTACTACAACGACCCGGTCTGCAAACACGGCTACCTGCGGGGCTCGGAGACATTCAACTACGTCCGCGAGGTCATGGAACGCTACCGGCTCTATCTTCAAAAAACCAAAGGAGAATAGGCCTTTTGTCGAAAATAGTCCTACCTTTGTATCCGAAAAAAATACAAACAAACGACAAAAAGAAAAGTTATGGGTGTAGTAATCGGCATCGACGTCGGCGGAAGCACGACAAAAATCATCGGAATCGTAAACGGAACGATTCAATTGCCTATGTTTGTGAAGGCAACAGACCCGGTCACCTCGCTATTCGGCGCTTTCGGCAAATATATCTACGAAAACGGCTTTACGTTGGAAGAAATCGAGAAAATCATGCTCACCGGCGTGGGCAGCGCCTACATCGACCAGCCGCTTTACGGCTTGCCGACGGCCAAAACCGACGAATTTCTGGCAAACGGATTGGGCGCGCAATACGCCACGCCTTTGGAAAAACTGATTGTCGTCAGCATGGGAACGGGCACCTCTTTTGTGCGGGTCGAAGGCGACCAAATCCGTCACATCGGCGGTCTCGGCATCGGCGGAGGTACTTTGCTGGGCCTCTCGCGCCTGCTCCTGAAGACGGAAGACATCCACCAGATTGCGGAACTGGCCGAGCGGGGCACATGTACCAACGTCGACCTCCGGATACAGGACATCTGCAACCATCCCCTCCCCAACCTACCTTTGGATGCGACAGCCACCACGTTTGGAAAAGCAGACGGCAACGCCACTCCTGAAGATATCGCGGCGGGAATCATTCACATGGTGATGCAATCCATCGGTCAAGGCGCGATTCTCTCTGCACTCAACAGCCCGATTCGCGATTTCGTCCTTATCGGTAACCTCACGCAGTTGCCGCAGTGCAAAGAGATTTTCCCGAAGCTGGAAGAGATGTACAACGTCCGCTTCCTCATCCCCAAATATTCAGAATACCGCACAGCCATCGGCGCCGCCCTTGCCTATATCAACCGCTGCGACCTGCATCCAATAGAATAAGCAAAAGAGAAAGG
>CAYXIX010000104.1:0-8354 GCA_964465405.1 uncultured Parabacteroides sp. | reverse complement strand
ATCTCTGCCGCTTCGTCATACTCTTTTGCCTCCTTATTTTGTGCATATACATTGAATACATATACACCATTGTTTCCGGCAACCGGAACACTGACCTGCCCTTCTGAGGCCAAAGTGACCATTGCATTCAACTTAGGCTCAACACCGATACCGGTAATGCGAGGCGTTGAAAAACTAACGAACTTCACTGAATCAACCGACACTCCCATCGCTTGTGCATACGCATCAACCGATGTCAGGTTTTTAGCTGCCAACTCTTGCGAAATTTGCTCGCCTTTCTTTTGGGCAACCAATTCTGAACGCAGCATAGGGGTTACAGATTCAAGCGAACGATATCCTTCTGGCAACGTTCCTTGAATGGCTGCAATCACAAACTTGTTATCGCATTCAAAGATTTCAGAGATGTCGCCTTTCCCATTTTGGAAAGCCCAGCGAATAACCGGACGTGAATTCCTGATTGTTCCCAAGACTTGGTCATTCGCAGTAACCGTCACATTTGAGAGCAAATTATAGCCCGCATCTTTTGCGGCATCATCCAATTTATTTATATCTCGATTTTTAGAAATAAACTGATTCAGCTCATTATAAATATTACCATACGTTTTCGTACTTGGAGACACGGTCATATCAATGTCTGCCACTTTATATTTATCCACATTAGCCGTTTTATCCGTGACCTTAACTATATGTGTGCCATAAGCTGATTTAACAATTGCACAACCATTGACAGCTGTCGAAAATACCGTATTCTTGAAATCCTCATTAACGCCTCTCAATGCCGTCGCTTCAGTAAACCATCCCAGTTCACCGCCTCTTTCAGCAGCTTGGTCTACGGAGAATTCTTTTGCTAAAGCGGCAAAATCACCACCACCTTTCAAAACCGTCAGCAAGCTATCTGCTTTTGCCTGTACTACGGCCTCATTCCCCGTATTAACCAACATAATATGACTTACTTTTACAGAGTCTGGTGCTACAGTCTTATCCACCAATTTAAACATCCGGTATTTATCATTCTCGAAAACAGGCCCGTAAATATCACCTACAGCTGCCGTCTTCACAAACTGTTTCATCTCCGCATCCAAAGCATTTTCAGAGAAGAAGGCATCCATATAAGGAACTTCAGAATTCTCTGCAACCAAATCAGCCACCCGTGTAGTGGTAGCCAATTCCTTTTTCAAGGCTTCAATTTCAGCACTTGCGTTATCATAATCTTCCCGACTTGGACGGATATCGACCGATATATACTTGATAACTTTACTTTCTTTCTGCTTAAAAAGTTCTTTCCGCTGATTATACAGTTTTTTAATCTCACTCTTACTAACTTGAATTGTCGAATCAGGGATTGTAGAGTAAGATTGCATGGCATAAACAATGTCTGAACTTACAGCAGAAGCATCAAAGGCGTCTTTGGCATCCAATTTATTGGCAGAAACAGCTTTACTTAACAGTGTCGTGTATTTCTGTTCTAAACGTTGCCGCTTGATATTCTTTTCCCAAAACATCCAGAACTGACGGGCCTGCAACAACTGAACTTGCTGGTCAGCCGGATAACTTGCTATATTTTCTGTATCTATCGCTTTCAAGAAATTCAACAATGCCGCTTTATCGAACACACCCGTCTGAGGATTAACAAACATCTGCATCTGTTGAATCATCGGAGAAATATTCTCTCCCTGAACCATATCGAACAATTCTTCCGGGCTGACAGTCAGACCTAAATCTGAAGTCACTTCATTTAACACAATTTCCTGCACCATTCCATCAAAAACCGATTGGCGAATCTGTGTCTGATACTCTTCCGGCAGACTTGTAGAGCCTGTTTGCATTTTGTACATCTCATTCATTTCATCCACTCGGTTCTGAAACTCCTGAATCTTAATTACAACTCCATCTACTTCCGCGATTTTTTCTTGTGTTTGCCTAAAATAAGTAGAACCTGAGTTCAAAAAGTCACCAATAACAAAAGCAAACAATGCCACTCCCACAACGAGTACCAACAAACCTGCTTTGCTTCTAATTTTTTCCAGCGTAGCCATTTATTTTTACCTCTTATTTAAGTTTATTATTTTTCACTTTAAGCGCACGAAGATACAAAAAAAAGACATCACTCTTTCTTTTTTATCCTTTTTTTCGCAAATCCCTTTTAACCGCTTTCATAAGCCGTCTATTTTTCTTACCAATAGAATCACGAAACCGTATCGACAGCTGTTGAATCTACCGGAACCTCCATCCGAGTCGAATCGGAGACCACTTCTTTTACAGGGAAAACACCTTGCGAATTAAAAATTTTATATTTAGTCATGTTCTGATTGGATTCAAAACCAACTCCTGTTATAATTTTATCAATCTCTTCTATCCGAATATATTGATCGGAATAAATCTTTTCCTTTTCCCGGTCCCAAAAAAGCAACGATGTCTCAAACTTTTTTCCCTCCAGACTTTCGACCTTTACATTCCCCACTAACTTCCACAACCCTTTTTTTTCATAATTATAAGCCGTATCTGCTTTCACACTTGCTTCTACATGAAATAATGTATCAAACTTCTCCAAATAAAGTCCTTTTGGAAAATACCAATATGGTTCTTTGGCTTTATCAAACATCAATACTTCTGCGGCTTTTAAACGGTAACGGGTAATACCTGAATCAGAGATTAAAGTCGTAAGCGATGTTGTTTTCAAAGTATAGCTCGTTTCTGGGTCAAAAGAGACCTCCACCACATCTTTTGTATCATCACCACAAGAAACCATAAATAAAAGAGACATAACAACCATCATCCAGGCAGTTGTTATGTCTTGTTTCTTCGTTTTACTCAGAAAACGGTATGAACTCATATCCTATTTATTGGATTGTCACAGTCTCACCAATCCAACCTCCAATCTTATATGGTTTGCCCTTCTCGATATCCGGGTGCATAAAGATTTCCTCCGAAGAAGGAAGATGCTGACGATACGTGCTAACCAACTTAGCTGCATCCTCTGCCACATTCTTATCTACTTGTCTTGCTTTTTCAAATTTATTGATCGCAGCATAATAAACCACTTTAGCTAATACCGGATCATCCGGATAAACAGACTTGGCGGAAGCAGCATACATATTACCAATCAAAATATAAGGAGCTCCATAATCCGGATTGGTTTCAATCGCTTTCTGACAATATTGTCTTGCTTTTGACATATTCTTTTGTTCAAACAACAAAACTCCAATCAAATAATAATCTTCAGCCTTAGAAACAGCATCCGTTTCCATATTGGCAGCCTCTTCAAAATATTTGATTGCCTTATCATAGTCATTTGCTTTCACAGCCTGCTTCGCAATACCAACAGCCGCATCCGCAGTCGGCTCCAATTCATATAAATAAGATGCAGCCGAATAGAATGCCTCTATCTCCTGACAACGAACACGTCTTAGCAGAGAAACGATTTCTTTCAGTGCTTCCAAATTGCCTTTTGCAGCTTCTACCTTAGGAACATACATACTCTGCAAGGTCTCACAATCAGCTGCTCCACTATTCGCAAAACCTCCATCAATTGCAGATTTGTAAGCTGTCAAGTTCTTCACCTCTTTTTCATTATTAGCAGCTTGAGCAGCAGCCAACTGGTCAGAGATATATTTTGAACATTTCAAATAATCATCCAAATAAGTCGATTTAAAATTCGCATCAGTCAATAATTGCATGTGCGAAGCCTGCATATACAAAGAGAGTCCCTTAGCTTCAGTCTTTTCTCCATATTCATTAATTACTTCGCTCAACCACGCATAATAAACTTTAGGATCGGCTTGATCGCCCAACAAACGAATGTAATCTCCAGTCTTATTGGCTACAATCCAGTCCTTACCATACCGGTTGTCATCTCCAAAATACTTTACACGTGTATCATACACTTTCATCAATTCATCAATCAAAGCAGCCTTTTTAGTTGGATCCTGCTCTGTATTGATTTTCCAATCCATGATTCTTACGCCATACAAATAAATGTCCTTATGGGCTCCCGGACACTCTGTATAAGCTTGATGCCAAAACTCATAAGCATCTTTAAAATTCCCTGCTTTGGCGTACGGAACAAACAAACTGATATTGGTAATACAACGAACACTGTCTTCTCCTGAGCCAAATGGAGTACCAGCATCAACACCCTTTTGCGCATAAGCCCCGAATGTCATCACCGAACATCCGACCGCTAACAATAATACTTTGATCTTCATATTTATTTCTGTTAAAGCTAACCATTAATTAATTTTACGTCTCATAAACCACATTTCATTAAATGTGTAATTTACCGTAAAGCGGAAATATTGTTCTTCAATCATGTTTGTACGAACTTCCGGTTTCTTTTTCATGTATTCTAAAGATATGTTTAATAATGAACGGTTATCAATCAAAGGAAATCCAAATCCTATACTCGCACCTATCTCATTATAACCATCCCCTAAGGGATTTTCGTCAGTCCGATTCATCCGCAAATAAGAATTACCATAATGTACACCTGCTCGATAACGAATCCGACTAAAATACGACTTGCGCATATAATCTGGTATATATTCGAACCCAGCAGCTATACGGTAACGGTTTTTGAAATTATTCTGTTCCCCAAAATAAAGCATTTTTCCCCACTCTTCATAAGAAAAATCAACTGCTAACGTTAATTTATTTTGTTTCACATATGAAATACCTATTCCATACGAATTTGGTAAATCAAATGCCTGGTTTCGGATGGTGTCCGACTCAATGATTTCTGAATCAGAACCGGAAGAAGTATAGGACTGAGTCAAGTTATACGAATCCGCATTCAAACTATTTTTAGGAGAATATACAAACCCTAAAGTCACGCTCTCTGTCCGGCTAAACGGATGCGTATATTGAATACCCAAATCCATCTTTACATCTCTTATCCGTAATTCCTGACTCCGACTCGTATTATACGCACTCGAACTTACTCCCGACATCAAGACAACTTGTTCATGCGTAATATTACCAAAGAGAAAACCAAAATTGGCTCCGATAGCCAACCGCTTTTTCCAAAGGTCGACAGAAATGCCTCCGTATAATTCACTCAAACCTCCCGAACCGTTATATGACTCTGTGAAAGTTATCCCTTCCTCACTACGCACGGCACCAAACTGGTATCCTACATACGAATAGGGCAAAAGACCGACACTCAACGCAATCCGGCGATGCACGGGAAACTGCAAAGCGATATATTCCAAATTTCCATTGAAGTCATGCTGCCGTGAATTGCCATCATCAAACCATGACAATTGCCCGGTGACTCCAAAATCAAAAAGAAATGTCAATGAATCCATGCAACTATATGAAGCCGGATTCATCGGATTAATTTGTTTCGATGAGCGTAAACCATAACCGACTCCTCCCATCGCTCGCCCTGCTCCAAACGAGCGGTCGCCCAAATCACCATATCCGAATCGCGTATAAGGAGAATTTGTATTATTTTGAGCCGCCAAAGGCAACCCCATGAATATCAAGACAATCGTTATCAGTAGCTTATTAATCTTCAACATTATTCTTTCAGATTCTATTTAATCCTATCAACACTAATTTAATAGATGCAAAGGTGAACTTTTTTAGCCGACTTTCAAAATAAAACCGATAGCGACTTGTTAAAAAAGCGAAAAGGTTAGGATATTTTAGCCGAGTCGTACTTCATATCCAAACCTCCTCGCCCTTTTCTGCGCTCTTTCTACTCTTTCCAGAAGTGCCAAATGGTTTCTTTATTGCTCTGCATTCCAAACAAAAGCATACACATTTCCACCATAATCGACAGCAAATAATGTATTACCGGAAACAGCAACAGAGGCAAAGACCGGCGCACCCAGTTCATGTTTCCACAACAATGTCCCATTCCCTTTATCCAATCCATACAGAACTCCGTCCGCACCTCCTACAATAACCATATTCCCGACCAATACAGGACTTGCCTCAACCGTAGCAGCAGGATTCCTAACATAAGGTGCCGTATAAACCATCGCCTCATTTGTCCGGAAACGCCACTTTTCCTCCCAAGTTTCGCAATCTAAAGCGATAATCCCTTCAGAAGCTGTTCCAAACAGAATTTCATCACGCGTAATAAGAGGAGACGAAGCGACATTTACACTGAAAGGGAATTTTTGTTGCTGCAAAATATGTCCAGTCTTTGTTTCCATCAAAAAGAGAGATTCTCCCGACGCAAGATAAAAATAATCCCCCTGCATGACGGCAGAAGATGAACGATGCCTGATTCCCTCTTTTTCCATTTTCCACAACATCTTTCCGGTCTGTATATCATTTCCATACAACGCCCCCCAATGCGTACTGCAAACCAAAACGCCATTGCTTATGGAAGGAGTGGCTGTCGACCCTTGATTTTGCCGCCAATCCTCATTTTGCCACAACGTTTTGCCACTGTTCACATCAATCGCACACAGCCCTTTGCCGGAACCCGCATAAACAATGTCGTCTTTTACGACCAAACCTTCTATCAAAGTAGGCAAAACTGGTTCTATAGGCAATTGCTTTTCCCAAACCAGCCGCCCCGTGACAGCATCCAAAGCATAGCAATATCCTTCAACATCCTGAACGACCACTTTATCCATCGAAGCGACAATTGTATTCTTAACAGAACTCCGAACCGGATAACTCCAACGTTTCTCCCCTGTCAAAGCATCCAGACAAGCGGCCGAAGCCAATCCTTCATTATTCTCATCGACAGTAGCCACATATATATGTCCTTTATAGATGACAGGTGAAGTCATATAAATATTAGAACCTACGTTCCGAACCCACTTCAATTGCAGATGTCCTTCACGCTTTTCTTCATCCACCGCAACGTGCCGGGCATTCCCCAACAAATTGGTACAATCTTGTTGCAAACGGACGGAAGAAATTCCAGCGGGCTGATAGACAAACGAACGCTCTGCGAATGCTATTTCTCCATTTCGGAACTGCACGGCGACTTTCATCGTTAAAAATTGTCCTTCCCGCTCTGATGCGACAGGAATCTCGGCAAACCAGCTAAAATCCGTCTGCGGCAAAAGCTTTCCACTAAAAAAACTCTTATGCTCATCCGCCTTGCCTATCGTATAAGTAATTTTTTCAACCGGCGACGTGCTGGAATAGGCATTGACCAGCAATTGCACTTTCCCCGAAGGAGTATAAGAGGCAACTCCATCATGAACCGAAGCAATCTGTACAGCCTTATCCATATAAGTATAACGTAACTCAGACTCAAAATCTCCTTTCCCATCCATGTGCATGACCCGAAAAGAAGAAAGAGAATGATCGATTCCTCCCCGAATCGGGGTAGAAGAACAGATGCTATAAGCCTGTTTGTGTTTATGAATATGCGTAATGTGCCAATGACCATACAACCACGCCTTCAGGTTATACGCGTCCAAATCCAACTGTTTCCCCTCTCCACTCGGGAACACAAACTGGTCGCCGGTAGTCGGCAAATCATGTCCAAACACGACGACAGGCTTTCCTTCGGGAATCTGCGCTAAATCATTTTCCAGCCACCTGTACACATCTACCGGACGATAAGACGGCGCATAATCGCCTCCCATCATCGGAGTAACGACATAATGGACACTCCCGACGTCAAACGAATAATAAACCGGGCCATAAAGCGACTCAAACAACTCCTCCCCGTAAGCGCCTTTCACCAAATCATGGTTTCCGATGGAATAATACACCGGGACATTCATATTCGCAGTATTCATCAACCGGATATGTTTTTTCAATCCGCTCTCATAACAAATATCCCCGCCATGCATAATAAAAGCGACATCTTCGTTCGCCGCATAATCACGCAAGATTTGAACCCAATCCTGATGTTCATCAACCGAGCCATCTCCTGAAATCTCCGTGTCTGAAATATGCACAAATTTATGGCTTCCATCTTTCCGGACATGGCTTTCATAGGGAATCACACCGAAATCATAGACCCCGTCCTTCCCCTCTATCCGGCGATAATACGCATTATAGGTTTTATACCCCGAAGGTGTCGTGATGAAAATAAACCGTTCTTTCTCATGCCCGGGCAGGGCGAAGGCCCCGTCGCGGTCTGTCTTGACCACGTTCAAACCGTCCGACACCATCACGCCGGACAGCGTCTTTTCGCCTTTGTCGAACACCCCGTTCCCGTTCTTGTCGACAAAGACATGCCCCGTATGTGCCGCCAGCGCATCCGCCGCAACCAGACAAGACACCAAACATACATAGATTTTCTTATTCATATATTTTCTATCATTTTTGTTCGTATAGAGTTGTACAGGATCTCTATATAACACTGTATAGACTGCCATACAACGCTGTTGTCTATTGCTTTATTGCTCTTTCCATTCAAAAGTTGTCAAAAC
>CAYXIX010000103.1:0-8391 GCA_964465405.1 uncultured Parabacteroides sp. | reverse complement strand
ATTCAAGAAGATTGCCTACATCTTGTGGGGCTGTTCCACCATTATACCAACCGTTTACTGCTGCGATTTGTACTAAATCTACTTCTGAAACCTCAATTCCAAAATCATTCAATATAAGTTGCTGGGACTTAATTGCGCATGAATCTGGAAAGATCTGCTGTACTTCTGGGTTATAAAATTCTGCCATTATCTTAAATGTTGGTTTCCCATTATGAGAGATTAAAACATAAAAACTATCAACGTATCAAACTAATTTATACACCATATAATTTTTTACATAATTTAGCTACTAACTTTCGTTGATCCGAAGGTAAATCACAATAAACTGTACCGCATTTGTATAGCATATATCTACACGCTCCTACGCTACCAATAGCAAGCCCTCCTGGTCCAAACAATGCAGAAATAACAACTCCAGCTACCGCCATAACACTACCTAATCCGACAACCTCGCCAACAATTTTGGTTGCGACCCAAGCATCGGCTTTTGTTAGTACATCATCCGTTAACTTTGCAATATCGTCTTCTAATTTTGACATATCTAATCACTATATAGTATGAATCTTTATTATATTGACATATCCGTTTCTCCACAAGAAACGGATATGTCAATATAAACCACTGATAATACGAACAATATAAAACCTAATAAACCTTATTTGCTTGATGAAAAATCTGTTTGTAAGCAACCCTCAAAAGATTTATCAGTCCTAATGATATACTATTCAAGATTTTTATGTACTTTTGTATTTAACATCTGTTTCTTGTGGAGAAACGGATGTTTTTGCTTAACATTATCGTTTTTATAAATCCCTAATAACCATATCATTTGCACGATCAATAACTGTGGTGTCAATTGACGCAAGATATATCTGTGTAGTACTTACAGAGTCGTGACCCAGCGCATCCGATATGACATTGACCGGAACATTCTTAGACTTGGCAATCGTAGCCCATGCGTGCCTGGTTACATACGTTGTAAGGGGAATCGGTAACTTGATGATCTCAGCGATGGTTTTGAGTGCGTTGTTGATACGGCGCAATGCCGCTTCATATTGTTTCCGTTCACCAATACCCGGTCTGGAGATTATAGGAAGCAAATAGGGGGATTCACGGATTGAGTAACGGTCAATCAAATCCTGGATAGGCTTCACAACCTTTATGTGAAGGTACTGGTTGGTCTTGTGACGGCGATAACTTATCACTCCGTTCCTGACATCCATTTTCTTCAGGAATGCCGCGTCTATGAATGACATACCGCGACAAGGGAAAAGGAACATGAAAATGTCACGTGCAAATTCGAGATTTGGTTTTGAAGAAAGTTCCAGATTGTTTATGTGTTTGATGTCACTGATTGAAATGGCCCGTTTAAGAGTTTTCTCCATACCGGTGAATACCGAACGGAAAGGCTTGCGGTCCTGGACGAGTTCCTGTTCCACGGCACGGTTATAGACAGCACGCAGAATCCGCATATAAAAGGAGATGGAGTTGGGCTTGACACCTGTGGAGATGAGATAAGCCTGATAATCCTCTATCAGAAAATGGTCAATGGATTCGATAAATACATCCTCATTATTCCGGAATCTTTTGAAGCTTCCCAATGCGGCACGATAGTTATTGGCGGTCCCAGTATGATTCAACTGCCTGAGCCGCAGAATCACTCCCTCCAAGTAAGAGAAAAAGGTATCCGATTGGGAAAGTCTCTGGAACTCTGCGACAATCTCATCCGAAGTGTATTCGGCGTACTGATTATCAAACCGGTTTATAACCTGATTCAGCTTCTCTATATCTCTGCGTATTCCTTGAATGATAGGCCGGATGATACCAATACGTTCATTGTCACAGCAAATGACTTTTGATCGTTTCTCACCCCATTCAAAAGGAAAGATTTTATAACCGGTAGTAATCTGTCTTATCGTCCGGCGGTGAGTTACAAGATATACAATACTGCCCGGCCGGTCTTTGACCGTTGACGGACGGAACTTTACTTTGATTGTAGTCATACATTTTATATAATTGGTTTACTGATTTAATTTATGGTAAACAAGAATGACCGCCACTATACAGAAAAACAATGCAGCCGCCATGTACACAACAAGTTTTCCCAGCAGGTCACTATGGATAAAGTATTCGTTGGCGACCATGGTGCAAGCAAAAAATGAGGTCAATATGATTATCGCCATGACTATGCACCAAAAAGTTGCCGGGGTAAGGGATATGCGGCTCGTATCCCTATTAATGTCATTCTCCACCCTCTCACGCTCCTTGCGGATTTTTGTGACGGCATGGTATGCTATGCCGTGCAGTTCGTCTTGTAACGCTTTCTTGTCTTCATCGGACAGTCTAACAGGCAGGGCGGTTTTCAAAAGTTCAAGCAGGTTGAGTATGGTTTCGGAAAGCACTCTGGATTTCTCGACAAGGTTGCATAGTTGGTTGTAAGCCCTGCCGATTTCCGGTTTGAGGTCTCGGAACTCGTTTGCCAACGCATTATTACGCTGTTCAAGACGCTGGTGACGCAGGATTTCTTTATTATCATTTTCATCTTGCGGAACATCGCCTTGTATCATATCATTACCGTAATCGAATTTCTTGTTTGCCATAAGTCTTTGCTATCGTCTGATTGATGATTTCGGTTTCTTTCCAAATTTCTTAATGGCTGCACGGGCACACCTCCGGGCACGTTCCATTTCATCCTCGTCTTCATTCCGTTCCCAAGGCAAGTCGTTGGAAGTGCCGCCTCCGCTACCGGACGGAACAGCCGGAACGCTCATCATGCCGACAAACAAGGCCGCTGCATAGTCGGCCAGTTCTTTATAATTCACCGTATCACGGTAGTCGAACTCGTCATCGAATAGTTGCATGACATTATCGGGGATATAGAACTTGTAATCCTTGCCATCATGTGCAAGCCCATATCTTGATGTTCCCTCACGCCATATGGAATAATCTATAACAGGTTTGTCGCAAACTGTTTCAGGTTTTGCTTCAGGAGTTGTTGCAGCCAGTGTCTTGAGCTTGTTGCCATTCTGATTTAACTCTGTTACAGACTGGTTGTGCAGTTTGTTCCATGTCGCTTCAATCTTTGATGCCATCATGTGCGGCCTTTGCCGAGTTCCGAAGCCTTGTAGATGACATCACTAATACCGACCGTATAGCCACGCAAAACATCTTTCTTGTCCCGGTGTTCTTCGAGCGTGTAACCTTTTGTCCGCACCCTTGCCACATAATCATCCCACGACCATGACGGCATGGAACGCAGGATACCCATAAGTTCTTCGGCTACCTCGCCAGCGTTTGTCCTGCGGATTTCCATTGCCGTAGTCCAGCCTCTCTTTCGGGCCACACGCTCCGCCGCGTATTGTGCGCGAAGATGTATGTTGTGGTCGTTGTTGGTTCTTCCATCATTATCCTTGCGGCAGACTGCGGCATGAAGATGGGGGACTCCGCTCTTTGATTCCAAGTGCAGCCACACGGTTGAAATGCTTCCGGCAAGGTTTGTCCTGTGGGAATAGATTTCGCCTTGCCTGTTCCTGAACTCCATACTGTCATACTCCCGGACAAAATCATCCCACAACTTTTCCCAGTCTTTCAGGGTGAAGTGTTCCGTATGTTCCTTCGCAGGGCTGATTTCGATGCGGATGACGTTCTTTCCCGTTGGTGCATGGGCTTTCATCATATCCCATACACCCTGAGCGTCAAGCCTGCACGGAAGCAGATTGTCCTTGACGTGGTATATCCGTTCAGGATGTTTCTTGTTCCTCGACTCTCCTGTGATATACCTAATATCATTTATACCGTGACTGATGGATTTTGCCTTGCCTATCATGGTTCTCCTTCTGTGGGTTCACTCTGTTTTTGTATTTGAGGGCTTTCCGGAATCCGGTTTGGCGCAAAGTAGCGGTCGATAATCTTTGTAATCGCTTCCGCTGTCCTGCCGAGCAATTGCAATGCAGCGACCATCCACGGCTGGTTTCGGAACATCGCCCGGCGTTCATCCTGCGGCATGGCGTTGAGCATGGAGGTATATCTGGCATAGTCGCTCCGTACTATGATGAGTTCGTCACGCACCGCCTCTTGTTCCCGTGTCAGCCGTACCTTCAGCCTGTAATTGTATGAACGTGCCAGCACGTAGTCGCTGAGGGTCATGCCGCACTTGTCAGCCAGCCGTCCGATATGCTCCCGTTGCGTTCTGCTGACACGGAACGAGATGGTGGTACATCGGGGTTCACGGACGGTTTTGGCTTGCTTGTCGTTCGATTCGGAATTACCGTTATTTTGAGGTGTATTCTGTTCTTTATCCATATAAGGGGAATTATAATGGTACAATAGGTTATTACGGTGCGAGCTTGCGAGCGGCGTTTCCCATTGTCATTGTCGGACAATGGCAAGAGTGCCGTGTATGGAACGACCGCCAGGAAGTGTAATACACCGGCATATCTTGTAATAGAACGCCATTTCCTGCTTTTCCAAACGAGCATCCGCTGCCGGGCGGGTGTCCACAAATGACTTTTGGGATTTGTCGGTGGTATAAAAGGATATGGCTCACTATAAATAGCACCGGCTTTATTGCTGTTACTATTGGGAAAGCGTGTAATCGGAATGCCGACATTTCTGTTTCCCTTATTTCGCAAAGGTTTACAGATACTGTTTCCGGTCTGTCGGACACCCCGATTACATTGTCATCAACCCCTGTTTGCCGTATTGTCAGGTTGCGGTTGCAGGTGTTTTCTCGCTTCTTCCACCGCCTTGAAGTCCGATGAGATTTTCATCAGCGCGACACTGACACGGCACAGCTGACCGATGTTGACGAACTCCTTGACGGCTTCCATCAGTTTCTGCGCACGTTCCTGCCGGTGTCCCATCACCGTCTCACTGCTTGTTCCGCTCTCTTTGGTAAGCCCGTAGTTGAGAAAGCGGTTCACGGCAAGCAAGTCCGTCGCTTCAATCGTTTCGGTTTCTCCCTTTCCGGTGGCGTAACCGACTATCACACGGATGGAGTCCGCCTCGTAGGGAGTGCAACACCTGAGAAAGTCCAGAATGGTCTGCGCTTTCGCCCCGATAGCGGAACGTGTTGTCTTTGTTTTGGTTCCCTTGTTTGTGGAATCCTGCGATGCGGCATTTTTCAAGCCTGCACACGCCATGTTTGAATCATTCATACTGTTCCTGTTTTATAAGTGGATAAATCATTTACTCTTCTCGCGGCTGATCAGATAGCGTGTAGCCTCGCCGTCTATTTCGTCCTGCGACTTAACTCTTATCCGTTTCAGCCAGACATCAAGGTCTTCCTTGGCGAAGAAGCACAGCTTGCCTCCCGGCTTGTAGTAAGGGATTGCGCGGCGCATCATCATCTTGTAGAGATAGCTCGGTTTGACTCCGATATACCGGGCCGCTTCGGTGGTGGTCATCAGATTGCGTTCATTTTCCATATCGCCTGTTCATTTATTGTTTCAATTGTCATTCAAATCCTGTTGCAACAGTACGGAACACGTTGGCATTTGGCCTTTTGTTGTCTTCCGTTTCGTTTGCAAAGTTACTTTGGACTTAAAGGGGCGCAATGTGGGGCGAATGGGGAAAGTGCATAAAAGGGCAATGTGCCATACTGCTGGTACTCAACAGTATGGCGCACTGCCATGATAGGAATGATTATCTCAAATGGGGGAACGCGGGCGGTTATGGGGTGCTTCTCAACTTTCTTGCGTTTTCGATGGCTTTGTCAACGGATTTGCGGTATTCCATGTTCTCTTTTGTTGTAGTATTGCTGCAAACATCGCTGCGGTGCTTGTCGTAGTATGACTTGGATATGCCGCAACGTTTCAGGAACTCTTCCGCCCAAATCTTGCCACGCTCGCGAGGCCTGATGGTCTGCGAGACGGAAAACACCATGTAGCAGACACGCAGGTTTTCTTTCGGTCGCACGGTGACGGCCCGTCCGGTGGGCTTCAGGTTCATGAAGTTCACGAAGTCGCTGCCCGACACGTACTCGAACTGGCGGTCGTTACACACCTCATAAATGAACAGGCACAGGGCAAGATCCACGGTGTCCATCCATGCGGATGTCTCTTGCAACAGGTCGGCTCCAATCATGGCTCATCCTCCTGTATCCGTCTGATGTCGGCAATGATACTTTCCGCAATTCCTTTCAGACGCTCCACCAGCACGTCAAGGAACATCGGCCTGAAACAATATACGCAGAAATACCGGTCGCGCTCCTGCTGCCATTCCTTATATAAATGGCCGGTTTGTGCGTGGGCCGTGTCGTATTCCGCTTTCTTGCCATCGCACTCTGCGGACAGTCTCGTGTATTCCTCGGAATCCAACGGCATAAAATCAAGCCGGTTGCCCATTGCGGAATAGGACTGCCACAATTTTGTGGCGGTTGCCTTGGCTTCTTCGTATCTGTGCTCAAACGGTTTGAGGTGTTCCTCGAAAATTGCTTTGAAGTCCACTGCCTGCAATACCGATTTATCAAGCGACAGGTATCTGTCCGATTCCGAAATAAGGGAAGATGAAAGTTGCAATAGCTCTCTTGGATTTTCCTTTGCCAAATCAGTTGCCTCACCTACAAGACTGTTCGTATCGCTGAAATCACGGTAGAACAAGGATAATGGCAGGGCTTTTTCAAAAGAAAAATCTTCTTGCTTGCAAGTAGTGAGAAGTGTGTTTATCTCACTTAGCCGTTGGGTGATTTGCTGTATCATCATAGCCGTCAGGAGTTAAAAAGGTCATCCATCGTCACCTCGCTGTGGACAATGCTCTTGTGTTTGCCGTCAACCACTCCGTAAGTCGTTATAAATGTATGCACCAACGCCTTTTTATTTCCGGAGGCCATATTGAAGATACCGGCTCTTTCACGGAGTTTCATCTCATAATCTTTCGTTATCGCATACTTGTTCTCGCTGAATTTCATTTCACATAAATGAATGATTCGGTCTGCACGCTCTATTATCATGTCGATTTGCGCACCGGGCAATTCTTCATCAGATGTTTTTTTCCAAGTATAAACGGATGTGGCCATAGTGTCTATGTGCAGTTTTTCCTTTATCTGCCGGTGATGTGTCATGCATACTTGTTCAAAAGCATTTCCCATCCATGAGGAAATACTGCGGGAGTCGATGTTATTACTCCACCAGTGGTCATCTTTGAAACTGTTGGGCTCAATGAACTTATAATAGAACATCGTGTAAAAATCGACCATACGGTATCGGGTCTCCCGCTTCTTGTTTCCGTACTGCGCCCATTTTTCAATGAAATCACACCGCTCCAGATTCTGAAGCACACGTGTCAGCTTGCCGCCTTCAAATTTAATGGCTTTTGATATTTCCTTATGGGTGAGTCCGGACTTATGTTCGCAAAGCAACTTGACCACTTCGATATACAAGTCCGCATTAGAGAATAACGCATGGTACAGTTCGTCAAACTCCAGTCTCAAAATGCCGTCCTCTGAGAAAAAAAGGCGGTCAATGTTTTGCGCAAGACTGTCATCGGGTTTTACAAGGCTATAATAAAACGGTATGCCGCCAAGCAGCATGTAAGATTGCAGCAACTGCATCCTATCCCAGTTCGAGCCGATGCCCGTCATATATTTTTCCACCTCACACAAAGTAAACGGCATGACATGGATGCGTGATGTTATTCGTCCATGCAGACCTCCCTTGTTAGCTACAAGCTTATCCACCATCCATGATGTGGCTGAACCTGTTGCCACGAACAGGATATTGCGCTGGCTTACAGCCCAACTGTTCCAAAAATACTCAAGGGCACTGACAAAATCAGATCTGAGACTGTCAACCCAAGGCATTTCATCAAAGAACACAACTTTCTTTTTGTCTCCGGGAAGGGTTTCCAGATAATTCACAAGCGCATAGAACGCATCTGACCAGTTGGAAAATGTTTTAATATCCTGCGCTCCGTACTTTTTGAGAGTCCTTGCAAAATTAGCCAACTGCGCCCTGGTCGAAAGATTCCGTGCTCCTACAAATTTGAAGTCGTATTTGTCATTGAAAAAACGTTCTATAAGAAAAGTTTTTCCTACGCGGCGGCGCCCATAAACTATTACCAGTTCCGAGCGTCCTGAATCCAAACATCGCTGTAGCTCGGCACATTCCCGTTCTCTTGCTATAAAGGGTTCATTCATAAATGATTTTTGTTTGCAAAATTACTTAATCTTTTGCTTTCGGCAAAATAATGTTGTATGAAAACGTACTTTATCTGCGATAAAATTCAGGATAAAGTACGTTTTCATGCTTAAAAAACCAACGTAATCACCCGACTGACTCTATTTCTATAATGGATAAAGTCTATCGTATAGAATCATTCTTGGTCGGATTCCAGCTTTTCAAACATCTTGTCCACCATATTGACGGCCTCGATTTTCTTGCTGTCTACAATTTT
>CAYXIX010000102.1:0-8430 GCA_964465405.1 uncultured Parabacteroides sp. | reverse complement strand
TTTCCTGCCGGAGAAATCCATTTACCTTCCGAAGGATATTCCATTATTCAAAAACATTTCATATCTTTACACACGATATTCAATTATCCGCCCCATGATTATACGGCGTCTAATAACGATTTTCTTTATCTTCATCCTTTTACTATATGCTAAGGATGCATATAGTAAAAATTTCTTTTTCTCCCATTTGGGAGTCGAAAACGGACTTTCGCAGGTTTCAGTGTTGGATATTTTTCAAGATTCAGACGGTTATCTTTGGTTCGGAACCCGCAACGGAGCCAATCGGTTCGACGGATATGAATTCAAAATCTATCAAAACGAGGTAAACGATACGACCACGCTGAGTGACAACCATATCCACTGTTTCGCAGAAGACAGCCGCCTGAATATCTGGATTGGCACCTCCAACGGAGTGAACTGCATCGACTATCAGACCCAAAAGCTCACTCGCTTCTATCCGCGAACCATCCACCCGGAATACCCGACCAACACCATCTACCAGATGTTCCGGCACGCGGACGGCAACGTCTACGCGGTTGTTGCCAACCGCATTCTTCAATGCAACAAAGACCAAACAGCAAGCCCCGTCCGGCTGGAAACAGAAATCGGTTCTCAAATTTTATCCATCGTACAAAGCCAGCAAGGAGATATTTATCTCGGTACGCAAAATTCCGGTCTCTATATCTTTACATCCGACTGGAAATTGAAACAGCATCTCTCCGCACAAAGTTCACTCGGATGCGACCTGCCGGCAGACGAAATAACCGCTCTGCTACCTGCCGACGACGGCAACCTGTGGATTGGTTTCGAAAACAGCGGCATCTGCTTTTTCGACACGGGAAAAGAGACCTTCACCTGTCTAAACACAGAGAATTCAGGACTGAGCAACAATACCGTACGGGTCATGGCTTACTACAACCCGGATTCCATACTGATAGGGACTTTCAGAGGGCTAAACATTCTGAACACCCAAAACCGGAGCATCCATTCTGCCAACATTGACATTTCCGGTCAAGGAGGATTGAGCCACTTTTCCATCCACAGCCTTCTACTCGATAAAGACCAGACGCTTTGGGTCGGTACCTACTCGGCCGGAATCAATTACCACAGCCCGTTTCATAAACCATTTTCTTACCTCACAACCGACAAGTTCGCCGGCATCTTTGGCAAGGGACAAGAAGACCGCTACGGAAATATGTGGTTTGCCACAGAAGGTTCCGGCCTATTCAGATATAACCCGCGTACCGGAGAACAACACTTGTATCCCATCAAACCCATCCGGGAGGGGAACTATGAAGCCAACATCATCAAATCGATCCTCATCAAAGGGGATTCCATCTTTTGCTCCACACACTTTGGTTCGGTCTATGTCTTTTCGATTCCCACCAAGCAGTATAAAATCCTGTATGATTACAAATACAACGACATCTATTCCTTATATATAGACAGCCGGCAACGGCTATGGATTCCGACCAACAGCGATGCAGGGCTCGTCCTGATAGACCGTGACAGGCAAATCCATACATTCGCTGCAAACGGTAAACAACGTCCTTTCCTCCATATAACTGTAATTCACGAAGTGGAACCGGACCTTTTCTTATTGGGTTCGTTAAGAGACAGCCTTTATCTGTATGACATGAAGAAACAGACTGTCCGGAATTTGACGAATCAATTAAATACCCTTTCACAATCAGACAAAATCGGCTCAATCACGGCTATCCTGCAAGATTCGAAAGGCTTTTTCTGGATTTCGACCACCAAAAACGGGCTATACAGGTTAAGTGCAGACTTTCAATTGGTCAAACACTACCAAAAAGAGGACGGACTGCCCGGAAGCCAAATCCAATCGCTGAGCATCGATAACAAGCAAACCATTTGGGCGACAGTGGGGAAATCGTTGTACAAATGGAACCGGACAACCGACACTTTCGAGGGAATAAACATAAGCGACATTCCGCCCCAAGAATTTACATTCTATGCCGGAAACTGCATTGCTTCCGACGGGACGCTCTACTTTCCGGGCGACAAAGGGATTTTGCATTTCAATCCCGATAAAATGGTTATCAATCCGAATATCCCTCCGGTTCATCTCACCTCTGTGATTTTGAACAACGAAAAGGAAATCATCGGGCACATGCAAGACCGTACACTGACACTACCGGCCCACCAGAACAACATCACATTCAAATACACGGCGTTGAATTTCATCCATCCCGAAATGAACCAATATACTTACAAACTGGAGGGAGCCGACCCGACTTGGCATTCCGTCGGGAGCAGCCGGGAGGCCAACTACAGCAATTTGGCTCCCGGTTCTTATACCTTCCGAATCAAAGCTTCCAACAACGATGAAGTATGGAACCCGGAAGAAGCGACCTTGCACATTGTCATCCAACCGCCCTTCTACCGCACATGGTGGGCGTACCTGATATACATAGGTCTGTTTTTATTCCTGATCATCCGACTCATCCGATATCAACAAAACAAACAAGAGCGGGAAAGGGAAATGCGCTTCAAGCAGATGGAGCAAGACAAAATCAACGAATTGCATGAAGAACGGATGCGGATGTTCACCAACTTTTCACACGAACTGCGAACGCCGCTGACCCTGATTATCAACCCGCTGACCGACCTCATGCAACATGTCTCGTTCTCACAAGAGGTCAAAAGCACGCTTCAATTAATCAAAAAGAATACGGAGCGAATGCTTCTACTGGTCAACAACCTGATGGACATACAAAAATATGAGGCCGGCAAAAGCATTTTGAAAAAGAGCCGCTTTGATTTCTCGACATTTATCCAAGAGATGTACCATTCATTCGAAAGTGTTGCCCATAACCGAAATATCGCGTTTTCATTAGACAATCGTTTACCGGACTCCTATCAAGTCTGTTGGGATGAAACAGAGATGGAAAAGGTCTTCTTCAACCTGTTGTCCAACGCATTCAAATTTACGCCGCCGGAAGGACATGTGAGTATGCGTGCCTGCTCGATACCACAAGAGAAATGCGTGCAACTCCCCCATTTCCCGGCACAATATCACATCCGGTTGACGGAAAACCGTTATGTACTTGTCGAAATCATCGATGACGGAAAAGGAATCGACACACAAGAGACAGAAAAAATCTTCGAACCTTTCTACCGGTCGCAAGAAGACATTCACCAGCAAACATCCGGCACCGGCATTGGGTTAAACCTCACCCGTTCTATTATCCAGCAACATAACGGTTGTATCTGGACCGAAAGTTCCAAAGAGACAGGTACTCATTTCATGTTCCTGTTGCCCGATACAGAAAAACAGACTCCATCCGTCGCCCGAACACCCGTTATTTCTCAAACGACAGAAACCAATCAAATGGCCAACCGCTTAGTCGAAGAGACCGAAAACAAAGAGAGACAAACCATCCTGCTGGTCGATGATAATGATGAAATGCTTGCCTATTTGGAACAACAACTCTACCGTGATTATAATGTAAAAAAAGCGGGTAACGGCAAAGATGCGTTGGTAAGCATCGAAAAAAGCCATCCGGATATCGTTATCTGCGATATCATGATGCCGGAAATGAACGGATTGGAACTGTGCAGGCATCTCAAAAGAGATTCCAATTACTGCCATATTCCCATTGTATTGCTTACGGCCAAATCTATGGTATCTCAAATCGAAGAGGGATTGGAAGCCGGAGCAGACGATTACATCGTGAAGCCTTTCCAGGCTTCTTTACTGAAGGCGCGTGTCCGGAACATCCTCAACTTACGCACAAAAATGAAAACCATCTATAGTGACACACTTTCACTCCAACAATTTGGCATAAACGAATCTGCCGGTAACGACGATTTTCTCAAGCAATACATCCATATTGTAAAGGAGAATCTGTCTAACCCGGATTTCGACGTTCCTATCATTTATGAAGCCTTAGGCATGAGCCGCACGAATTTCTATCGGAAAGTAAAAGCGGTGACAGGACTTTCGCCTATTGACTTGATTAAAAACATCCGCTTGGAGGTTGCTGCCAAACTGCTCAAGGAATCGAATCTGAATATCTCCGAAATCGCACAACAGGTTGGTTTCAGCAGCCGTTCTTATTTCGCCCGCAGCTTTAAAGGTGTCTACGGGATGTCGCCGACAGAATATCAGGAATCGGAAAACCGGGAACGGAAATCTAACTCTCAAAATTCATCAACATAACTGTTTTTTAACACGCTGGTATATTTGTATTCCTTTTTGGGATAAAAATGCTCGTCTTTCCCCTACATCTTTCATTCTTTTGACACATGAAACAAAATGCATGAGAATTTAACTATTAATTGTTTAACACATTTATCAAATGAAAGGCATGGAAAGACAGCAAATCGGGAATATGCCTCCCGAAAAAACAATCAGTGGAAAGAAACGGTTTCTTTCTTTATTATGCTTTCTGATGACATTCATTTCCGTACAAATGTACGCGCAGGATGTCAATGTAACAGGAACTGTCATCGCCGAAGCAGACAAGTTCCCTATCATCGGGGCCAACGTTCTGGTTAAAGGAACAACGGTCGGTACGGTCACAGATATTGACGGAAGGTTCTCTTTAGAGGTTCCTGTCAATTCAACATTGGTGATTTCCTACATCGGTTGTGTTACGCAGGAAATCAAAATCACAAAAGCCGAAACACTCAATATTGTCATGAAAGACAATGCCATCGGACTGGAAGATGTCGTAGTAGTCGGTTACGGTTCGCAACGCAAGTCTGACTTGACAGGTGGTATCATCGCTGTCAACGAAGAGAAAATCCAGATGGTTACGACCAATAACTTAATGGACCGTCTGGCCGGACAAATTCCGGGTTTGAACATAACGACAGGAGATGCAGCACCAGGTGAAGACCAGACACTTCTCATTCGTGGGGAAAACTCTTTGACGGCAGACAATGCGCCGTTGATTGTCTTGGACGGTATTCCTTACAGCGGTTCGCTGGGCGATATCGACCCGAACATTATCGAAAGTATGTCTGTTTTGAAAGATGCATCTTCTGCTGCTATCTACGGTTCACGCGGTGCCAACGGTGTCATCTTGATTCAGACGAAGAAAGGGAAGAAAGGTGCCCCTACCGTTATGTATAAAGGACAGGTCGGAATGCGCCAACCGGAACGCAGGTTGAACGTCATGAAAGGAGACGAATATGTCCGCTATCAACAGGATTACCAACGTTTACAGTATGGTCTTAGTGGAGATGAATTGGACCCGATGAATATCCTAAACCCGACCGAACGTACCAACTACCAGAATGGTATCGAGACAGATTGGCAAGACATCATATTCCGCAATGCTTTGACCACCAGCCATCAGATAAGCATTTCAGGAGGGACTGACGCGACCACCTATATGGCAGCTATTTCGCATCTGCGTGAAGACGGTATCGTTGAAAACACAGGAATGAAACGAACCAACATCTCTTTGAGCATCAATCAGGTGCTGAACGAATGGTTGACTGTCGGTATGAGCACGCAAGCCATCCAGAAAGATTTCGGCGGTGAAGAGCCTTACCTTGAAGCAGCTATTAAATTGAGTCCGTACGGACAATATAAGGATGAGAACGGCGACTACGTCATGTATCCGATGGACCAGACTCTGTACTATAATCCAATGGCCGATGTCAATGCCACGCACGACCGTATCAACCGGAACGTATTTATCTCGACTTATGCAGAAATCAAACTCCCGTTGGATGGGTTGAAATTCCGTACCAACTTCGGTTATAACTACCGGAATGAGATGGAGGGGACTTATTACGGAAGAGATACCCGGACGGGACAAGCCGTAAACGGTTCCGCTTCCATCCGGAATCTGAACTATTACGACTACACATGGGAAAATCTGTTGACATACGATCGGACATTCGGGAAACACAAACTCGGTGTGACCGCTCTGTTCAGTGTACAGGAGACCAACGAGAAAGAATCGGAAGAATCCGGTGAAAGCTTCGTCAACGACGATTTGGAATATCACAACATCGCAGCAGCGGAAAATAACAAATTAATCACATCATCGCTGACAGAAACCGCCATGCTTTCTTATATGTTGCGTATCAACTACTCATATGCCAACAAATATTTGCTGACATTGACCGGACGTTCGGACGGATATTCTGCATTCGGTGAGAACAACAAATACGCTTTCTTCCCGTCGGCGGCCGTTGCATGGAACATCTCGCAAGAAGATTTCATGGAAAAAGCAACCGATTATCTGGATATGCTGAAAATCCGTCTCTCTTACGGTGCGAACGGGAATCAAGCAATCAGTGCTTACCGCACATTGAACCGTTTAGGATTGACCCACTATATTTGGGGAGACAACGGGACAACAGTCAATGGGTCTTATTTAAGCAGTAGCGGAGTGGGCAACCCCAACTTGAAATGGGAAACCTCTTATACGTTCAACACCGGTTTCGACTTCAGCTTCTTCAACGGCCGTCTGTCCGGTAGTTTGGATGCTTACGTGGTCAACACGAAAGATTTGTTGATGAGTCGTACAGTCCCTTATATGAACGGGTATCGCTCCATCATGGATAACGTAGGCCAAACCCGCAACAAAGGTGTGGAAATTGTTTTGAACTCCATCAATATCCAGAATCCGGAATTCTCATGGAACACATCTGTCAATTTCGCACTCAACCGGGACGAAATCGTGGAATTACGCGGTGACGGGACTGACGATATCACCAACGAATGGTTTATCGGCGAGCCCATTCAGGTTATTTATGACTACAATGTAGTGGGTATCTGGCAGGAAGATGATGAATATTACACAGCTGACGGCAGGGAAATCCAAGCCGGCGCACAACCCGGATACGCCAAGCTTGAAGACAAAGATGGTGACGGCGTCATCACATCCAACGACAAATATGTGTTAGGTTCTAAACTTCCGAGTTTTACCATGTCGATGAGCAACCGGTTCGACTACAAAAATTTCTATCTTTCCTTCTTGCTGAACGGCGTATTCGGCCAGATGAAGCAGCTTAACGACTACAATCCGGAACGCTGGATGTGGGGCTACAACTATCTGAGCGATATGAACTACTGGACACCGGAAAACCCGGATGCCGATGTGGTTTCACCGGCTTACAACCCGTATGACAAACATGAATTCTACAAAAAGGTCAACTATGTGACCATCAAGAATATCACGTTGGGTTACAACTTTCCGGAAAGCATCTTGAACAAGATCGGAATTGCCGGTTTGAACGCGAATATCAGTGTCAACAACCTTTACACCATCAGTAATGTCAAGAATGCATTAAACATCGAGGCCGATAATATGGCAATCAGTTATCCATTGGCACGTTCTTATATGCTGGGTTTAAACGTAACATTCTAATTGATAACAACGAAAAGAAATATGAAAAGAATAACAACATCAATATTGGCAACCGTTTTAGCCATATCGCTAAACGGATGCTCCGGCTTTTTGGATGAAAACTTGAAAAGCGAATTGGCTCCGGATAATACCTATACCAGTACGTATGGATTTGAAATCGGTGCTGTCGGATTGTATTCATGGGCGCGTGCGGAATTCAGTACGTGGAACAGCGAAGACGACGCAGCTTTCACCCATGGTCAAGCTTGCCCGTACGAATCGCTTCAAGTGGCGACTGACCTTGTTTTCGCCGCCCACAAGGACGGCTCGTTGCTGCCGTTCGAAAACCTCTCCTATACGGCCTCATCCACGTACGTCGAGTCTTATTGGAACTGGGCTTACGGATTGATTGCCAATGCCAATTTGCTTCTGCAATATTCTGAAGGAGATGTCGATTGGGACACAGAAACAGACAAGGCGTTCTATCAAGCCACCGCCCGTTTCTTCCGAGCCTACGCATACCGTTACTTGGTGTATCTGTATGGCGACGTGCCCTACGTCGATAAAATCGAAGAGAGTTTCCGAATCGACTTTACCCGAACACCGAAGGAAGAGGTTTTGCAATACATGATCGACGACCTGACGTTCGCTATTGAATATCTGCCGGAAAGCCCGGATGCCGTAGAAACCGGTAAACTGACCAAATGGGCTGCCATTCACCTGCTTTCGGAAGTCTACCTGATGGCAGGTAACTACCAAGCGGCTGCCGACGCCGCCCAAGAGGTTATTGACTGCGGTTACTTCCAACTGATGTCGAATCGTTTCGGCAACGTATCCAGTGAACCGGGCGACCCGTTCTCCGATATGTTTAAGGAATACAACCAAAACCGGACTTCGGGTAACATGGAAAGCATTTGGGTGATGCAATTCGAATACAACACGACCGGTGGTGGAGGCGTCTATGACGACTGGACCAAACGTTCATGGGTCCCGAAATATTGGAACATTGACGGTTTTGTTTTAGCTGATTCGTTAGGCGGACGAGGATTGGCACAAATCGTACCGTTGAGATGGTGGATGGAAGCCGATGCTG
>CAYXIX010000101.1:0-8778 GCA_964465405.1 uncultured Parabacteroides sp. | reverse complement strand
GATATAAGAAAACTTACAACTGAATCCTGTTTACATTTACACAAAATTTTGGACAGTGTCTTCAGAAACTACTTCAAATGGAATTTCTACAGAAACCTCTTTATGGAGTGTCAACGTTGCCTTATAGTTACCCACTTCTTTAACCGTATCCTTAATATAGATGATTTTGCGATCAATTTCAAATCCGGCTTTTGCTAAGGCATCTGCCACCTGGATATTGGTTACAGAACCAAAGATTGTACCCGTAGAACTTGTCTTGGCTCCGATTGTCAACGAAACGCCTTCCAATTTAGCAGCCAATGCCACTGCATCTTCTTTGATTTTTGCCAATTTGTGGGCACGTTGTTTCAAATTTTCAGCCAATACTTTCTTTGCCGATTCAGATGCAATAACGGCTTTACCTTGGGGGATTAGAAAGTTACGTCCGTAACCGTCTTTCACCGTTACGATATCGTCTTTGTAACCTAAATTGATTACATCTTCTTTCAAAATAACTTGCATATTCTGTTTCCTCTCTTATTTTATTTCATTAAATCGGTTACGTAAGGAAGTAAAGCCAAATGGCGCGCTCTTTTTACTGCCTGCGCTACGCGACGTTGGAATTTCAGTGATGTTCCGGTTATACGGCGTGGAAGGATTTTACCCTGCTCGTTCAAGAATTTCTTCAAGAATTCAGGGTCTTTATAATCGATATACTTGATGCCATTTTTCTTGAAACGGCAATATTTCTTTTTCTTGACGTCTACCGTTGGAGGCGTCAAATATCTGATTTCTGATTGAGTTGTTGCCATAATTAATTCTCCTTTGCTGTTTCTTTAGATGATTTCAAACTTCTTCTCTTTACTGCATATTCTGCTGCATACTTGTCCTGGCGGAAAGTCAGGAAGCGGATCACACGTTCGTCGCGGCGGAAGTTTACTTCCAATGTTGCGATTGTCTCCGGTTTTGCCTTAAACTCGATCAACTGATAGAAGCCTGTTGTTTTCTTTTCAATCGGATAAGCTAATTTGCGCAAACCCCAATTTTCTTCGTTCACGATTTCTGCACCTTCTGCTTTCAGTAGGTCTGTGAATTTGTCTACCGCTTCCTTCATCTGAGCATCAGACAAAACGGGAGTCAAAATGAAAACGGTTTCGTAATTGTTCATAAAAAATTAATTTGTATTGTTTATTACTATTTTTTTGCGGTGCAAAGGTAAGCATTCTTTCGGTATCGACAAACTCTTTGCTGCTCTTTTTCACAGGATAGGGCTGGAGCACCCCTTTTTTAATTCATATTCCGGATGACCCATTCTTGTCCGTCCACCGATGTGGAGATGGCCTGATACCTTCGAAGCGGATATTGGGAAACGCCCTGTGTAGGCGCTCCGGTACCGTAACCGATATCAAATTCTGTCCCGCATTCCGGACAAGTCGCCTTGCCGGCATTGTCTGCTTCTATCCGGATATTCCGGTTACATTCGTGTGGGCAGCAGAGATCGTATGCGTAGTAGGTCGTACCACCCGTTGTCACATCAATTCCGCAGACCACCAATACGCCCGCATAACCGGTACGTTCGTTCGCTGTGCGCGGGCTTGTGATGGATTTATGATTGTATAATCCCACCAAGTCGCGATCTTGGAAGCGCAAATCGAGATTGATATAGACAAGTGCATACGGGATATCCGATTCCTCCAATTTGGAACAGGAACAGATTCCCAAAACAAGCAAACAGAACAGAAAACGTTTCATTTAATCATTCAGCTAACAGCCTTTTTTCGGCCTCGTTTACTTTGTTAAACGCAAAGTCTTGGATGATATTTTGCATCAAAGCAGAAATTTGCTCATTGCATAGATTGCCGATACTACCTTCGTGCGTATGATGAACCTCTTTAACGGATATGAATTTCCCAGCCTCGATATCGAGCCCCACCTGTTTGTACGCATCCCGGAACGGGACGCCTTGCAACACGAGCCGGTTCACCTCCTCTACGCTGAAAATGAGTGCATATTTGTCGTCGTCCAAAATATGTTCGTTTACTTTGACCTCTCGCATCATGTGTGTAGCCATGCACAGGCAATCGTTCAGCTCGTCGAAAGCCGGCAGGAACAATTCCTTGATAATCTGCAAATCCCTGAAGTAACCCGAAGGCAAGTTGTTGCAAATCAATATGATTCCCTGCGGCAAGCCTTGCAGCTTGTTGCATTTTGCCCGCGTCAGTTCGAACACATCCGGATTCTTCTTATGCGGCATGATGCTGGAACCTGTTGTAAACTGGTCCGGCAACTTGATGAAGCCGAAGTTCTGGCTGTTGAACAGGCACGCATCGAACGCCAACTTGGAAAGTGTGGCTGCGATACCGGCTAAAGCAAATGCGACCGTGCGTTCCATTTTCCCGCGCCCCATTTGGGCGTAGACCACGTTGTAATCCAGCGAGTCGAATCCCAACAGGTCGGTTGTCATATGCCGTTTGAGCGGGAACGACGAGCCGTATCCCGCTGCAGACCCTAAAGGGTTCCGGTTGCAGACTTTATAGGCAGCCAACAGCAATTGCAAATCGTCTGCCAGACTTTCTGCGTAAGCTCCGAACCACAGTCCGAAAGACGAAGGCATGGCTATTTGCAGATGCGTGTATCCGGGCAATAACACATCCTTGTAGCGATTGCTTTGGGCCACCAACACGTTGAATAGCTCAGAAACGGCCCCGACAATTTCTTGGATTTTAGCCCGTGTGAAGAGTTTTACGTCCAGCAGCACTTGGTCGTTGCGCGAACGTCCGCTGTGTATCTTTTTCCCCGTATCTCCCAACCGGCGGGTAAGCATGAGTTCTACCTGCGAGTGGACATCTTCGACGCCCTCTTCGATGACGAAATGTCCGCTATCTGCCACCTTGTAGATGGCTTTCAGCTCGTGCAGCAAGACTGCCAACTCCTCTTTTGTGAGTAATCCGATGCTTTCCAGCATCGTGATGTGAGCCATCGAGCCCAACACGTCATATTTGGCCAGATAGAGATCCATTTCCCGGTCTTTGCCTACCGTGAATGTGTCTACCTCTTGGTCTACCTGTATGTTTTTTTCCCAAAGTTTTTGAGCCATTGTCTGAACAATTATGGTTAGTAAGGCAAAGAAGCCAATACGGTTGATATTTTGTCTACCGCGTCTTGCAAAGGTTTGGCGACCATTGGCTTGATGAGCGGATTCAGCTCAGCGCGCACCGTCAGTTTCATGCGCGTATCGTTCGCTTCCACCTGTTTCAGCTGAATCCAAAGAAACAGCGGCACGGGCGAGTTGGTCGTCGCAAACTTAATCGTCTTGTTCGGTTCGCGGTTGACAATCTGAAAGGTGATTTTGCCGACCGGTGCCACACTGAAACTGCACGAATCCCTGTCGAACTCGAACCCTTGAATTTTGTCTTCCGGAATTCGGTCGCGAACCTTCTCCAGATTTGACAGGTCAGACAACATGGTGAAGATGCGATCCTCATTATAGGGGATCGCCTTTATTTCACTAACAAATTCTTCCATTTCCGTTTATTTTATTCCCTGATTCCAGTTTGCCGGGTCTTTGCGCCATTCTTGGAGCACGGCGATTTCCAATTCGTCGATGTAATCCGTGCGCAAAGCCTCTTCCAACACGGCGTCATAGTTACTGAGTGTCGTCAATGTCACTTTTGCCTCCTTGAACGCTTCAATGGCGACAGGGAAACCATACGTAAAGATAGCTACCATCCCGACGACGTCACACCCGAAGTTCCGTACGGCCTGTACTGCTTTTAGGCTGCTTCCACCGGTAGATACCAAATCCTCCACAATGACCACTTTCGAGCCGGGTTTCAGTTCGCCTTCGATCAGGTTCTCCAATCCGTGATCTTTAGGGGTGGAACGGATATAAACGAAAGGTAGTCCAAGCAAATCTGCCACCAGAGCACCTTGAGCGATGGCTCCCGTCGCAACACCCGCGATTGCATCAGCGGTTTCATATTTTTCGATGATGGTACGAGCCAATTCCAACTTGATGAAACTTCTGATTTCAGGATAAGACAACGTCTTTCGATTGTCGTTGTATATCGGAGATTTCCAGCCGGATGCCCATGTGAAAGGATTGGCCGGTTGCAGTTTGACTGCTTTGATTTTCAATAATCTTTCTGCTACTAATCTTTCCAGTGTTTTCATACAGCCTAATAACTATTAGTGTTTGTAATGGAGATGCAAAGGTAGGCAAAGGGAATGAGATAACCTTATGGGGAGGTGAAAAAAACGGGCCGGCAGGTAGTTCAATTTACCTGCCGACCGAAAAAAAATGGCTGCCGAGCCATTTGGGATGGGGTTAGCGGAAGATTTCATCCAATGTCTGCAACATGGATGTGATGTCTTCTTCCGTTGTGTCCCACGATGTTACGAAGCGAGCTTCGTTTGTTTCCTCGTTCCACATATAGAAGAATTGCTTCTCTTGCAACCTCTTCAGGGGCTTTCCCGGAAGGGTGAAGAAGAGTTGGTTGGATTCGACCTTCTGGGTGAAGCGGATTTGTGGGTATTGTTGCATCGCTTCGGCCAAACGGTGGGCACTATCGTTGGCTTTTTGCGCGTTTTCGAGCCAGAGGTCGTTCGTGAAATAGGGGATGAACTGGCAAGAAAGATAGCGCAGCTTGGAAGCAAGCTGGGCTGACTGCTTTCTGTAGTAGGGTAGGTTCTCACTGATTTCCGGACGGAAGGAGATGACGGCTTCGCCCATCATCATTCCGTTTTTGGTTCCGCCCAGACTTAGTATATCGACACCGGCATCCACCGTGACGGCCTTCATCGTACATCTCAGATAGGCGCAGGCGTTGGCCAGACGGGCGCCGTCCATGTGCAGATACATGCCGTAGGCGTGTAGAAAGTCGGCTAAGGCACGCACTTCGTCGAGCGTATAGACGGTTCCGAGCTCGGATGCTTGCGAGATATACACGGCTTTGGGCTGGGAATGGTGGCAAAAACCGAAATTGTTCAGATGCGGTTTGAGCAATTCCGGCGTCAGCTTGCCGTCTGGGGTGGCTATGGGGACGAGTGCGCAGCCTGTCATTCGTCCCGGCGCTCCGCATTCGTCTACATAAACGTGGGCTGTTTCTGCACAAAGGATGCTGTTGAACGGTCGGGTTACGGCCTGCAAAGCTACGGAATTAGCTCCCGTCCCGTTAAAGACGAAAAAAGGGGAGGCGTTTTCGCCGAAGATTTCTTTTATCCGTGTAGTGGCGGCGGCTGTCCACGTGTCGTCGCCATAACCAATGGCATGGTTGTCGTTGGCTTTTGCGATGGCATCCATAATCAAGGGATGGACGCCTGAGTTGTTGTCACTTGCAAAACTTCTCATTGTCTGATTTGAATTTTGCGCCAAAAGTATAAAATAAAACGGGAGCATCTCATGACACACCCGTTTATTCTTGCTCTTTGGGGTATCGCCTAACAGTGGCGGAAATCTTTTAAAAGTACTTGTAATTGCCGTCGGGCAATAAAGATGCGGCTTTTGACCGTCCCGAGCGGTGTGTCCATTTTTTTCGCAATCTCGTTGTATTTGTATCCGTCGAGGAACAAGACGAATGGGATTTTGATGTCGTTGTTCAGGCTGTTGATAGCCTTTTGGATTTCTTTGAGTTGGTAGGCGCTTTCCGGCGAGTAGATGCTGGAGTCTACCGGAATGTCGAGGTTGTAGACATCTGCTCCCGTGTCGATCAGGTTCTGTGAGCGGACAATCCGGTGGTAATTATTGATGAAGATGTTACGCATGACGGTCAAAACCCATCCTTTGAAATTTATATGGTCTACAAACTTTTCTTGATTGTCTAAAACTTTCAGCGTTGTATCCTGCATCAAATCTTGGGCGTCATCCCGGTTGGTTGTGAGCATTAAGGCAAAATTCATCATGTTTTCTTGCATGCTCAATAAATTTTTCTGAAATTGCAACGCGTTCATAATATTCTGTTTTTATAGGGTTGAATACCCCAGCGGGTATTATCATCCGAAATCGGAGGAGTTGACAAATATACGATTATTATTCGGATCTCAAGGAAGATTGATGATTATTAATAATAAAAGTCGTAACTAAATAGAAAAGAGAACGAAATAAGCAGTAATATGGGAAAGTTTGTAAGAGTTTTTGGACTGTTTGTGTGGGGAATGATTGCCGCAGCAAGCACTGCAGCAGCCGATTCGCTTCCGTTGGTATATGAAATAGACATTCAGAGGGAAATTAACAATACAACTCAAATCTATTTGAGCAAGGGACTGGCTGAGGCGAGGTCTCTGGATGCGGACGCTGTTTTGATTCATCTGAATACATATGGCGGGCAGGTCGATGTGGCAGATTCGATGCGGACGGCCATTCTTTACAGTCCGATACCGGTGTACGTCTTTATTGATAACAACGCGGCATCGGCCGGTGCTTTGATTTCGATTGCATGTCGGGGAATTTACATGCGGAAAGGGGCGAATATCGGGGCTGCGACGGTTGTGAATCAGACAGGAGGCGCCATGCCGGACAAATACCAATCGTATATGCGCTCGATGATGCGTGCTACGGCAGAGGCACATGGACAGGATACGATTGTCCAGCAAGGCGATACGTTGTATAAATGGATGCGTGACCCGTTGATTGCCGAAGCGATGGTGGATGAACGGGTGGTTGTCCCTCATCTGATTGATACCGGTAAAGTATTGACTTTTACGGCGCAGGAAGCCATGAAATGGGGATATTGCGACGGCATTGCCGAGACGCCCGAAGAGGTCATCACCACTTATCTGGGATATACGGATTATAGACATGAGTGTTTTACTCCCGGTTGGTTGGACGATTTGAAGGGGTTCTTGCTCAATCCGGTTTTCCAGTCGCTTATGATTGTGCTGATCATCGGTGGAATCTATTTTGAGATGCAGGCGCCGGGAATGGGCTTCCCTTCTGTGGCGGCGTTGGTGGCTGCGGTTCTTTATTTCGCGCCGTTGTATATAGATGGCCTGGCGGCCAACTGGGAGATATTGGTGTTTATAATTGGCTTGATTTTGATTGCTGTCGAGATTTTTGTCTTGCCGGGATTCGGTGTGGCGGGTATCTCGGGGGTTGTCTTGGTTACGGGTGGATTGGTTATGGCTTTGTTGGACAATACGGATTTCGATTTCCAAAACGTGAGCGGTGAACAATGGGGAGAGGCCGTGTTGACTGTTTTGGCGGGTTTGGTACTTGGCTTTGTCGCCATGATTTGGCTCTCTCACAAAATCGGTCATCGGGGACTTTTCCGGAAAGTCGCTTTGGTGACAGATTTGGAGGAGGCTGTTTCGTCGCCCGATTTGTCGATGTTGGTTGGACAAGAAGGGGTCGCCGCAACGGTTTTGCGACCGTCGGGGAAGGTGCGGATTGGCTCGGAATGGTATGACGGTGTTTCGGAAGCCGGTTTTATCGAGAAAGGCAGTCGGGTGAAAGTGTTGCGGTTTGAGAATGCGCAAATCTATGTGATTCCGCTGCCATAACTCTTTTAGAGGGGAGTCCGCTGGTAAGCGATATGTTTGTGGATGACAACATATTGGAGTGCTTGCAAGGCCAGTAAATCGCTGATGATATGTGTGGCAATGTGATAATTGATTTTGCCGACCCGGCAAAATTGGCGGATGGTGATATAGTGGTGGGTGTCGAGATAAGAAAAAAGATGCTCGACGGGTTTGCAGATTTTTAATAACGTGCCACTGCTCTGATGCCGTTTTTGCCAAGCGAGCACAAGCACTTTGTTGGCAAGGATATTTTCGTCGGCCACGCGGATGTAGGCTTTGAACCGGTCGCCTTTGTCGGGAGCCATATAGGGGCGCTCCGGACAGGGAGCCACATAGATTTCCAGCACGGTCTTGCCGTTTATGTCCCAACGTGTTGCTTCGAAAGGCACTTCCGGGCGGGTGTACAGTTTGGAAGCAGCTTCAATCATATAATATTCTTCTTCGCTCCGGATACCCGAAATATGCCCGTTATCCTTCACCCCGATGAGCAGCCTGCCGCCGTCGGTATTGGCAAAAGCACTAAGCGTGCGGGCGATTTTCTTGCTGTCGCTTACTTCAAACTTGAAATCGAGTTGTTGATGCTCTCCCTGCTCGATAAGGGCTTCTATCGGATGTTTTCGTCTCATCTTGGCTGTTTTTCTGCCGGCAAAATTAGCATAAATCGATTAGATACCTATTATGAGACCTCTGCAAAATGGACTTTTACAGAGGTCTCGTATTATATAATGTTACCAAAGGCATTCTCTTTTTACCCGGCAGAAAATGAACTTACCCTCCGGATAGTCAGATTTTCCCTATAGGAAACCTGCATCAATTGGGACAGCATTCTCTGCGGTGGTACAAGTGAAAACTCTATTCTTGAAGGTTGTAATACAGAATGGAGTTGGTTCTCTTCTAACGAAGACAACAATAACACGTTGGCAAACAAAGTTCTGTATGCTCAATTTCATGATTCTAACAAATATCTTGTGCTGAAGAAGTCAATGAAAGCAACTGCGAATCCGAATGGTTTGAATATTCCGGGTAGACAAGTTGTTTCCGTTGTTTATCCCAAATCGGTCGTTAGAATACCCTATTTCTGTGGTCTTGCTTGTAAAATGTTGAAAACAAGTATATTGCAAGTCTAATTTTCTAATGGCGGTCATTAGAAAAATAAATTTATAAACCACTGTTTATCTGTATATTATAATAAAAACCACAAATAATCAGCCTCTAATGAGCGATTTGGGTTGAAAATTGAAGGTTGAAAAATATTAATCACCTCCTGACTTCGTCACTCAAAAA
>CAYXIX010000100.1:0-8911 GCA_964465405.1 uncultured Parabacteroides sp. | reverse complement strand
CCGTATCAACGGGTATTCAATGTCGGCTTCCGTATGATCATTGAAGATTGATGATGTGGAAAGATGGATAAATAAGTTCTATCAATGAAAAGGAGTGGTACAGATGCGGAAATATATATTTGTTGAATGTAATTCATGTATATTTGCCGCATCTGTGGACTCTAATTTAAAAATATGGTGAAAGTATATCTTGAAAGATTTTTCTCTTCCTTTGTAACAACAATCGTTTTGTTACTTATTTATGCCATATGCCTGGCCGCTGCTACCTTCATTGAAAAGTATCACGGCACGGAGGTAGCCAAAACCCTGATTTACTATTCTCCCCTATTCTTTTTGCTTCAGTTCGGACTGGTTGTCAATTTTGTCGTGGCAACAAGTAAACGTCATTTGATTAAGCGGGGCAAATGGGGATTAGTGCTGACGCATTTTTCCCTTATTATTATTCTGGCGGGTGCCTTGACCACGTTTTTGTTTGGAGAAGAGGGGATTTTGCATCTTCGTGAAGGAGAGACCGGTAATCAGATAGCCGTTCGTACTGCAGAAAAAACCTCATTTCATACATTGCCTTTTTCTATTGAGTTGAAGAAATTCACATTGAGCCGTTATCCGGGTTCGACGAGTCCTTCCTCTTATGAGAGCGAAGTGATTGTCCATGTAGACGGGCAAACGCGCGAAGAACGGATATTTATGAATAATGTATTGAATGTGAAAGGATACCGTTTCTTTCAAGCCTCTTATGACATGGATGAACAAGGGACGGTTCTTTTTGTCAGCCACGATGTGGCCGGACAGTGTATAAGCTATACCGGTTATCTGTTTCTGATAATCGGATTAATCGGGAGTCTGTTGGGCAAGCATTCCCGTTTTATGCGGCTAAGCCGTCGTTTGAGAGAGTTGCGGCGAACTGCGAACACAGCGGTTTTGTGTCTTGTGTGCATGTTCGCGGCTTATCAGCTGGAGGCGAAAGACAAACCTTATTCAATGCTCGATGTCGTTCAGCAATACGCTGTCAGTACCGAACATGCCGCGCGTTTTGGGGCACTGCCGATTCAGGCAAGTAATGGACGGATGATGCCTGTCAATACCTTCTCTTCTGAAATTCTTCGCAAACTGCATAAGTCAGATAAAATCGGCCGTCTAAATTCCGACCAATTTTTGTTGAGTCTGCTGGCGATGCCGGATATGTGGATGCGGGTTCCTTTCATTTCGCTGTCCAATGCAGAAGTAGCACAGGCTTTTGGACTGACAGAGGGAGAATGTGCTTATATAGAAGTCTTTGACGATGCCGGCAGGTACAAGTTGCAAACCAAATTGGAAGAAGCGTACAACAAAATGCCGGCTCAACGGACCCGTTTTGACAAAGACTTGATGAAGTTGGACGAACAACTGAATATTTTCTTTCAACTTGTCAATCTTCAGATGTTGAATCTGTTTCCGAAAGAGGATGACCCTAACCATAAATGGTATGCTCCGGGTGATGACCTTTCGGTCTTTAGCGGAAAAGATTCCATGTTTGTTTCGCGTATCATGGACTGGTATCTGGCAGAGGTACAGACTGCATTGAAAAGTGGCGACTGGAATAAGGCTGACGAGGTGGCGGGTATGATTTCCACTTACCAGCAAGCCAAAAACAAAAGCTTGGATATCAGCGAAAAACGGATGCAAATGGAGTTGAAATACAATAGGCTGGATGTTTTTCGCACGTGCAAGACCGGTTATTTGATACTTGGCGGCTTGTTGTTGCTGTTTGCCTTTATCCGTTTGTTCAAGCAGTCCGTCCGGGTGAAAGGAGCGATAGGACTGTTGAGTCTCGGCATCCTTGCAGTCTTCGTATATCACATAGTCGGTATGGGAATGCGCTGGTATATCGGGGGACATGCCCCGTGGAGCAATTCATACGAGACCATGGTCTATGTCAGCTGGGCGACGGTGTTGGCCGGGCTGTTGTTTGCCCGTCGCAGTACGATTACCTTTGCTCTGGCAAGCTTGTTCGGGGGAATTACCCTGTTCGTTTCCGGATTGAATTGGATGGACCCGGTGATTAACCCTCTTGTGCCGGTTCTGCAATCTCCCTGGCTGATGTTTCACGTCGCGGTGATTGTCGCTGCTTATGGCTTCTTTGGCATCAGCTGCCTGATAGGCTTGACCAACTTAGTGATGATGTTGTCGGGGCGGAAAGCTAATGTGGTTTTGTTGAAAGCACGAATTACGGAACTGACCATTGTGAATGAGATGTCACTGTGGATAGGGCTGGTATTGATGACGATTGGAACTTTCCTAGGAGCCGTTTGGGCGAATGAGTCATGGGGGCGTTATTGGGGCTGGGATCCGAAAGAGACCTGGGCCTTGATTACTATGGTGATCTATGCTGTCGCTTTACATCTTCATTTAGTAAAGCGTTGGAATAGCGCCTGGTTGTTCAATTTGGTTTCCGTGTTGGCTTTCTCTTCCGTGTTGATGACCTTTTTCGGTGTCAACTATTTTTTGAGCGGAATGCATTCTTACGGGCAGAATGACAATGTGAGCGGTATATTTGTTTACTTTTATGCCGCGTTGCTGGTGGTCATGCTGATTGCTGTCTTTTCTTATCGCTCTTGGAAGCAGGAGAAGTGGGAGATACAAGTTTATCAAGAAGAAAACGAACATTCTATTAATCAATAAAAGAGAATAAGTCATGAGAACATTTAATCATGTCGGTATCGTAACGACCGAGAAAAAAGAAGGGGCTGTTTACAATGAAGGCCTGAGCGTATGGTTGACGGATTATAATAAAAGTCCGAATCGTATCGAATTTTTGAAGTTTGAACCGGGAAGTTGTCTTCCTGAGTTGGTACAAAAACAGGGACATATTGCCTATACGGTTCCCTCTTTGGAAGAAGAACTGAAGGGCAAAAAAGTGATTTTTGGACCGGCTGTATGTGACGAACATTTGACGATTGCTTTCATCGAAGAAGAAGGAATATCAATCGAAATAATGGAGATTAAATAAAAAACGAATAACAAATAAAAGATGGAGGGGAATGCCATGTCAGAAATTAAAATGAAATTCATTAATGACCCGGAACAAGTAACACCCGAATTATTGGAAGGCCTTACATTGGCTTATCCGGAACAAGTAAAACTGGCTGCTGAAAATATTATTGTTCGTGCCAATCCGAAAAGCGAAGACAAGGTAGCAATCGTAACCTTAGGCGGTTCAGGTCATGAACCCGCATTGAGCGGCTTCGTTGGAGAAGGGATGTTAGACTGTTCCGTAGTAGGCGATATATTTGCGGCTCCCGGTGCACAACGTCTTTTTCAGGCTTTGCAGCTGATGAAACGTGATGCAGGTATTTTGCTGGTTGTGCTGAATCATTCGGGCGACGTGATGAGTGCCAACATGGCTTGCCAATTGGCAGAACGTGCCGGCATTAAGGTAAAACAGGTTTTGACTCACGACGACATCAGTGCGGGTATCGATGCCGATATCAACGACCGTCGCGGTTTGGCCGGCTGCGTGCCTTTGTATAAAATATTGGGAGCTGCTTCTGAAGAAGGCAAGTCTTTAGACGAACTGGTTGAGATTGCAGAACGCTACAACCAACATGTGGCAACGTTGGCTGTGGCAATGCGTTCTTGCACGCATCCGCAGAATGGTGCGACCATTACCGACCTGCCTGCCGGTATTATGGAAATCGGTATGGGACAGCATGGCGAAGGTGGCGGTGGCCAGAAGCCGCTTGTTTCTGCCGATGATACGGCAGCCGAGATGGTCGACTTGCTTTGCCAGCAGCTTCGTCCGAAAGCTGGCGACAAGATGATGCTGATTATCAACGGTGTGGGCGCAACAACTCACATGGAGTTGAATATCATCTTCCGCAAGGCTTACAAAGAGTTGGAAGCACGTGGTTTGCAAGTCGTCGTAAGCCGTATCCAAGAAATCCTGACGGTGCAGGAACAGGCCGGTTTCCAAATGATTATGGCTATCTTGGATGACGACCACATCGATTATCTGAAGAACAAACGTTCGGATACGCCTTATTGGACGACAATCGGTAAATAAAAAACAATCCTACCAAGTATGGAACAATTGACAATCGAAGACTTCAAGGCGATGCTCGACACCGCCTTGAAGCATATCAAAGAGCGCGAAGACGAATTTTCTAAATTGGATGCTGTCATTGGCGACGGCGATCACGGGCAGGCAATCGTTACTGCCATGTCTGCCATTGTTGCGACGGCACAGAAGGGGACGGAGTTCAAATCCATGTTGAACGACATGGGCTTCAACGTCATGCTGGAGGTGAGCGGGTCGACCAGTACTCTGCTGGGTGCTTTCTTCTTGGGCATGAGCGACCATGTAGCCGGAACGGAGTTGGACGTAGCCGCCGTGAAAGCGATGTTTGCCGGAGGGTTGGCGAATGTAAAGAAACAGACCAAAGCGCAGCGTGGCGACAAGACGATGATGGATGCCCTGATTCCGGCCGTCGAAGCCATCGAGGCATGTCCGTCGGACAACATCAAGGAAATCATGGAGGCCGGTGCGAAAGCTGCCGTAGAGGGTGCAAAAGCTACGGTCGACATGAAAGCCAACTTCGGGCGGGCGCGTAATTATGGCGAACGTTCCGTCGGGTTTGCCGACAGCGGTGCGACGTCGTGGAGCTGTATGTTCGAATCGTTTGCTGAAGCGTTGGCGTAAGGCCTGACAAAAGGTGTCTGTCATCGGCAACGGAAGGAATCAGTGAATGCTTGTTTAAGCGTATAATGTCTAATAAATAAAAGAAAGGAATAAGACTATGCCGGATATGGATGGTTTTAGAGAAGCGACCAACTTTGGTATCGGACAGGCTTCTCAATGTAATGATTTTCATGTGAAAGGAGCGTCTAATCTCTCTTGGGGGATGAAAGACCGCCTTTCCCGTATTTTTAACCCGAAGACAGGCAAGGCGGTATTGCTGGCTTTCGATCACGGTTTCATCATGGGGCCGACGTCGGGATTGGAGCGTATCGACCTGAATATCGTTCCGCTTGTGCAATATGCCGATTGCTTGATGTGTACGCGCGGCATCTTGCAAAGCTCGATTCCCGCCAATGTCAATAAACCGGTCTGCTTGCGTTCGGACGCCGGAACGACAATCTTGACAGAACTGAACCGCAACGTCTTGATTGATGTGGAAGATGCAATCCGTTATAACGCCTCTGCGATGGCAGTGATGTTTGCAGCCGGAGACGGCGAGCAGGAGGCTATCACGGTTGCCAACCTGACGGAAGCAGTCGACATGGGGAATCGGTATGGCATCCCCGTGATGGGTGTGACGGCTGTAGGCAAACAGATGGCACGCGATGCCCGTTATTTCGCGTTGGCATCCCGCGTGTGTGCCGAAACCGGAGCTTCTATCGTGAAGACCTACTATTGCGAGGGCTTTGAGAAGGTGGTCGCAGCTTGTCCGGTTCCCATCGTGATTGCCGGCGGTAAGAAGTTGCCGGAAAAAGAAGCGCTCGAACTTTGCTACAAAGCAGTCAACGACGGAGCGGCCGGTGTCGACATGGGACGCAACGTGTTCCAGAGCGAAAATCCGACAGCTATGATTCAGGCCGTACACGCAGTCGTTCACGACGGGCTGACGCCAGAACAAGGAATCGAAATGTTTAACGACCTGTCTAAATAAACAAAGGGCTATGCGTAAGTTTGTGACCTATCTCTGTTCTGCATGGTTATTGGCTACAGCTGTTTCCTGTGGGAACGGGCAGAAGACATCCGAGAAACTCCTCTTGGGCGGTTCCGGCTGGAACAAGATTGTCATCATCGACAAAGAGAGCAAGCAAATTGAGTGGGAACACCCGTTGGAAAAGGGATGGGAATGTAACTCGGCGGTTGCTACGCCGGAGGGGAACATTCTGTTTGCATACGCACGTGGTGCGAAGTTGATCGACCGGAATCATCAGGAACTTTGGAACATCGCTGCACCGGATACGTGCGAGATGCAGACGGCCCGCATGCTGCCCGACGGAAACTACCTGCTGGGCTGGGTTGGCCATCCAGCTGTGATTATGGAGGTTAGCCCGAAAGGGGAAATCCTTTCGCGTACCGAATATGAAACAGGTATCGAAGATCCGCATGCGCAATTCCGTCAGCTCAACAAGAACGAGCAGGGCAACTACCTGATGCCGTTGTTTGCCACTTCTGAAGTGCGCGAGATTGCGCCTTCCGGCGAATTGGTCAAGATTGTCAAGCTGGAGGGGACTCCTTTCACGACATTGGCTTTGGCAAACGGGAACTATTGGGTAGCCTGTGGCGACGGCCATTCTTTGGTTGAAGCCAGCTTAGATAATGGAGAGGTGGCACGTCGATTTGGTGAGAACGACATCGAGGGTGCCCGTCTCTTCTTCGTGGCAGGTTTGCATCCGTCTGCAGATGGCGGCGGCCTGTATGTCTGCAACTGGCAGGGACATGACAAGAACGCTGTCGAAGCCAACAGTCCGCAAGTGTTTGAGATAAACGACAAAGGGGAAATCGTCTGGAGCCTGAACGACAACAAGACGTTTGGCATGATTTCGACGATTGATGTGGTAGACTGATACGTTTCTGTTCTGAATAAGGAAAAAGGGGGGCCGGGTTCATCGCCGGTTTCCCTTTTTTGTGGGTTACCGGGATGAAAGGTGGCATGTATCTCCGAGATTATTTGTAAGTTTGCGGGCATGGAAAAGGTGTATGCGTATTACAAAGAGAAAATAGCCCGCTATGAAACTCGGGCGGAGGCTTTGGGTAAACGGATTTACCTGCTGGGTAGCTTCCGCTTGCTGCTGGTGGCAGGATTGATTGTCGCCCTTTGGTTTTGCAAGGGGGAGAGTGGCGGAGTGCTGACGCTCATCGTTGCGGTGTTCGTGATTCCTTTCGTCGGGCTGATGATGTGGCATTCCTGCTTGTTTGCCCGCAAGCGTTATGCGGAGGCGATGGCCCGGCATTGCCGGGATGAGTTGATGGCGTTGGACTATGACTTCAGTGCCTTCGACGGGGCGTCCGAGAAAAGCGACCCTGCGCACCCGTTTAGCTTGGACTTGGATCTCTTTGGCAATAGCTCCCTGTTCCAATCCCTCAATCGGACGGTAACGGCCGACGGGCGCGAGCGGTTGGCAGACTGGTTCCGGTATCCCCTGACTGATAAAGCGGAGATTGTAAGGCGGCAGGAGGCTGTGCGTGAGTTGGCTCCGTTGGTAGAACTGCGGCAACATTTCTATGTGACGGGCATTTTGCAGGAGCAGGGAAAGCGGGACCGGCAAGTGTTCGCTTCATTGGTGGCAATTGCCCCCTGCCTGATGCGGAGTCGCACGTGGACGGTGCTCGTTTGGGCGGTTCCGCTCGTATGGCTCGGGCTGGCTGCCGGCTGCGTGACAAGTGCGTTGCCCTATTCGGTTTTAGGCTTGTTCTTTGCGATGGCGTTCGTCGTGGCTTATATGACATCCAAGCAGGTGGCGAAGATTCATCGCTCTTTGGATAAGATGGAGCAGATACTGTCGGCATACGCCGAGTTGATTCGGTGTATCGAAGAGCAGGTGTTCCGGTCGCAAGCCTTGCAGGCGTTACATGGCCGTTTCCGCGCAGACGGGCGGACGGCGTCTGCGCTTATTCGTCGCCTGTCGCGCTATGTGGGTGCCTTGAATCAGCGGTTCAGCCTTGCTGGCGTCCTGCTGAATATCTTTACGCTGCGCGATACGCGCATGGCGATACGGCTGGAGCAGTGGAACGCAGCGTATGGGAAGGTGGCCGAAGGGTGGTTCGATGCCCTTGCCACCTTTGATGCCTACGCCTCGCTGGGTACGTTCGCTTTCAACCATCCCGATTATGCCTATCCGGAGATTGCCGACCGTTACTTTCAGATGGAGGGGAAGGCGCTGGGGCATCCGTTGCTGCATCGGGAGAGATGCGTCCGCAACGATATCGATATCCGGCAGACGCCGTCGTTCTTGATTGTGACAGGGGCAAACATGGCGGGGAAGAGTACCTACCTGCGCACGGTCGGGGTCAACTATCTCTTGGCGTGCATCGGTGCGCCCGTCTGTGCCGAGTCGCTGACGCTCTATCCGGCGGCTTTGGTGACCAGCCTGCGTACATCGGATTCCCTCGTCAGCCACGAATCCTATTTCTTCGCCGAGCTGAAGCGGCTGAAGATGATGATCGACCGCTTGCAACGGGGCGAGCAGCTCTTCATCATCCTCGACGAGATACTGAAGGGGACGAACTCGGTGGACAAACAGAAGGGGTCGCTGGCGTTGATGAAGCAGTTGGTGCGCCATCGTTCGTGCGGCATCATCGCGACCCACGACCTGGTACTGGGCTCGCTGGCGGACGACTTCCCCGACGCCATCCGGAACTACTGCTTCGAGGCGGATATAGAGGGCGACGAGCTTCGCTTCTCCTACTGCCTGCAACCGGGCATGGCGCATAACATGAACGCCTGCTTCCTGATGCAGAAGATGGGCATCACGATAGCGTGAAAATACTCCACAGTAGGTCATAAAACTCCCCTTTTGAGGAGAGGACTTTGGCATGCATGCTTCCCGAATATTTGGCGACACTAAGGGAGGGTGCGTGCCTTTCTTGTGTCCGACTCAAAAGAGTATGTATTCGAAGAAATACACATTGTACACCTTGAGGTTTGACTATAGTATCTTTACATCAACAAAAAGAAGAAACAGACAATGGAAGAAAAGGATATGTTACTCAAGACGATAGAAGGGTTGAATGCCTCTATTGCCTCATTGTCTGCCACTAACAGAAAACAGGCGGAGCAGAATGCAAGACTGCAGGAACGAATCAAAGAGTTGACGGCTCAGGTCGCATGGCTGAACCGCCAGCTCTTCGGGCGCAAATCGGGGAAACTCCCCGTCTATGATCCCAACATGCCTGATCTTTTTGCCGAAGAGTTTGCCG
>CAYXIX010000099.1:0-8997 GCA_964465405.1 uncultured Parabacteroides sp. | reverse complement strand
CGCCTTTCAGGACACAGACATTCCCGCTTTTGAAGCAGAGCGAGAAAACATCGGTAGTGACATTGGGGCGGGCTTCATAGATAATACCGATTACCCCGATGGGGGTGCTTACTTTTTGGATAACCATTCCGTTGGGGCGTTCCCATTTGTCGAGGATTCGGCCGAGTGGCGTCTCAAGGTTGGAAACGCGTTTCATGTCTTGCGCCATCCCTTCGATTCGCGCTTCCGTTAGTTTCAGCCGGTCATATCTGGAGTCAGTAGAATCCATTCGCTGCAAGTCTTCCCGGTTTGCTGCCAGAACCTCTTCTTTGGCTGCCAGTAGCTTGTCGGCAATTGCAAGGAGCAGGTCGTTTTTGGTCTTGTCGTCCAATAGGGATAGCGGGCGGACGGCTGCTGCGGCTTGTTGTAACAATTCGTTTATCATGTTTATGCCATTGATTCTAAATATAGATAGTCGTAATGAACCAGCGGTTTTTGGTCGCGGCTTCCGGTAAGGACGCGGGCTTCTCCGCTGCTGTAATTGGTACATCCGATGCCAATTGATTCACCGGCCTCGTTGATGATGCGGACAATGTCGTCTTTCTCAAAATCGCCTTTGATTTGGGTCACACCAACCAACAGAAGGCTGTTTGCTTGAGACGAAAGCAAGGCTTTTTCCGCTCCTTGATTGATATGGATTTCTCCTTTGGCGAAACCTTCAGAGTGGGCAATCCATTTTTTTACGCTGCTGACTGGTTGGGCAGCCGGAACAAAACGTGTGCAGACAGTCTGGCTGCCGGGTGTCAGCAGGGAGGTCAGGATGTTTTCCCTTTTTCCGTTGGCAATCAGCACCTCAATGCCTTCGGCCGCTACCTTGCACGCGATGGTACATTTAGTCAGCATACCGCCCCGCCCGAAAGAGGAACGGCCCGTTTGGATGTATGCAGACACCTCGCCTTTGTCTTCCCGTGCGATTTCGCGGATGACGGCAGAGGCGGGGTTTGACGGATTCCCGTTATAAATACCGTCAATATTGCTTAGGATTATGAGCCGGTCGGCATCCATCATGGTGGCAATCAAGCCTGAAAGCTCGTCGTTGTCAGTGAACATCAGTTCTGTAACGGAGATGGTATCGTTTTCATTCACAATCGGGATTATACCGTTTTCCAGCATGACTTCTATGCAATGCTTCTGGTTAAGATAGTGGGTGCGGCTTCCGAAGCTTTCTTTGGTTGCAAGCACCTGTCCGCATGTCAGTCCATGCTCGCGAAACAACTCATAATAACGATTGATGAGCTTAGCCTGCCCGACTGCCGAATAGAGTTGTCGGGCAGAGACCGGATCCAGTTTCTTCCTGACTTTTATTTCACTGCGGCCGGAGGCAACAGCCCCCGAAGAGATGAGAATGATTTCCATCCCTTTCTGGCGTAAATCTGCCACTTGGTCGACTATGGCAGACATGCGTGTGATATCCAGCGTGCCGTCTGCCCGTGTAAGGACGTTGCTACCTATTTTTACTGCGATGCGACACATGGCGATGGGACATAAATTAGCTGTTGTTTTGTCCGTTGTGTTTAGCCCGAATTTCTACGCGGCGGATTTTCCCGCTGATGGTTTTAGGTAATTCCTCAACAAATTCAACCACACGCGGATATTTGTAAGGAGCGGTCACCTTTTTGACATGATTTTGCAGTTCCTTTATAAGTGCTTCGCCTGCTTTGTCTTTGTAGTCTTTGGCAAGGACAATGGTCGCTTTTACCACCTGACCGCGTATTTCGTCGGGTACACCCGTGATGGCACATTCGACAACTGCCGGGTGGGTCATGAGCGCACTTTCAACTTCGAACGGGCCAATGCGGTAGCCGGAACTTTTGATTACGTCGTCGGCACGGCCTACAAACCAGAAATAACCATCTTCATCGCGCCATGCAACGTCGCCCGTGTAATAGATACCGTTGTGCCAAGCCTCACGGGTGAGTGCGGCATCCCGGTAATATTCTTTAAATAGGCCGAGCGGTTTGCCGTTTGTGGTGCGGATAACGATTTGTCCCTGTTCGCCGTCTTCAGCCCGTGTACCGTCGGAGCGCAACAGGTCAACGTCGTACTGTGGGTTGGGCACACCCATCGAACCCGGCTTCGGATCCATCCAAGGGAATGTGGCAATGATCAGTGTCGTTTCGGTCTGTCCGAAACCTTCCATCAATTTGATGCCGGTAAGTTTGTGGAACGTTTCGAATACCGCCGGATTCAATGCTTCACCGGCAATCGTGCAATATTGGAGGGACGACAAATCATATTTGTTCAAATCTTCGCGTATCAAGAAACGGAAAATGGTAGGAGGCGCACAGAGCGAAGTGATGCGGTAATCTTGAATCATCTTTAACATGTCGGCGGGGGTAAATTTCTCGTGGTCGTAGACGAAGACCGTTGCTCCAGCAATCCATTGGCCGTAAAGCTTTCCCCATGCCGCTTTTCCCCAACCGGTATCGGCAATGGTCAGATGCAAACTCCCTTCGTGCAGGTTGTGCCAGAAACCTCCGGTCACGATGTGTCCCAGCGGGTATGTAAAGTCGTGTGCGACCATTTTGGGATTGCCGGTGGTTCCGGATGTAAAATACATCAAAGAGATATCGTCATTGCTATTCGGATGTTCCGGGCGCACGAACTGGGCGGCGTTCTTGATTCCTTCTTGAAAGTCATGGAATCCGGCAGGAATTTCCGGCCCAATCGAAACAACTGTCTTGACTGAAGGAGATTCGGGTAATGCGTCAATGATATGTTGGAGAATAACCGGTTCTCCAGCACACGCAATCATCTTAATGTCTGCCGCATTGGCACGATAAACAATATCCTTCTTCGTCAATAGGTGCGTAGCCGGGATTGCGACGGCGCCCAACTTGTGCAATGCGATGATAGAGAACCAAAATTCGTAACGCCGTTTCAAAATCAACATGACCATGTCGCCGTGTCCGATTCCCAACGATTGGAAATAGGCGGCCGTCAGGTCGGTATATTTTTTCATTTCGGCAAAAGTGAAGTCGACATGTGCACCTTTATCGTTTGTCCAACACATTGCTTTTTTTTCAGGGGCTTCGTTTGCCCATGCGTCTACGACGTCATATCCGAAGTTAAAATGCTCCGGTACTTTTATTTTCAGATTTTTGATGAAATCTTCTTGCGATTCAAAAGTCGTCTTTTCTAAAAATCTTTCTAACATCTTTAATCTCTTATTTTTTAATTGTCAATTGTTGATTGTTGATTGTCAATTGTCAATTGCTTACATGATAACTGCGAGGAAACAGACTTTTTCCCCGTCGAGTGCTTTCATCCCGTGCGGTAGTTGGGAGTCGAAATAAATGCTGTCTCCCTCTTTCAGTATAAGTTCCTTGTTGTTGATTTTCAAAAGCAAACGGCCTTGTATGACCAGATTGTATTCTTGTCCGGGATGAGCATTCAGGTAAATAGGGGTTTCGTCTGAAGTCGGGTGGACGGTAACCATAAACGGGTCTGCTTTGCGCCCTGCAAATCCGGCTGCCAGCGATTGGTATTTATACGCTTTGGTTCGTTCGACGGCCACGCCTTTTCCTTTGCGGGTAATGAAATAACTGCTCATTTTCGGCTCGTCGCCAAACATCAACGTGGTCAGCTCCACACCGTATGCTTGAGAGATTTGGTGCAGGACACTGACGGATATGTCGACATTTCCGCTTTCAAGTTCCAAATATTGTTCAGGAGTCAGGTTGCAAACTTGGGCGATTTCTTCTGCGCTGATTTCCAGTGCGTCACGGAGTCCCGCCAATCGTTCTGCAATTTGCTTGATTTGTTCGTTCATTTCTTTGTATGGTTATGTTTATGATGCCAAAGGTAGCAATAAAAAGCCAAATAAAAGAGAATAAAGTTTGTAATGTCAGAAAATAGTATAATAAAGCAGCGATTGGTTGGGTTTTACATCTTTCATTTATAGAAAACGATTGATTTTAATAGGTGAGTAAAAACATTTAAAAACCCACAAGTTATGAAGAAAACAAGATTGTTAAACGTTATCATGGTGATGATGGTTGTCTGTTTGGGGCATGCACAAGCCCAAGAGACCAAAGAGATGACCCGTGAAGAGAAGAAAGCGGAGCAAGAAGCACTTGACCGGTATTACTTCGAAGAGGCGAAAAAGGCGATTGACGCCAAAACGTTTGTCTTGGAAGCGGATCGAGTGATGTTTAAGCATGGGACGACTGTTTTTGTCACTTCGAATACGAATTTTGTCGCAGTAAAGGGGGATGAAGCTGTCGTACAAGTGGCCTTTAATGTGCCGGTTAGCGGACCGAACGGGATTGGCGGTGTAACAGTCTCGGGGTCGGTTTCCGGGTATAAAAAGGAAGTGGATAAGAAAGGTACGATTCGGGTTTCCATGAATGTAATGGGGGTTGGAATCTCTGCCCAAGTGAATATGACGTTGCCGGAAGGAGGAAACCGGGCGACGGTTGATATTCTGCCTAATTTCAATTCGAACCGTTTTACTTTGTCGGGCATTGTGTTGCCGATGAGTAAGGCGAATGTATATCAAGGAAGAACATTGTAAGGTTGAATTAAAACGAAAGAAAAATGAAGAAGTTTTTAGTATTGGCGATAAGTTTAATCGCGTTTGCGTCGTGTGAGAAAGACCCAGACATGAGTCAGCTCGACAGCGATTTCACGGTGTATACCAATTATGACAGTGAGGCGCAGTTTGGAAGTTTCACGAGCTATTGCCTGCCGGATAGTATCCTGTTGGTTGGAAACGGAATGAAGGCATCTTATTGGAAAGATGAGAATGCACAGAAGATTATCAGTGCGGTAGCCGAAGAGATGGAGAATTGTGGCTATGTACGGGTTGACGAGCCTGACCAGGCCTCTGTCGGTTTGCAACTCTCTTATGCAGAACAGACGACCTATGTGACGAGTTTTGTCGGAGGCATGTACGGCAGTTGGTGGGATTTTGGATTCTGGGGCCCCTATTGGGGAGGCTGGTATTATCCGTATCCGATTTCGTACAGCTATGAAACAGGGACGTTGATTATGGAAATGGTCGATTTGACGAATCGCTCTACAGATACGGATGGCGACGGAGAGTCGAATCTCACCATCGTATGGCATGCGTATAGTGACGGTTTGTTGTATGGCAGTTCCCGCATTGACATGCAGTTGGTGCTTCGTGCCGTCGAACAGGCATTTGCGCAATCTCCTTATTTGAATATCCTAGATACAAATGAATAAAAGCAGCTGAATATGAAAACGATGAATAGAATATTGAAACTGAAATATGCGTTGGTGGCCCTTTGGGTGTTTGCTTTTACGGCCAAGAGTCAGGCTCAAAACGTGGTGGACGAAATGTATTTCAATATCGATTGGCAGATGAATGCGCCGATTGGTACGGATTTTGCCGACCAGATAAGTGGCTGGGGAATGCATTTTGAAAGCGGTTATTACGTCACGCCGCATTGGGCGCTGGGCGCTTTCTTGAGTTTCCATACCAACCATAAATATGTACCTCGCCAGACCTATCCGGTCTCGCCGACCGCCTCTTTGACAACAGACCAGCAGCAGTCTGCCTATCGCCTTCCGTTTGGTCTGACAGCTTCCTATCGTTTTGTCGAAAGTGGGTATGTACGTCCCTACATAGGGGCGAAAGTCGGGGCCATGTATGCCAAGAATACGACTTATTTCAATACCTCCGGCTGGTATGATAATCCGTGGGGATTCTATGTGTCGCCGGAAATCGGGTTGAATATCTACCCTGTGCCCGATAAACGTTTCGGCTTCCATGTTGCCGGTTATTACAGCTATGCGACGAACAAAAGCAATGTCATATTAGACTCGATGGACGGGCAAAACAGCGTAGGGTTCCGTGTCGGAATCATGTTTTAACGTGCCCCTATTTGCGCAGGGCGTGAACAAAATGCGGGCGGCGTTGTTTTATAGGTGTAGTTTTAAACCAAATAATAATTTTTTTAAGATGAAAAAGTACAGATGTATTGTGTGCGATTGGGTCTATGACCCCGCAGTCGGCGATCCGGATAACGGAGTTGCTCCCGGAACAGCGTTCGAAGATATCCCGGAAGATTGGGTTTGCCCGCTTTGTGGCGTTGGAAAAGATGATTTCGAACCGGTAGACGAATAAAGATTAGACGTTCAGATTTGTTCATTTCAGAATCGCGGCACTCGGCCAGTTAACCCGAATGCTGCGATTTGTTTTGTTTGGATTCTCTCGGCGGGCATTTTTATTTACTCCCGACCCGTTTGAATTTGCCCGGCAGGTAATATTTCCGAATGGATATATTTCTTTTTATCTTTGCCTAAAAATAATCGAATGAAAAAAAATATAATTTCAATTATGACAGCAATGGCGATAGCTGCTTGTTCCGGACATCAGGAGGAGACCGCCCAAGAGGTTGCGGCAGGCAGTTTTGAGTATGTGGTAGACCAGTTTGCCGATTTGCAACTGTTGCGGTATCAGGTTCCGGGTTTTGAAACACTTTCATTGAAGCAGAAGCGGTTACTGTATCATCTCTCGGAAGCCGCTTTGATGGGGCGTGATATCCTGTACGACCAGAATTGCCGCTATAATCTGCCTGTCCGACGGACGTTGGAGGCTATTTACGTAACCTATAAAGGAGACAGAGGTGAGGCGCAGTTCAAGGCGTTGGAGACCTATTTGAAACGGGTATGGTTTGCCAACGGCATTCATCATCACTATGCGGAAGACAAGTTTGTGCCCACGTTTACCGCCGATTTTTTCCAAAGCTGCGTGGAGCAGGTAGAACCATCGATGTTGCCGCTGCGCGAGGGACAGACCGCCGGCCAGCTTGTGGACGAATTGACGCGGGTGATTTTCGACACGTCCATGTTGGCAAAGCGGACGGTACAGAGCGGTGATGCCGATTTGATAGAGGCGTCTGCCAACCATTATTATGGTGAAGGCGTGACACAAAAAGAGGTAGAAGATTTTTATGCCGCCATGAAAGTGGGCAAAGATTCAATCACCCCGATTTCGTATGGGCTGAACAGCCGGTTGGTAAAAGAGAACGGCCGGTTGGTCGAGAAGGTCTGGCGCGTCGGCGGACTTTATTCGCAGGCCATCGAGCGGATTGTGGCAGAACTGGAAAAGGCGATTCCTTTCGCCGAAAACAAGGCACAGCGCAGGATTATCGAAACTTTGATTGATTACTACCGCACAGGCGACTTGAAGACGTTTGATGCTTATTCGGTTTTGTGGGTGGAGGACACGGCTTCGGAAGTCGATTTCGTGAACGGTTTCATTGAAACCTATGGCGACCCGTTGGGACTGAAAGCAAGCTGGGAGTCGACGGTCAATTTCATCAATAAGGAGGCAACAAAACGGACGAAGACTATCAGCGACAACGCGCAATGGTTTGAAGACCATTCGCCGGTCGACAAGCGTTTCAAGAAAGAACAGGTGAAGGGTGTCAGCGCGAAAGTCATCACTGTAGCGATGCTGGGGGGCGATTGTTATCCTTCGACTCCGATTGGAATCAACCTTCCGAACGCTGATTGGATCCGGCGTGATCACGGTTCGAAATCGGTCACGATTGAAAATATTACAGAGGCGTATGACAAGGCCTCGCAAGGCAGCGGTTTCAGTCAGGAATTTGTCTGGAGCGACGCCGAGCGGGCGTTGATTAAGAAATATGGTTTCATTACCGATAACCTGCATACGGACTTGCATGAGTGTCTGGGGCACGGTTCCGGCAAACTGCTTCCCGATACTGAGCCGGATGCGTTAAAGGCTTACAGTTCGACGCTGGAAGAGACGCGCGCGGATTTGTTCGGGCTTTACTACCTGGCAGATGCAAAAATGGTGGAACTGGGGCTTGTCCCGGATGCGCAGGCATACGAGGCGGAATATTATACATATATGATGAACGGCTTGATGACTCAACTGGTCCGCATCGAACTGGGCAAGGACGTCGAGGAAGCACACATGCGCAACCGGCAGCTCATCGCTCGTTGGGTCTATGAGCAGGGAAAGGCGGAGCAGGTGGTCGAGCTGAAGAAACGGGACGGTAAGACCTACGTGGTCGTCAACAACTACCCGAAGCTGCGCGAACTCTTTGGAAAGCTGCTGGCCGAAGTGCAGCGTATCAAGAGCGAAGGCGATTTCGCAGCCGGCAAACAGCTGGTTGAACAGTATGGCGTGAAGATAGACCCGGCGTTACATGCGGAGGTGCGCGAGCGGTATGAAAAGTTGCATCTGGCTCCCTACAAAGGCTTTGTGAATCCGGTAATGAAAGAGGTGCGGGATGGCAACGGCGAGGTGACCGACATCGTGTTGGATTATACGGAGGGTTACGCCGAGCAAATGTTGCGTTACAGCCGTGATTACTCTTTCCTTCCCTCTTATAACGATTAAAGAAGGGGTATGGAACAGGCAGAATTGATACATGCGATACGCAACCGCTTGCGTTTGGCGATGAACGGTGTAGTGGCCGCCAGCATGCGGGAGAAGGGGATGCATTATAAGCTCATTTTCGGCGTTTCCCTCCCGGAGCTTCAGCAGATTGCCGGGTTGTTTCGCGGGGAGGCGTCGGCAGAGCTGGCGGAGGCGTTGTGGAAAGAGGATGTACGGGAACTGAAGATTTTGGCAACGATGCTGTATCCTGCCGATTTGTTTACGCACGAGCGGGCGGAAACGTGGGTCGCCGACGTCCCCTATCCGGAGATTGCCGAGCAGTTGGCGCGCAACCTGCTGTGGAAAACGGCAGAGGCTGACGAAATGGCAGTCCATTTGCTCTATGACAGGCAGCATGCCTATGCGCGAACTTGTGCCTTTCTGGTTTTCGTCTACCTTTTTACGGCGGGGAGACCGGTCGAAGCCGCCCATCTGAATGCGTTTTGGGTGGAGGCGGTCCGCACGCTCGCCAGCCGGACGTTCGGGGCGGCGGCATACGAGAAGCGGGCGGCACTCACGGCGTTGAAGCGTTACGGGCGGCAGTCAGGCGAACAGGCAAAGCGGGTTTTGGGTGA
>CAYXIX010000098.1:0-9016 GCA_964465405.1 uncultured Parabacteroides sp. | reverse complement strand
TTAGGACGCAAGATTTTCATTCTTGAAAGGGGGGTTCGATTCCCCCACGGGCTACCGGAAAAGAAGGGGAAGAAAAAGTGATTTCTTCCCCTCTTTTCTTATATTACATTTGACTATTTTTACACGATTCAGCCGCCTAAATCAATTATTTTCACTACTTTTGTTAGCATTTTTAGGCAGATTGATAATAACAGATTTAAACAATAAAGATTCATGAGTGAAGAAATGAAGAATACGTCCAATGGATACTCGGCGGACAGTATTCAAGTGCTTGAAGGATTAGAAGCCGTACGCAAAAGACCATCCATGTACATTGGCGACACCAGTGAAAAAGGTCTTCATCATTTGGTTTATGAAGTTGTAGACAACTCGATTGACGAGGCTTTAGCCGGGTTTTGTACGCAAGTCGATGTCGTCATATATGAAGACAACTCCATTTCTGTAACCGATAACGGGCGGGGTATTCCGGTAGATATTCATGAAAAAGAGGGCGTATCTGCATTGGAGGTCGTACTGACGGTGCTCCATGCCGGTGGTAAGTTTGACAAAGGTTCGTATAAAGTATCCGGAGGATTACACGGAGTTGGCGTTTCCTGCGTAAACGCATTATCCACCTACTTGAAAGCAGAAGTCCGCCGAGACGGGAAAGTCTATATGCAAGAATTTGCATGTGGGAAACCGCTCCATTCAGTCGAAGTTGTCGGAGAATCGGACTCGGCAGGAACTACCATTTCTTTCAAACCGGACGGAAGTATTTTTTCTGTCACCGAATATAAATACGACATCTTGGCCACACGGTTACGCGAGCTGGCTTTCTTGAACGCCGGCATCACGCTGACACTGACTGACAGACGGGCCGTCAAAGAAGACGGCAGCTACCGGTCAGAAACATTCCATTCCGAAGAGGGATTGAAAGAATTTGTCCGCTACATCGACCGCTCTAAAGAACAGTTGATTCCGGATGTTATCCACATCGTAACGGAAAAGCAGGGAATTCCGGTGGAAGTGGCAATGACCTATAACACATCGTTTAACGAAAGTGTCTTCTCGTATGTAAACGATATTCATACCATCGAAGGAGGAACGCATCTGGCCGGTTTCCGTCGCGGCCTGACCCGTACGCTGAAGAAATATGCCGACGATTCAAAACTGTTGGAGAAAGCCAAAGTCGAAATCACAGGCGACGATTTCCGTGAAGGGCTCACAGCCGTGATTTCCATCAAAGTAGCAGAGCCGCAGTTCGAAGGACAGACCAAAACCAAGCTGGGGAACAACGAGGTAACAGGTGCCGTAGACCAAGCGGTCGGCGAAGCATTAGGCTACTACCTCGAAGAACATCCGAAAGAGGCCAAAACAATCGTCGACAAAGTGATATTGGCAGCACAAGCCCGTCAGGCTGCACGTAAAGCACGCGAATTGGTTCAACGCAAATCGCCGATGACCGGCGGCGGACTTCCCGGCAAACTGGCCGACTGTTCGTCTAAAGACCCCGCTCTTTGTGAGCTTTTCCTCGTCGAGGGAGATTCGGCCGGCGGTACTGCCAAGCAGGGGCGCGACCGTAATTTCCAAGCAATCTTGCCGCTTCGGGGAAAAATCCTGAACGTAGAAAAGGCAATGGAACACAAAGTGTTCGAAAGCGAAGAAATACAGAATATCTACCGTGCAATGGGGGTGACCATCGGAACAGAGGATGACCCGAAAGAATTAAACTTGAGCAAACTACGCTATCATAAAGTTATCATCATGACCGATGCCGACGTGGACGGGAGCCACATTGCAACATTAATCCTGACGTTTTTCTTCCGCCGGATGCGTGCGTTGATTGAAAACGGGTATGTGTACTTGGCGACTCCTCCACTCTATCTCTGTAAGAAAGGAAAAATCGAAGAATATTGTTGGACAGACCAGCAACGGCAAGCCTTTATCGACAAATATGGAAATGGCAATGAAAACCAAATCCACACACAACGATACAAAGGTTTGGGTGAAATGAACGACCATCAGTTGTGGGATACCACCATGAATCCTGAGAACCGGACATTGAAGCAAATCACTATCGACAGTGCCGCCGAAGCCGACCAGATTTTCTCGATGCTGATGGGCGAAGACGTAGGTCCGCGCCGCGAATTCATTGAGGAAAATGCGACGTATGCCAATATCGACGCCTAATACAGATGAATCACCTCTTATTTAAAAGCTATGACAGTCCGTCACCCGAACTTAGAAACGCTTTACAGGGAAGTTGACCAGTTTATACAAGCAAACCCAAATCATCAACCTCCCCGTATCGGGATATCCGCCAATCGGAAAGACGGACTTTCATGCATTGGCGAAGCGTATGTACAAGCGGTCTTAAAAGCCGGAGGAGCACCGCTATTAATCCCGGTTATCACAGACATCGAAGCCTTGACCGTAATCGTAAACGAATTGGATGGATTGGTATTGAGCGGGGGAGGCGACATCAATCCGCTTTATGTCAATGAAGAACCAATCCCGGCTTTACAAGATGTGGATACGCTGAGAGACGAATATGATTTGATTCTACTCCGGCTGGCTGCAAACCGGCAACTTCCTATCATGGGGATTTGCAGGGGACATCAGGTTTTGAATATCGCCTTCGGTGGAAGCATTTACCAAGACATTCACTCGCAACACATGCCTCAACCGTTGAAGCACAGCCAAGCGATGCCGCGCGAACACGTTTCCCATTCCATCACGTTATGCAACAGCTTCATGGCGGGACAAGAAAAACTGTTTGTCAACTCCTTTCACCACCAAGCCGTGAAAGAAGTTGCTCCTGAGTTTATTGCCACCGCAACGGCTCCCGACGGAATCAATGAGGCAATGGAACATCCGGAAAAAGCGATTTTCAGTGTGCAATGGCATCCGGAAGCGATGGCTGCAAACAACGACGAACAGATGTTGGCGCTTTTCCGCCAGCATATCGCATCGGCATGCCTTTTCCGGGAAGCCAAACATATCCATAGCCGACACGTAACGATTGATTCTCACACGGATACGCCCATGATTTTCCCCGAAACGTTTAATCTCGGATTAAAAGAGGGAGGGAAAGTGAATCTACCTTTAATGGAAGAGGGGCGGATCGACGCCATCATTATGGTAGCCTATGTTCCGCAAGGAGCCAGAGACGACGCTTCGCTGCAACAAGCGACAGACTTCGCCATCAACCGCTTGCAGGAGATACGCCGCCAAGAGCAGTTGAATCCAACCCGTATGGGCATTGCCTGTACACCTCAAGACATCTATCGGCTAAAGTCAGAAGGCAAGAAAGTGATTCTTTTAGGCGTTGAAAATGGATATGCGATTGGCAAAGACCTTGCCAATATCGCCCGTTTCAAAGAATTAGGCGTCGCTTATATCACACTGTGCCACAACGGCGACAATGACCTATGCGACTCGGTTCGAGGCAACGGAGAATGGGGAGGTCTTAGTCCATTGGGCAAAGAGGCCATCCGTGAAATGAATCGCTTAGGCATCTTAGTCGATATCTCTCACGCGGCAGAAACCTCCTTTTACGGTGCATTAGAGACCAGCTCCTGCCCGATTATCGCTTCTCATTCGTCGGCACGCGCCCTCTGCAATCATCCCCGTAACCTGACAGACGACCAGTTGAAAGCATTGGCAGCACAAGGTGGTGTCGTGCAACTTTGTCTTTACAAAGGATTCATCAACGAAGAGCCGGAGAAGGCATCCCTTAGTGATGCCATCCGCCACCTGAACCACATCGTGGATTTAATAGGTGTCGACCACGTGGGTATCGGTTCAGACTTCGATGGAGATGGGGAACTCATCGGGTGCCGCTCTGCCGGTGAACTGATAAATATCACCTGCCGGCTATTGAAAGAAGGATATACGGAAGAAGAGATTGCCAAAATCTGGGGCGGAAACCTGTTGCGTGTCATGACGCAAGCACAGGTTATCCCTATACAAACAAACAACAAGATATGATGAAACTATTTTTGCTTTTATGTACACTGGCCCTTTTCTCGTGTGACCAAAGAAGTACAGGTTCCACAACGGAACCCGTACCCGGGTTGACACGGGCACCTCAAACAAAAGCTCCCCTATTTAACGCAGACAGCGCTTATGCATTTGTCAACCGCCAGGTGGCGTTCGGCTACCGTGTCCCCAACACGCCGGGCCATAAAGCCTGCGGAAACTATCTCGTCTCTGAATTAAAGCGTTTCGGCGCCCAAGTCTATGAGCAGGAAATGACGCTCACCGCTTACGACGGGACAAAGCTCGAAGCACGCAACATCATCGGCTCGTATAACCCGGAGCAGGAAAAACGCATCCTGCTTTGTGCCCATTGGGACACGCGCCCTTACTCGGACGAAGACCCTAATCCGGCAAACCACTGCAAGCCGCTCGACGGGGCTGACGACGGCGCAAGCGGTGTCGGCGTCCTCCTCGAAATTGCCCGGCAAATCGGGATGAAAGCCCCCAATGTAGGTATCGACATCGTGTTTTTCGACGCAGAAGACTATGGCGTGCCGGAATTTGCCAAAGAGCAATACAGAAACACAAGCGATACATGGTGCCTCGGTAGCCGTTTCTGGGGACGCAACCCGCATAAGCCGGGCTACAAAGCAAAGTTCGGCATCCTGCTCGACATGGTGGGCGCCCGCGACGCCGTTTTCTACAAAGAATACATCTCCATGCGCTATGCCGCCCGCTACGTCGACGAGGTGTGGGAGACGGCACGCAATCTGGGATACGGCAAGTATTTCATCAATGCCAATGGGGGCGCCATCACTGACGACCACGAGGCCGTAATCGAGGAGACCGGCATCCCCTGTCTCGACATCATCAACTACGACCCGAACAGCGAAGCAGGTTTCCGCCCCCACTGGCACACACAGAACGACAACATGGGCAACATCGACTGCGACGTGCTGAAAGCTGTCGGGCAAACGGTGATGGAAACCATTTATTCGAATTGACAATGGATAATTAACAATTAAGAAAGTCCTTTTATGACAATCAATGAACTTCAAGACGAGGTAATCGAAGAGTTTTCCGCCTTCGACGACTGGATGGACAAATACGCGCTGCTCATCGATTTGGGCAACGCTCTCGCCCCGTTAGACGAAAAGTATAAGACAGAAAGCAACCTCATCGAAGGCTGCCAAAGCCGCGTTTGGTTGCAAGCAGATTATGTGGACGGCAAGATTCACTTTCAAGGCGAGAGCGACGCCGTCATCGTGAAAGGCATCGTTTCCCTCCTCACTCGCATCCTGTCAGACCATACGCCGCAGGAGATTCTCGACGCCGACCTCTACTTCATCGACAGCATCGGCCTGAAGGAACACCTCAGCCCCACGCGCTCGAACGGACTGGTGGCAATGGTCAAGCAGATGCACCTCTTCGCGCTCGCTTTCCGCGCGAAGGAAAAGGAGAAGCATTCGACCCTACTACGTCAAGGGAAATTCTAACTGCGTAGGCAGAAGTGTGAAGCTTTTACGGTGGTAAGGTGTGATACCATGCTGGCGAATGGCTTCGCGGTGGGCTTTGGTCGGATAGCCTTTGTTTTCTTGCCAATGGTAAGCGGGGCATTCGGTGGCCAAGCGGTTCATGTACTCGTCCCGGTAAGTCTTCGCAAGGATGGAAGCCGCAGCAATGGAGAGCAGTTTGCCGTCGCCTTTAACGATCGTCGTATGGGGAATACCGGGATAGGGCGTGAAGCGGTTCCCGTCAATCAACAGATGTCCGGGTTGCACCTTCAGCTGCGTAATGGCACGATGCATGGCAAGGAAAGAGGCATTCAGAATATTGATGCGGTCGATTTCTTCAGGAGTAACAATGCCTACCGCCCAAGCCACAGCCTCCCGCTCGATGACAGGACGGAGCGCATAGCGTTTCTTCTCGCTTAGCTGCTTGCTGTCGTTCAAGTCGTCGTTCCGGAAATCAGGGGGGAGTATCACCGCCGCAGCATAGACCGCTCCGGCAAGGCATCCGCGTCCGGCCTCGTCACAACCGGCTTCGAGGCGGTTGGGTTCTAAATAGGGAAGTAGCATCAATCGGTCTCTTTTAACAGATTCCACAACGAACGGGGCTCCTGGCGACAGTCCCAATAAAGATGGATGAATACGTACCCTCCTCTACTGTATAAATCAATTTAGCAGTTCCTTCAATCAGGTAACGATATTCAAGAAACTCTTCTCCCAACGACTCTTCCACCGTGAAACAGTTGGAGCGCTTCGGTTCTTTCTTCTCAAGGCAAAGCAGTTTGCGGGCAAGGGCTTCCATTGAGCTGATGGCCTCCTCGCTGTCGCAGGCCTGCAAGACCTCCGGCGCCCACTTCTTTCGTTCCCGTAATTCCAATGCTGTCATATAACACGCTTCTTTATTGATACACAAAGATACGATTCTTCAACCAAAACAGACTAAATAATCCGGCTCTTTTTCCGCGACATACACGGACGAATCAGGCAGTAGGCAACAACCGTCGCCACTGTGACGCCGCTGGTATTGGCAAGGAAGTCCAGCCAGTCGCCTCCCCGATAGGTCGTGCAATACTCCTGCAACAACTCGATTATACCGCCCATCACGATGGGACACAACACCGCCCCAACCCATGCATGCCACCATATCGCGTTGTGCTTGCGGTTATTCCACAAAAATTCCAACCACAACACCCCCGACAATCCGCCATACATGCAAAAGTGAACAATCTTGTCCATATTCGGAATCCGCCCGATTCCTAACGAAGGCGGCCGGAAAAAGGAGAGGTAAATCACTGCGACTATAATCACCAATGAAACCGGATATTTCTTTATATAATACCACATATCCCCACCCTAAAACATTTTTCTTACCCGTTCGAGTCCTGCGACAAAAGCGTCGATTTCCTCTTTTGTATTGTAAAACGAAAAAGATGCCCGTACCGTACCTTCCACACCCAATGCCTGCATCAAGGGTTGGGCGCAATGATGACCTGTGCGGACAGCGATGCCCAGCCGGTCAAGCAACGTCCCCACGTCATAGTGATGAATATGCCCCACAAGGAAAGAGAGCACCGCTCCCTTCTCGGCAGCCTGCCCGAAAATGCATACCCCGTCGATTGCGTTCAAGCGCTCCGTTGCATAACGTAGCAGTTCGCCTTCATAAACGGCAATCTCGTCCATCCCCAAACGGGACACATAGCACAGGGCTTCCGCCAGTGCCGTACTCCCGATATAGTCGGGCGTACCGGCCTCAAACTTAAACGGCAATTCGCCGAACGTGGTCTTTTCAAACGAAACAGAGGCAATCATCTCGCCACCACCCTGATAAGGCGGCAGCCGGTCGAGCCACTCCTCTTTGCCGTATAAGACGCCGATACCGGTTGGCCCATACACCTTGTGCCCGGAAAAGACATAAAATTCGGCATCCAATTCCTGCACGTCCACCTTCTGATGTGGGACAGCCTGTGCCCCATCAACCAACACCGGGACTCCATGGCGGTGGGCCTCTTCGACCATTTCACCTATTGGGTTAATCGTCCCCAACACGTTGGACACTTGCGTGACCGCCACCAACTTTGTCCGCTCGGAGAGCAACGCACGGTAGGCATCCAACTCCAACTCGCCCCGCTCGTTCATCGGAATCACTTTCAACGCGATACCTTTCCGTGCTGCTTGAATCTGCCAAGGGACAATGTTCGAATGGTGCTCCATGACCGAAACAATCACTTCGTCGCCTGCCGACATACAAGCATCTGTAAAACTGGAAGCCACCAGATTGATAGACTCGGTCGTCCCGCGCGTAAAAACAATCTCGTCCGACGAACGGGCATTCAAAAACTGCTGTACTGTCCGCCGCGCCTCTTCGTGCGCCTCCGTCGCCTCCAAACTCAAGAAATGCACGCCCCGATGGATATTGGCGTTCACATTATAATAACCCTTCTCAATCTTCTCCACCACACAGCGTGGTTTCTGCGTCGTTGCCGCATTGTCGAAATAAACCAGCGGCTTTCCATATACCGTATGACTCAGAATCGGGAAATCCTCCCGAATGGATTGTATATCTAACATAATCGTTTTGCTTCAATGCCCCCTTAAACTCCATGCTCAAAAAGATACTCGGGAGCAATGTCTGCCCCGTTCGCCCAAAACACCGTGCCGTCTACCCCATACCGGACGAACTCGGCCTCCTCCTTCAAGTCCTTATACGCCGGGAGCTCCAAGAGGGGGGAAAGGTCTACTTTTCGCTTTTCCCCGTTGTTAAACGTGCATAAGAGTGTGTGACCGCCCAAGTATTCGGCGGAAGTCACCAATAATATCATCGCTTCTGTCCCTATCATGATGTCTATCTGTTTAATGTTTTACCTTTTCAATCGCTTCACCGCGTTGCGTTTTGTCCCATAAGAGCAACAACCGCTCTTCGTGCTCATCAATATATTCGTTGATAATCCGAATTGTCTTAGAGTTTGCCCGTCCGTAGACCTTCCATCCGCTCCTTGATGGTGATAATAAACCACTCACCTCCATCTTTGATGTGCAGATGGGGGGGAGGGTTATGGTCCTGCCCGTACATGTAGATGAAAATCCCTCGTATAATATCGATTGTGCTCATAGTTTCATTCTTTCACATTTCACAATTGTTGTTCAGTTCTTAAACTAACCGGCTTCAAAGGTACGAAGCATTTGACAATTGACAATTGGGAATTAACAAATATTTCATTGAGCACGAGGGCTAAACCTCATATTCAAAACTCAACGTCAACACTCATTTCCATATAATACATCAACAACTCTATATTAGAACAAGAAAAAGCCCTAACATGCATGTTAATTGAACGTTAAAAAACCGCGTTATTATTGATTACATAAAAAATAAAATCGCTCTTTGTCTTATTAATTAAAAAGCATAGTATAAGCATGAAGAAGTATTTTCTAATCATAATCATTAAACTTGCTTTTATTGGAACAATGGGGTGGGTTTATCAACAGAATAAAAAGAGTGTTGAATTATCAGATTTGGCTGTGGCAAACATTGAGGCTTTAGCAAGTGG
>CAYXIX010000097.1:0-9130 GCA_964465405.1 uncultured Parabacteroides sp. | reverse complement strand
AAGCAAACCTTCTCGAGTATATTTTACTGATTTATAGATAGTTTGACCGTTTTTTTAAGAAGCGACAAATTCTTCAAAATCCAGTCTATTCATAATAATTGAGGTTTGATTGTATTCGCTACCGCAAAGCTACAACCAAACCTCAAGGTGTACAATGTGTATTTCTTCGAATGCTTACAATTAAGTCTTGACCAATTCACCTTATGACTTTTTACCCGTGATTTTATAAGACTAACAACTATGATACAATCTTTTGATTGTGTTTCGCAGAGGTCTTCAATTGTCAATTCTCAATTTAAAAAGCCACTGCTTCCCGCCAATCTTCCCAGTTTCCGGGTTGATAGGTTTGGAATCTCAGTGTCCGGATGTCCGGACATTTGCCGCCCCGTCGTCCACAAACAGGGTTTCGGCCGGGACAAGCGGGGCGTCTGCCATCATCCACTTGAATATAGCGGGATCGGGGTTCGTCAGTCCAATTTCATAGGATGCATACATTTTATCAAAATAATCCGAAATCGGGTGACCGGCAGGGGTAAAATCGCTACTCCTTGCCCATGACTGGATAATAGGGTTCGTATTGCTCAATAGGTAAACCCGGTGGGTCTTGCGCAGTTCCGAAAGAAAATCCAATTTATATTGCGGAATATCGGAAACAAACCCCATCCATGCATACTGGATTTCCTCTTTCGTGAGCGCCTTGCCTGTATGCGCACGCAAAAGGTTGTCAAACGTTTTGGTGTCAATCTTCCCGTTTTCCAAATCCAGAAAGAATCCACGTTGCTCATAAGGGTCAAGCAGTTATTTGGCGTCATCCACTCCGATTCCCTTAAAATGGCTCAGCAAACGGTTGAAATCCAGGTCAATCAACACGCCCCCCAAAAAATCAAACACAACATTCTTTATCTTTCCCATCCTATTCCAATTTATGAATCACCAAACCGGAACGCAGCTTCGGCTCGAACCAAGTCGTCTTAGGCGGCATGATGTTACCCGTATCGGCGATATCCATCAGCTGTTTCATCGTGACCGGATAGAGCGCCAACGCCATCCGCATTTCACCGCTGTCCACACGCCGTTTCAGCTCACCCAATCCGCGAATGCCGCCCACGAAATCAATCCGCTTGTCCGAACGCAAATCTTTAATCCCTAATATTTCATCCAATATCAGCCGAGAGGAAATCGTAACGTCTAAAACGCCAATCGGGTCATAGTCGTCATACGTATCCGGATGGGCAGTCAGCGAATACCACTTTCCACTCAGATAAAGCGAGAAATTGTGCAGGGCGTCCGGTTTATAAATCTCTGAACCTTTCTCTTCCACATAGAAATGTTCCGCCAGCTTTTGCAAAAAAGCCTCGTCCGACAAACCGTTCAAATCTTTTACGACGCGGTTATAATCAATAATCGTCAACTGATTTGCCGGGAAACAGACAGCCATGAAATAATTATATTCCTCCGTCCCGTCATGTGCCGGGTTCTGTTGCGCCTTTTCCGATCCGACCAACGCCGCAGCAGCTGAGCGGTGATGTCCGTCGGCAATATACAAAGAAGGCATCGCGGCAAAAAGTTCCGTGATGCGAGCGATGTCCGCGTCGTCATCTATCACCCAAAACGTATGCCCGAAACCATCATTCGGCGCAACAAAATCATATTCGGGTTTCCGCGCCGTATATTTGGCCACGATACGATCCAACTTCGCATGATCGGGATAGGCGAAGAAAACCGGTTCGATGTTGGCATTCGTCACACGGACATGCTTCATGCGGTCTTCCTCCTTGTCACGCCGCGTAAGTTCATGCTTTTTAATCACGCCATTCATATAATCAGGTACATACGCACCGACGACCAGCCCATATTGCGTCTTACCGTCCATCGTTTGCGCATATACATAATAACACTCCTTCTCATCTTGCACCAGCCAGCCTTTCTCCTGAAACATGCGGAAGTTGGCAGCCGCTTTTAAATAGACAGCCGGGGCGTGTTCATCCGTCCCAATCGGGAAATCTATTTCCGGCTTGATAATATGATACAAAGATTTTTCATTTCCTTTCGCCTCCTCACGTGCTTCTTCCGAGTTAAGCACATCGTAAGGGCGGGAGGCCACCTGTTCTACCCAACATTTGGGCGGACGAAGCCCTTTAAATGGTTTGATTCGTGCCATACGCTTATATATTAATAGGCACGGATTTGCGTAATCCGTGCCCTTTCATTTATACTTATATGATTCTTGTTACTTGTTTACGCGATATGTTTCACATCCCTCTTTCAGGAAACCTTCGATTTGCCTTGCGGCAGCAATTCCGGCATTGATATTGGCTTCAGCTGTCTGAGCGCCCATTTTCTTCGGAGTAGAGAAGTAACGCCCTGCAAACTTGGTCGAAAACTCGTCAGCAGCAACCGGCATGATATCGGTTACATACTTCAAGTCCGTCCGTTCTTCCATCAGGCGAATCAGCTCCGGTTCGTTAATGACCTCTTTGCGGGCCGTGTTCACCAAAAGTCCGCCTTTCGGCATCTTGCCTACCAAATCATACCCGATTGACTGCTTCGTCTCGGCGGTTGCCGGGATATGCAACGAAACGATATTACAAGTCGCATAAAGTTCTTCGGCGGAAGACAACGCCTTCACGCCATCCGCTTCAATCGCGGAGGCCGGACAGAAGGCATCATACGCATAAATCTCCATGCCAAATCCCTTCGCAATACACGCCACGTTACGACCGACATTCCCATAGGCATGAATACCCAACTTCTTGCCTTTCAGCTCTGTGCCGGATGTCCCGTTATAGAAATTACGGACAGCCATCACCATCATACCGAAAGCCAACTCGGCGACTGCATTCGAATTCTGTCCCGGCGTGTTCATCACACATACACCATGAGCCGTCGCGGCAGCCAAGTCCACATTGTCATATCCTGCCCCTGCACGAACGACAATCTTCAACTGCTTAGCAGCTTCCAATACTTCGGCATCGACCACGTCGCTACGGATAATCAATGCTTCTACATCTTTTACGGCTTCCAGCAGCTTGGCTTTTTCCCCATATTTTTCCAACAAAACAAGCGTATCGCCTGCTCTTTCCACCACTTCGCGGATACCATTCACAGCCACTGCTGCAAACGGTTTATCTGTTGCAACTAATATTTTAGCCATAATCAATGCAATCTTTCAAATTCTTTCATACATGCAACCAAAGCCTCAACACTACTCTTCGGCATGGCGTTATACAACGAAGCCCTGAACCCGCCGACTGAACGGTGCCCCTTGATGCCCACCATTCCGGCAGCCGTAGCAAACTTGCTAAATTCATCTTCCAATTCCTTATATTCGTCGTTCATCACAAAGCAAACATTCATGATGGAACGGTCTTCAGGAACCGCCGTCCCTTTAAACAACTTGTTCCGGTCGATTTCGTCATACAAAATGGCAGCATTCTCCTTGTCTTTCTTTTCCATCGCTACCACCCCGCCTTGTTCCTTATACCATTTCAACGTCTGTAAAGCGGCATAAATAGGAACGACAGGAGGCGTGTTGAACATCGAATCTTTATCCACATGCGTCTTATAATTCAACATCGTCGGTATCAGACGGTCTACATGCCCCAACGCATCTACCCGGACAATCACCAGCGTCACGCCCGCAGGAGCCAAATTCTTCTGCGCACCTGCATAGATAATGTCATATTTGGAAACATCAATCGGACGAGAGAAGATATCGGAAGACATATCAGCAACCAAACGCGCCTTCACATCCGGCTCCTGACGAAGCTCTGTACCGTAAATCGTATTGTTTGTTGTGATATGAAAATAGTCAGCATCCTCCGGGACGCTATAGCCTTTCGGTATATAGGTATAATTCTTGTCTTTTGATGAAGCGACAACATCCACTTCACCAAACAATTTAGCCTCTTTTATTGCTTTGGAAGCCCATGTTCCCGTATCTAAATAAGCCGCTTTCTTATTCAACAAATTGTATGGAACCATACAAAATTGCAAACTGGCGCCGCCGCCTAAAAATACAACTTCATAACCAGCCGGAATATCCAGCAATTCTTTAATCAATGCACGAGCCTCATCATTCACAGCTACAAATTCTTTACTCCTGTGAGAGATTTCCATCAATGAAAGCTCCATCCCTGCAAAATTTTCAATCGCAGCCGCCGTATTTTTTATCGTGTACTCACTTAAAATAGAAGGACCTGCATAAAAATTGTGCTTCTTCATATTCGTTTTCTTTTAATATTAAATACAAATTCTATAATCGATTCCCTATAATCGGGGAGCTAATGTAGTAATTAAATTGAGAATTGAGCATTAAAAATTGAAAAATATTGACAGGAAGTCAAATTCTCAGGTTTTACCGTTACACTTCTCTTTTATCCCCTATCAATTATCACCTCTCAATAACGCCCTTTCCACAGTTGTTTCATCCGTTCGACCAATTTCTGTTCTGCCGGGTTATCCTGTCCTTTCCAGATGCGTTCCTTCAACAACTCCTTTGGAAGAAACGCTTGTTCGACAAAATGTCCTTCGTAGTCGTGCGCATATTTGTAGCCTTTGCTGTAGCCGAGTTCAGCCATCAACAAGGTCGGGGCATTGCGTAAATGGAGCGGGACGGGCAAATCGCCGGTCTGCTTCACCAACCGGAGTGCCTCGTCTATCGCCAGATAGGCCGAATTACTCTTGGGGCTGCAAGCCAAATAGACGGTAGTCTCCGCCAAAATGATTCTTCCCTCCGGCCAACCGATTTTTCTCAAAGCCTCAAAACAGGCATTTGCCAACAACAAGGCATTCGGATTGGCAAGCCCAATGTCTTCCGCTGCCAGAATGACCAGACGACGGGCAATAAACTCCGGGTCTTCCCCGCCTGCCACCATGCGTGCCAACCAATAGATAGCGGCATCCGGGTCACTGCCGCGCACGGATTTAATGAAAGCGGAAATAATGTCGTAGTGCATCTCACCGCCCTTGTCGTATGCAGCCGGATTTTCTTGCAGACGTTCTACCACTTTTTGGTCTGTTATTTCTATGCGCTCGCTTCCCTCTTCGGCCGACACAACCAAATCCAGTATATTCAACAGCTTACGGGCATCTCCGCCAGAAAAGCGCAACATGGCATCCGTTTCCGTCAAAACAACGGGTAACGTCTTTAACACGACATCTTCCGATACGGCTTTCTTCAACAACGTCAACAAATCTTCTTTCCCCAACGATTTCAACACATACACCTGACAACGGGATAGCAGCGGACGGATGACCTCAAAGGATGGATTCTCGGTCGTCGCCCCAATCAGCGTCACAACGCCGGTTTCGACGGCATGCAGCAAAGAGTCCTGCTGGGCTTTGCTGAAGCGGTGTATTTCATCGATGAACAAAATAGGGGAAGTGGTGTTGAAAAAACGGTTACTCTTGGCTTTCTCGATTACGTCGCGCACCTCTTTTACCCCCGAGCTGATTGCACTTAGGGTATAAAACGGTACTTGCAACTGATTGGAAATAATGTAAGCCAACGTAGTCTTTCCTACTCCCGGAGGGCCCCAGAGGATAAAGGAGGGAACATGCCCGGCGTCGAGCATTTTCCTCAGAACAGCTCCCTGACCTACCAAGTGTGTCTGTCCGATATAATCATCCAACGTCTTCGGACGCATTCGTTCTGCTAAGGGTTGATTCATCATACCGACAAAAATCGTACTTTTTATTTATTTCTCAAAATCTATATGATGCAAAAAAAGAGGGAACAGTGTCAGACCATTCCCTCCTTACATAAACAACTACCAGTCTATAGACTTAACAGATTCTCCAAATCGCGGACAATCGTCATATCCATAATATCACTATAAATTTCCGTCGTCCGTACGCTTCTGTGCCCCAACAGTTTTTGCACTGTCGTGATATTAGCTCCGCTATACAGCAGCAAAGTCGCATTCGTATGGCGGCTTGAATGAAAAGACAAAGGTTTATCGATAGCTGCCAACAGGCAAATTCGCTTCAACTGTTTGTTAACAGTTGAATTAGCAGAAGGAGAAACACCGAATAAGGTCTTCAATTTCAGCCCCCGATAATGTTCATAAATCAAAAGAGCTTTCCCCTCGAACAATAAAAACAGAGGAAGCCGTACACTCACATTTGTCTTCGTAGAAGCATATACCAACCACAATTTACCTTCTATCAGGCGGAAATTGTCAACCGAAATCCGGACTACATCAGAAAAGCGCAAACCCGTGTAGCAACAAAACAAAAACATATCCAGTGTCCGATGCAAAGAATAAGGCAAAGAAGCCCTCATTTGCTCCAATTGTAACAATTCACTCGGCATCAAATGTTGCCGAGTGCTTTCCACATATTTGATTCTATATTTCCGGAAAGGATATTTTTGCAATTCCATCAGATCCTTATTGATAGCCAAATTGACATACTTCTTAATGTGCTTCATGTGCTTGGCTATCGTATTCCAATGATAATGGCGAGTCAACAAATAGTGTTCAAACCCACAAAGGAAATCAAAAGTCAAATCGTCAAATGTCATACGCGAACGGTATTGGGCCAGCACATTCACTGTCGATAAATGATTTTTCCGTGTGGAATCTTTTAAATGGTTTAATTCAATTTCTTTCCGCATAAACGAGATGAAAGATGCAGGGAGAGATTCTCCTTTTCTTTCCCGCAATTGTTTCAAACTAAAGGGATGTCCGCTCTGAAACAACTCCAATTCAATCCGCTCCAAACGCAAGATAAAACATCCGAGATACTGGTTCAGTTCAAACATGTTGGGATGATTCTTTACCCGTTTCCGTTCCCTATCCCATTGAGTAGGCTTGATATACACATTCGTAGAGAGATACATCTTCTGCCGATTCCAATAAGCCTCCACTTGTATCAAGGCTTTTCCCTCGCCGTTCAGCCGCTTTTTCCGGTTAAAAACCAGATTGTAAATTACTTTTTTCATATTCTTCCTGTTTTAATGAAAACACGAAAAAAGCAATTTACGACAAAATGAAACACAAAACCAGCGGCTCAACCTTTCTTCCGAAAACAAGAAAACCTCGCTTCCGGTGAGAGGAAATAAAAATCAGAACGCATACCCGAAACCGACATTCAAATAAACCGGGTACATAGCAAAAGTAATCGTCTGGAAATCTTTCTTAAAGATGTCGTTCAGCCCCCACATCAAATCCGCACATACGTTCAGATGTCTGAAGGCACGCCACTCTACACCAAGCTGTGCGCCCCATTGGAATTTACGCAAATCGTCCGAAAAATTATACGTCGCGAACTCCCCATTCTCAAACACCACCTTATTACCCGTCGGGTCACCCTCACGCAAATACCCGTCATACACGGAACCGGAAAAATCACTATCCAGCATATAAGAAAAATAAGGCCCCAAATGCATCCGGAACCGGGAATTACATTGGTAGGTCGCCAATACGGGCAACGAGAGATAAGAATTGTTCACCGTCGTCTTTACCTGTCCGGTCCAATATCCAGCGACCCGCTCACCCCCGTCTCCGAAAATTTCCATCCCATAGCTTTTCACGCGGGCATCCGTCTTCATCCCCTTGTTGTCCAAGCGAAGCCCGATAGTCATTCCCCATTTCTTTTGCAGGTCGAACCACTTGGTGACGTTCCCTTCGATGGCAATCAGCAACGTCGGATTATACGCACTGATATCCCGTATTTCGACCGGCAGCGGCAGAGGCGTCATCCCACCGATCAGCAATCCCGCTTTCACCTCATATTCCAACCCCTTCAATGCCGAATTGATAATCACCCTGTTCCGGTCATTCTGCCCAAAAACAGAAATTGTCCCCAGCAGCCAAACCGTGCAAACCAACCAAACGCTCATGTATCTTTTCATCTTCATTCCCCTTTCCTTATTCCTCTTTACGATAAATCAACTCTAACTCATCCAGATACAACGTACTTCCCGGCGCCCCGCGGAAATAATTCCCCCAACGGCTGGAAGCGGCGACAATGGCGACGTTATAACCATACTCCTCCAGTTTATCTTGGTCGATGACTTTTCCTTCCTTCGTTTCGAAAGGAATTTCAAAACGCGTCCATTCGCTTGCCTCGACCCGCATGCTGTCCGGAAGAAGGGCGACGGAAATGATATTGGGATGCGTAAAATTGTCGTTCACGATTTCTGCAGTCAGCATCGGTTCCTCCTCCGTCACCTCATAGAAGACAGCATACACGTCCCACGTATCCACGCTGTCGGGAACCACCACGCCATCTACTTGAAAATCTGTCCCGGCTTGATATTTATAATAACCGCTCACATATAAGGGCTCATAGCGGAAAGGCCAGCCTAATTGCAAAGCCTTTAACGCATTGGTCAAAGCAGACTCTACGTCAAACGTCCCCAGAAAAAGATTTCCTGCAGCAATCGGCATGCCAACCATCGCGCCAAAACTACCGCTTTCTCTTGTCACCAGCTTAACACCTTTCCCGATATAACCATCGGCCGTCGAACTGGTCGGATAACTTTCACTTCCTGTCGCGGTTCCGGTCAAGGCAAAGCCTGCATTTCCGCTACCCAACTGAAACACCGAATCAATCTCGTAAAAAATATCATACCCGTATTTCTCATCAGACATGACATGCTCGAAATGATATTCCGTCGGGATCTCTCCAATCACGAATGAGACTTCATATTCTTTCGACCAATTACCGTCTTCCGATGTCACCGTGTAATATTGCGACGTAGAGAAATCCCGTACCGTCCCGCTGGCGGGTGCAATCGTTGCCCCCGGCGTCAATTCAAACTCCGGAGCAATCCGGGTAAGATCGGTTCCCTCCCGTACCATCACCGTGACCCTGCTATTTTCTATCACCGGACTTCTCCGCAATATATCCGCAGGGACCGTACAAGCAACAATATCCGCCTCCGCATTCGGAGCTTCGCCCTTTATGCAAGCAATTTGCATCATGCATAAACTCAGACAAACCATTCCATATACGAATTTCATCATACATATTTTTTTCAAAATTAAACAATCAGCTTCAAAGATACGATTTTTCTTTCATGCAAACCTGCAAATTGCGATTTTCGACTGCAAAAATGTCCTTGCAGACATGAAAAACGGTTTCCGCGCCTGCGAATCGCATGTTGCAAGCGTGCAAAACG
>CAYXIX010000096.1:0-9265 GCA_964465405.1 uncultured Parabacteroides sp. | reverse complement strand
CATACAACTGATAACCAAAGTGAAGAACAACATGAGGAACTCTCTGATGAGCGTAACGGATAAAATTTTATTAAGGAAACGTGCTTTGATGGAAACGGTCAATGACGAACTGAAGAACATCGCACAGATAGAGCACTCCGGACACCGTTCTTTCAACAACTTCATTGCCAATTCCTTGTCGGCTATCGCGGCATACTGTTTCTTTGAAAAGAAACCCGCCATTGACCTGTGTTTTGACCTTATATTTTAAATTTGTGCGGATTATAATCACCAATACAAACGATAAAAATGGGCAAATACATCAAGATTCATTCGATTTCCCTCTCGTCACTCAACAACGCCGAGTACCTGAACCTCATGTGCCGTTTCCGCGCGTTGATTCCGGAGGAAAAGCCCGAAGGCTTGTAGCTTATTGGCTCGGCAGTTGCTTGACGGCGAAACGGTTGGGGATATCGTCCAAGATACGGAACAGTTCCCCGACTGTTTCTGCACGCAGCATGGCGACGCGCGTCTGCTTGAAATCCGGGATGCCTTTGAAGAGCGGCGTGGCGGCGAGGTGGCGGCGGATGTGGAGGATGCCGCGCCGTTCGTCCAGCCGTTCGACGCTCTGCGTGACCTGTTTCTTCAGGATGTCCAAATACCAAGTGAATGATTCGGGCGGCAGCTGTTCGCCCGTCCGGATATAATGTTTCACCTCGCGGAAAATCCAAGGGCGTCCGATACTGCCCCGCCCGAGCATGACGGCATCGACACCGGTTTCGTCAAACCGCCGGCGGCACGTCTCGGCGGAGGTGACATCGCCGTTCCCGATGATGGGGATGTGCATGCGCGGATTGCGTTTGATTTCGCCGATGAGCGTCCAGTCCGCTTCGCCGGTGTACATCTGCGCGCGCGTGCGGCCGTGAATGGTGAGGGCGGCAATGCCGCAGTCTTGCAACTGTTCGGCAAGCGTGACGATGATGCGGTTGTCCGCGTCCCATCCCAAGCGGGTTTTGACGGTGACCGGGAGGCGGACGGCGTTGACCACTGCCCGCGTGATTTCCAGCATGAGCGGAATGTTGCGCAGCATACCGGCTCCGGCCCCTTTGCCTGCCACCCGTTTGACCGGACAGCCGAAGTTGAGGTCGATGAGGTCAGGGCGTGCCTCCTCGCACAGTCGGGCAGCTTCGGCCATCGTCGCCACATCGCGCCCGTAAATCTGGATGGCAACCGGGCGTTCTTCGTCTGAGACGGCCAGTTTCTGCTGTGTCTTGTTGACGCTTCGGATCAAGGCATCGGCCGAGACAAATTCCGTATAGACCATGTCCGCGCCGAATCGTTTGCACATCAGCCGGAATGCCGGGTCTGTGACGTCTTCCATCGGTGCGAGGAAGACGGGGCGTTCGCCTAATTCTATGGAGCCGATTTTCATCTCTTACAAATAGGCTTTGATTTCCGAAAGATGGCAGACAACGGCGTCGGGCAGTGTTTCGTCCTGTTCGGTCTCTTCCCATTGGCGGCCTTTGATCCAGATGGTATGGCAGCCTAAACTGTGGGCCGGCCGGATGTCTTTGGGGAAAGAGTCGCCGACGACGAGCACCTGCGATGCCGGCAGGTCGAGCGCACAGACGCCCAGCGCAAATATCGCAGGGTTGGGTTTGCGTACGCCGACGACCGCCGATTCGATGACGTGTTCAAACAAGGGGAGGAGCGAAGCGTCTTCCAAAACCGTGCGGATGTTCCCGTAGAAGTTGGAGACGAGCGCCAGTTTATATCGCTTTTTCAACTCACTGAGCAGGGCGGCACTTTCGGCCAAGACCGCGCGCGTCTGCCGGTCGGCGTAGTCGGTCATGGCTGCCACTGTCTTTTCCTTTTCTCCGGGCCGGAGGGAAAGCAGCCGGTGGCTTGTCAGGTAATCCAGTTGTATACCGAACTTCGTGCGCAGCACGTCGGCAAAGTGGAAATCCGGTTGGATGAGCGGTCGGGTGGCTAATGTGCGTTCCCCTGTTTTATAGGCTTCGCGGAAATCCGTTTTGCCGACGGGTAAATTGAAATGCTTGTAGACATCCCACAAGATTTCCCCCCAATGGTTCCCGTCGGTGTCGAGCGTACCGCCGAAGTCGAATAAGATTCCTTTTACGGGTAGTCGTTTATCCATTGTTTTCAGTTTTTATGCGTTGAAGACGATGTGAGCTCTTTGTACAGACGCTTGCAGAGTGTCTCGTGTCGGTGGCGCATGTAAAAGAAAATGAAAGACATGAGGGTTATTTCAAACACGAAATAAAGCCATGCTTCGCCGATGAAGAGAAAGAGGAAGAGGGCGATGGCCCGTGTGTTGAAGGTCAGAATGTTCGTGTATTTCATCAAAGGGCGGCTTCCCTCCAAGAAAGTTTCCCGGATGTGTGGCGGGATGCTGAAATGGTCAGACTCGTTGTAAAGGCTTTTATAGAATGTCTGGAAAGCCGGAGCCATTTGTTCTTGTGCCCGTGTGTAGCGGATATAGAAGAAATGGAAGGCTTTTGCAACCAAATCGTTCTTCCAGCTGAGCGTCTGGTAGTATGCTTCGAGTTTCTTTGAATTGCGCAGTTCGCTGCCCGATTCGCCTTTCAGGAAAAACAGGTGGATGTTGCGGTAATAGTCAGCCAGCTGGCATTGTTTGGCGTGGCAGACGAAACCGGCAAAGGCGGCAATCAGCCAAATCCAAATGCCCCATTTGTCGTTGAGCCGCATGCAAATGGCGAAGTAGATGGAGAAAAACCAAATGTCGCCGGCTAAACCGTCGAGCATACGGCCGAGTTCTGTCTTTTGCCCGGTCATTCGCGCCAGCTGTCCGTCTGCGCTGTCATACATGTTGGCCCAGATGAGAAACAACATTCCGACAATGTTTACATACAAGTCATCGAAATAAAAACAATACCCTGCGGTTATTCCTAATAGGATGGATAAAATGGTTACGGTGTTCGGGTGGATGCCTAACCGGCGGAAAAGCCGTGCCCACCAGTAACCAATCGGCCGATAGAAGTAGATGTCGATAAATTCTTCCGTTTCTATTGATTTTAGCGTTGCCGTGTAATCATTTCCCATAAGTTTGTTCTGTGTTATGTTTTTTGATTTGATTGAGCATACACATAGCGATGCTTTCGGCTGCTTTTTCTCGACAGGGAGCGAAGCTGGGCCAGTCGTTGAAGTCGATTATTTTCATTTCGCCCTGTTCTGTGACGATGCAATCGCCGCCATAGACAGGGACATTCAATAGCCGTGAAGCCTTGTCGGCGTATGACTTCAATTGTTCGATGGAAAAGGGAAACCCTTTGGCCTCTCCGTTAATCGTCTCTAATCCGAATTTCGAATGGGAGGCAGAAGGGTAAGACCAGTAGAAAAAGTCGGTACCTTGTACACCGTAAAATTTGATGACGTCTCCCTGTAAATGTTCGTTGACGATGACCGAGCCAATGCCTCTTTTCCAAAAACGGGTGAGCAGCTCGGCCGCTTCCTCCCGGTTGCGGATGTAACTGACGTCTTCTTTCAATTGGGTCGAGCCATCCCCCCGTTTGAACCAGCAGGGGAACGTCATGTCTTTCGGAAGTGATTCGTTGGGACGGACAAGCCAACTCTTGGGGTAGGGGATGTTGTTATGAATCAGAATTTCTGTCATGGGCTTCCGGATGCAATTCGCAATCCCGAATCCGGAATTGACGACAACCGCACCTTGCTGTTCCAACTGCTGTAAGCGGTGTAACGCCTCTTCAGAACGTGCCATGTCGAATATGGCATTCCCTTTGAGGTTTTGGGCTACGAATTCGGTTTCGGAACAAAGACGCACGTCGAACCCTTTTGCTTGCAATTGCTGTGCAACGGCTTTGAGAATGAAGGCATCGCTGTCGGCGAGGTTGGGCGAATATTGACTGCCCCTGCCTATTCCTAACAGGGCCCCTGTTTGCTTGGCTATTTCTTTGTTTAAGAACTGTTCGGCTTTTGGGATGTCGCTTTTGTGGTCTACGTCCACAATTTTGTTAAACGGATGCGCTTTGAGCGTCAGGCCTGCGGCGACTAATTGGCGTTGGAAATTTCGCATACGGGATATCCCTTGTCGGATACAGTTTTCTAACACGTCGAGCGCTTTGTCTTTCAGGCAGTAGATGCCGCCTGAAATGTATCGGTCTGCGTCAGACTCTTTTGTGTCGTGGAATCCCAAGATTTGCTCCTTTTCGTTTGTGGCGACATAAAGCGGTTTTTCGTCATCGACAAAGGGGGTGACAGCCATGTATCCGTCCACGTCCGAGTGGATAAAAGCGTTTATGTAAGTACGGAAATCTGTTTCTTTGAAAATTGTATCGACTGTTGTCAGACAGAAAGTCTCGCCACGCAGATAGGGAGAGAGGACATACAGGCTGTGCATGGAACTCGGGGTACTTTGTACGATGATGCGTAGTGGGACGGTAAGGGTGAGATGCTCAAGATGGTTCTTGACGGCTGCGCTTTCATTGTTTATAATCACAACGATTTCGGTTGCGCCATTTTCGATAAAAATCCGGAACAGACGGTCGATCATCGCTTCGCCGTTGATGCAGACCAGTGGTTTGGGGACCTCTACGCCTTCGTGTGCTAAACGGCTGCCTTCTCCGGCTGCGATAATAGCAAATTTCATGAGCAGATATGATGTTTATTCTGTTGTTTTTATTAAACTGTTTGCTTTATAACACGAAGGTGTCTCGGCTTATGTAAGGCGAGGCACCTTCGTGCTTATTCTTTTGTGGGGCTGATGTTAATCAATTAATCCGTGATTCTTGAACACTTTGTGGATGGCTTCCAATGCGTAATCAAGTTGCGCTTTTGTGTGAGTTGCCATTAATGAGAAACGTATGAGCGTGTCTTCGGGTGCAACGGCTGGCGACACAACCGGATTCACGAAAATGCCTGCATCAAAGAGCTCTTTGACAATTAGGAATGTCAGGCTGTTGTCTCGAATAAATAAAGGAATGATCGGCGTCGAGGTGTTTCCTATTTCGCATCCCATGTTGCGGAACCCATCTAACGCATAGTGTGTCAGATCCCAAAGATGTTCGATACGTTCCGGTTCATTCAGCATAATATCCAACGCTGCTCCTGCTGCGGCTGTTGCTGCCGGTGTGTTGCTTGCGCTGAAAATGTAGGAGCGGGAATTGTGACGGAGATAGTTGATGGTATCTTTATCCGAAGCGATGAATCCTCCAATGGAGGCGAGCGACTTACTGAACGTTCCCATGATTAAATCCACGTCGTCTGTAACGCCGAAGTGGTTACATGTGCCACGTCCGTGATCTCCTAAAACGCCCAATCCGTGCGCCTCGTCAACCATGATGCAGGCGTTGTATTTTTTGGAAAGCTTGACGATTTCGGGTAGGTTAGCGATATCTCCCTCCATGCTGAAAACGCCGTCGATAACAATCAGCTTGATTTTATCCGGTTTGCATTTTTGGAGTTGTTTTTCAAGCGACTCCATGTCGTTGTGCTTGTATTTCAGCTTGGTGGAAAACGAGAGGCGGTGTCCTTCAATAATGGAAGCGTGGTCTCGATCGTCCCAAAGGATATAATCTTCTCTTCCGGTCACACAAGAAACAACGCCCAAATTTACTTGAAACCCTGTTGAGTAAACAAGTGCCTCTTCTTTTCCGACGAATTCAGCTAATCGTTTTTCTAATTGCACATGCAAGTCGAGCGTTCCATTCAAAAAACGTGAACCGGCACATCCTGTCCCATATTTTTTGATGGCTTCGATGGCTGCCTCTTTGACTTTTGGATGGTTCGTCAAACCCAAATAAGCATTGGAACCAAACATCAAGACTTTCTTCCCGTTGATAATTACTTCCGTGTCCTGGTCGCTTTCAATGACTCTGAAATAGGGATAAATCCCTGCCGCCATATATCGCTGAGGTGCATCGTATTTTGCTAATTTCTCTTGTAAAAGTTTCATATTATAATTAACAGAGAATGATTTTTCTTTGCTGCTTTGTTATTCCAAAAGATTGTCGGACTTGCTGTTAACAAATAAAAGTTTTGTATCGGCAAATCCGGTGACAAAAGTAGTAAAAAAATAATGAATGGAAACCGAAATGCTTTAAAAGTTTTGCAAAAGCAGTATTTTTGTCTTGTTGAAATAAACGACAACAAAATGGAGGGGCAGAAAAACCAAATACAGGCTATCATTAATCCGATTTCAGGTGTGGGGTCAAAGCGGAAGATTCCGAAAATGATACGGGAAGTATTTTCGGGGGAAAATCAGGGTGTGGATGTGGCATTTACCCAATATCCGGGTCATGCGAGTGAGCTGACCCGGCAAGCAATTGAGCGGGGTGTGCAGTGTGTGATTGCTGTGGGGGGTGACGGCACGGTAAATGAGGTGGCGCGTGCAATGCTCCATTCAGATGCGGTGTTGGGTATCATCCCCAAAGGCTCCGGGAATGGTTTGGCGCGTGAGTTACACATCCCGATGGACGTGCGCCGCGCGCTTGAACTGATAGTGAAGGGGCACCGGTCGACGATTGACTGTTGCCGGGCAAACGGTCTCGTGTTTTTCTGTACCTGTGGCGTTGGGTTTGATGCAGCTGTCAGCCAGAAATTTTCGGGAGAGAAACGGCGCGGTTCGCTCGCTTATATAAAGAATACGATTGAAGAATATTTAAGTTATAAGCCGGAGCCTTATGAGTTACTGATAGATAAACAGACGGTTAAAGAGAAAGCCTTTTTAGTCGCATGCGGCAATGCGTCGCAATATGGCAACAATGCTTTTATCGCCCCGCATGCCAATATTCAGGATGGGGAGATGGATATTACGATATTGGCGCCTTTCGGCCCGCTTGATATTGCGCCGTTGGCCATCCAGCTGTTTACGAAACAGATAGACCGGAATAGCAAAATCCGGACGTTTAAGGGGAAAGAGGTTACAATCATCCGGCAGAAACCGGGAGTGATGCATTTGGATGGCGAACCCATAATGGCAGATAGCCGGATTGATATTTCTGTAATTCCCCGCTCTCTACATATTTTTACACCGGAGGTAATTTCTTTTACGCAGGAAGTATATACGTTGTTTGACGAGGTTACCCATTTCTTTGATAAAAAGCTTCCTTACATTTTCAGGTAAAAGGCTTTTGTCAGATTTATGTAGTCTTCCGTATAACGGTGTTCCGTTGTTTCAATCACGAGTTCGTTTCGGATGAGAGAGTGCGGTTGCGTTGTCGTTAGTTCGACTAACAGGCGTTTGGGCTGCAAATTGGCTACCGGGACGACGGTCGTCTCTTTTGAAAGATACCATGCCCGGCGTTCGCAACAAGCCTGTAGTTCCGTTTTCCTGTCGTATGGCAAAACAAGTGCGAGCCTGCCGTGTGGCGATACTATTTTTTTGCTGTCGCATAACAGGCTATCTAACGGCAGCGTATCGCTGTGGCGGGCTGTGCGCCGTTGCGGATCCGGACATTTTAAGGAATCCACGAAATAAGGTGGGTTGGAGATGATTAAATCATATCGGTGCGAACAGGTGGATGCAAAGTCTGCATAAGACGTGTGCGTAATTTGTATGCGATTGGCAAATGGAGATTGGGAAACGTTCTCTTGAGCCTGTAGGCAGGCACTTGCGTCAATGTCTATCGCATCGATAAGGGAGGCCTGACTCCGTTGGGCGAGTATGAGGGCGATTAGCCCCGTCCCTGTGCCCACGTCTAAAAGGCTGTTACATCCAACGATATTTACCCATGCACCGAGTAGTACCCCGTCAGTTCCTACCTTCATGGCACATTTGTCGTGCCAGACAGTGAATTGCTTGAATCTGAAATAAGGATTTGACATGATGAATTGAATCAATTGCTTATGCAAAAATAGTGAGAAAGATTTTGTATTGGAGGGAAATGCAACAATCTTTGGTCACATAAAAAATTTATGTATATTTGCGAAAAAGCAAATTGAAAAGTAAAAAGATGAATAAACTTCCAATAATAGAATGGTCAGAGTTGAATAAAGGGATAGATGCTCGTGATAACTTTCAAGATGTATTTTCGATTATTGATATTGACGGGAGGCATGATATACAAGAAAAGGGTTACGTTCCGATGCGTTTGGAAGCACTTTTAGTCGTGTTGACTTTGGAAGGTACATTAGAGATCGAATTGGATTATGTTTCTTACACTGTCAAACCGGATAACCTGATTATGATTATGCCGACGCACGTGATACAACCGATCCGTGTCAGTGAGGATTTTAAAGGACGCGTGCTGGTCGCAGCAAAGGAATTTTTAATGGATTGTGATTTGATGGGAGTTGATCACATACGTTCAATCACTCATTATATGGAAATACGGAAGAATCCGTGTATGGAATTAATTCCTGCTGAGACAGAAAGATTGGATATCTGTATAAAGAGGTTGCGTGAAAGAATACGCGAAAAGGCACATTTCTTTTATAAAGAGTTGGTCCAAAATGTGTTCGTAGGTTTTTTGTTGGAGGTGGGAGACATCCTGATGTGTAAAAAGGAACATTTGGTTCGGATCTCTCTGTCGAGGAAGGAGGAGCTCTTTGAACAATTCCTTAAACTGCTGTTTGAACATTGTAAAGAGCAGCATGTCGTCACTTTCTATGCGGAAAAACTATTTATTACACCTCAATATTTGTCTCTTATATTGAAGGAATTGACAGGCAAATCAGCGAATAAATGGATAGACGAGGCGTTGATTGTGGAAGCTAAAATCCTTTTGAAAGCACCACAGACGACTGTCCAGCAAGTTGCCGACCAACTTCATTTTTCCGACCAGTCGACTTTTGGGAAGTTTTTTAAAAAGCATATGGGCATTTCGCCTATGGAGTATCGGCGTTCTTAATGCTGTTTCAGTCGGAACTTATACCATTAATGAGTGTTCGGATATGCCATAAACCAAGTTGGCGACACCAAATATGACAAATGTATTGGCGGCAGCGCCGAAAGGGTAAAGTAAGTATCATAACTCCTGTTATCAGAATGAGGGTAGGGATGATATAAAACCCGTAAGGAACAATGCTCCATTTGCGGGCCGAAACAAGTGCAATGATTTGTTGTATGCCTGCGAAAATTAATAACGCTCCTAAAATGTACATGAAAATACTTACGAAAAAGTGAGGCAAAAGAACAAGCCATGCCCCCCAATAAAAAGTTTCCGGCTCCGTCTATGGGGAAGATAGGGGTCGGTTCGCCTATGTGAGTGGAAAGGTAAAAAAGAAAAGGAAAAGGGGAATCACAATATTTTCCCCTTTTTTGAGCGGAAGACGGGACTCAAACCCG
>CAYXIX010000095.1:4467-9281 GCA_964465405.1 uncultured Parabacteroides sp. | reverse complement strand
TGCATACCGAAGGGATGGCGAAGTATGATACGAATACACATACGCTCACTTTTTATAATACTCATCAGACTGGGGTACGGAAATTGTTGAACGACCAAGTTTCGACAATCGTAAAAGATGGGAAAGGGCATGTTTGGGTCGGGACGATAGGCGGAGGTTTTTCCAGTTTTGATGAAGAAAAAGGAATTATGGAATGTTTGACAACTGCAGATGGATTGAGTGATGATAATGTCAATTCCATTGTTCCGGCACCGGATGGAAAACTTTGGATCAGCACCGGAAATGGTATTTCTGCTTATGACCCCGACACACATTCCTTTGTTAATTATACAGGGGAGAACGAGATTCCGGTGAATGAGTTTAGTATGAAAGGAGGAATTTGGTTGTCTGACGGACGTATTTTTTTCAGTGGAAGTAATGGATTGATCTCTTTTTATCCGGAACGTTTAAGGGAAAACCGTTTTATTCCTCCTGTTGTATTGACCTCTTTTACGGTTAATAACAAGCGGGTGGTGCCGGGCGATGCCTCTGACGTGTTAGACAAAGTGCTTGATTATACACAAAAAATAGAATTGGAGTATGACCAAAATAATTTTTCTATCGGTTATGCGGCTTTGAACTATCTTTATCCGAATCAGAACCAATATGCCTATAAATTGGAAGGATACGATACGGACTGGAAAGAGGTCGGTCATCGGAAAGAGGCGTTTTATACGAATTTGAAACCGGGAGATTATCTTTTTCGGGTGAAGGCTTCTAATAACGATGGTATTTGGAATGATGAAGGCCGTTCGCTGAAGATTCATATCCGGACACCGATTTGGCGGACTTGGTATGCTTATTTGGTTTATGTATTGTTTATAGGAGCTATCGGGTGTGTGATTGGCTATTATTTGCACATGAAGCGTAAGTTGGAACGGGATTTGGAGGAAAAGCAAAAGGAACAACAACGGCAAGAGGCATTTCATCAGTCTAAGATACGTATGTTTACCAACTTTTCTCACGAACTGCGTACGCCATTGATGTTGATTCTTTCTCCGCTGGAAGAAGTGTTGCAGCGGGTTGATATGTATGCGGGATTGAAAGAAACGTTACGCTTGGTATATGCAAATGCTCAACGGTTGTTGTTACTAGTCAATCAATTGTTGGATATCCGGAAAAATGAGAGTGGTAAATTTCAATTACATGTTTCGTATAATGATTTGTATTTGTTTACACAAGAGATGTATGTCGCATTTAATCAGATAGCAGAACGAAAACAGGTTTCTTTCCGCTTGGAGTCGGACGAGCCGCAGTTAAAAGCTTGGTTTGACCAACGCTTGTTGGAAAAAGTGCTGTTTAATTTGTTGTCGAATGCCTTTAAGCATACTACTTCTGGAGACATGGTGACGATCCGGCTTCAGTCGCTTTCCTTTTCTCAAGCGCAGGAAGTGTATCCGCAACAAGTCGGAGGAATTGCCGGTATATCTACTCAATTGGTTTGTCTTTCCGTTGAAGATACGGGAGTCGGTATAAGTGAAGATGACAAACAACATATTTTTGTTCCTTTTTATCAAGGAACAGATGAAAATGACCGAAATATGATAGGGACAGGTATTGGTTTGAGTTTGGTTTTCTCGATTGTCAGGTTGCATCATGGTGTTGTTTGGGTAGATGATAATCAGCCTAAAGGAGCTGTCTTTCGTGTTTTGATACCAATCGATTGTGACGCATATTCTGTTGATGAGCAGGAAACAGAAAAGGCCTTTTCTGTAGTGGATTCGGTAACGGTTACCGAATCCACTGAACAACGATATACGTTGTTGTTAGTGGAAGATAATGAAGATGTTAGACAATACGTCAAAAAGCATTTACTCTCTTATTATCATGTTTTGGAGGCTACGGATGGAGTTGAGGCGTGGGACAAAGTTGTAGAAGCTTTGCCTGATTTGGTGATTAGCGATTTGATGATGCCTAAGAAAGATGGCCTGCAACTTTGTAGGGAAATCAAGCAGGATTTGCGGACCGGACACATTCCGGTGATTATTATTACAGCCAAGTCGATGGTGATGCATATCAAAGAAGGGTTCCGATGCGGTGCTGACGATTACATTGTAAAACCATTTAACATAGATATCCTTTTGTATCGTGTCCGTAACATTTTGGCTTCCCGCGAGCGGCTGAAGGAGTTGTATGGGAAAAAATTCTCTCTGCAATCATTAGGAATCGAAACGACCTCTGCTGATGAGAGGTTCATGCAAAAATTGTTTGAGGTAATCGAACAGCGTCTTGCGGATACGGAGCTGAATGTGGATGTCTTGTGTAAAGGAGTCGGTATGGGAAGAGCTAACTTTTATCGGAAATTGAAAGCCGTCACCAATCTTTCGCCAGTCGAATTGATTCGAAATAAACGGCTTGAGATTGCTGCGAAAATGTTACTTGAGACTGAAATGAATGTCTCAGAAGTCTCTGTTCGGGTAGGCTTTAATACGCATGCTTATTTTGCAACCTGCTTTAAGAACATGTATGGCCTCTCACCGACGGAATATGTGCAACAACATAAACAATAATAGTGAATCTCGTATGCAAAAACTTTTGTATGTATTGCTTATTCTTTCTTTTTGCCAGTGTCGGGAAGAAAAGTCGTTGAAAGAGGAGGTGACAGGCTTGCTGTATGCCGAGATATTGGCGCGTGGTGAAAAAGTTCTTGTTGAAGAGCCGGTGACACTTACGGCATATCCGGCAGAACGGAGCGCCGGCGGGCTGCATGATTTTTATTCGGAAGGAGATTATTGGTGGCCGAATCCGGAAGAACCGGACGGCGCTTACATTCGCCGGGACGGAGAAACTAATCCGGATAATTTTGTCGCTCATCGGCATGCCATGATTCGTTTTGCAACGTTGGTGGGAGACCTGACTTCTGCTTGGTTGGTGACGGGTGACGAACGCTATGCCCGACAGGCACTCCGGCATATCCGGGCTTGGTTTGTGGACCCTGAGACGCGTATGAATCCTGATTTGCAATATGCACAGGCGATAAAGGGTGTCGTGACCGGTCGCGGCATCGGTATAATTGACACCATCCATTTGCTGGAGGTCGTTCAATCGTTGATTTTGCTGGAACAACAAGGAATACTTCCTCCCGAAGACCGGGAAGGGACGCAGGCTTGGTTTACGGATTATCTCAATTGGTTGACCACGCATCCGTATGGAATAGATGAGATGAAGGCGGAAAACAATCATGGTACTTGTTGGGTGATGCAGGTCGCACAATTTGCGAAGTATGTAAAAGATGAAAAGAAGCTGGATTTTTGTCGGGAACGTTACCAGTCAGTCCTGTTACCCAACCAAATGGCGGCTGACGGCAGTTTCCCGCTGGAACTGAAACGGACGAAACCCTATGGCTATTCCTTGTTTAATCTGGATGCGATGGCGACGATTTGTCATATCTTGACTGATGAAAAGCATGATATTTGGAATCTAACGACAGCCGATGGGCGTAATATACAACGGGCTGTCGACTGGCTTTATCCCTATATTGCCGATAAATCGGCATGGCCTTTCGGGCAAGATGTCATGTATTGGGACGAGTGGCCGGTCGCTCAACCCGCTTTGCTGTTCAGCGCCTATCATCACCCCGACGAGACTTATCTGGAAACTTGGAAACAATTGGAACATTACCCGACGAACGACGAGGTTATCCGTAACCTTCCGATTCGTCATCCATTGTTATGGCTTTGAATTTCATTTTTCCTGCAGGGAATCGTCGGTTTCCTGCCGGGAAGTTTTTGTCTGTCGTCCCTGTTAGGAGAGGCAACAGAGAGGGGAAGGAAGCGGCTTACACCAACGGTTTGTCTTTGGCTGTCAGTTATGTGGATATGGACGGCAGATGACGGTCGGGCAGGTCGAATGCTTCGACATCCGGCAGGCCTATGGTCGGCGGGCCTGAGTTTGACCACGACAGGCGTGCGAGTAGGTTCTCCCTTCTCGACCGGTGAAGAGTGACCGGGAATGGGGCGTTGCGGCCCCGCCACCTTCGGCGGATGCAAAGCCGGAATAGGCTTCAGAGCGTGAACGTTTCCTAAATGTAGGGACGTTCATGTTGAATAGTTGCAGAAAAATTTGGTTGGTAAGTTGACTTGCTGTATTTTTGCACCCTGAATTCCGTAAAGGGTAAATAAGCGGCACGAGGGCATGTGCCCACCCCCCGGACATAACCTGTTAAAGAGAAAAGAACAGATGTACGTAATTGTAGAAATTAATGGACAACAATTCAAAGTAGAAGAGGGAAAGAAATTGTTTGTTCATCACATCCAAAACGCAGAGCGTGGTGCGGTTGTTGAGTTTGAGAAAGTATTGCTGGTAGACAACGGCGGTGATGTTAAAGTAGGTATCCCGACGGTAGAAGGAGCCAAAGTCGTATGCGAAGTGTTGTCTCCGTTGGTAAAAGGTGACAAAGTGTTGATCTTCCACAAGAAAAGAAGAAAAGGGTATCGTAAATTGAACGGTCATCGTCAGCAGTTTACGGAAGTGACTGTAAAAGAAATTGTTGCTTAACGTTTAAAGGAGAAAAAGAAAAATGGCACATAAGAAAGGTGTAGGTAGTTCGAAGAACGGTCGTGAATCACAAAGTAAAAGATTAGGAGTGAAATTGTTTGGCGGCGAAGTAGCAAAAGCTGGTAACATCATTGTTCGCCAAAGAGGTACGGTTCATCATCCGGGTGCAAACGTAGGTATGGGGAAAGATCATACGTTGTACGCATTGAAAGATGGTGTTGTTTTATTCCGCAAAGGGAAAGAGAATCGTTCTTTCGTTTCTGTAAAGGAAATCACGG
>CAYXIX010000095.1:0-4367 GCA_964465405.1 uncultured Parabacteroides sp. | reverse complement strand
GGAAATCACGGCAGAAGCTTAAAGAGAAAGATTAGAGAATAAGAGAAGCGGAATGTTCGGAAGAATGTTCCGCTTTTTTATTGTAGATGAGTGCTAAGTGAAACAACGGTAATTTTTGTACATTTGTCTCATGGAAGAAAAAAGCATATGATTTGGAAGAATTGCCAGTATGTGTGGGCAAGCGTTTTTTAATTGGTTAAACAGATAGAAGGAGGATGGGTAGATGAAATATAAACAAATTCTTTTCTGGGCGGTAGTTTTCGGAGGGATCTTGGCTTTTTTGCAGATGGCGTTCCGGTATCATTTCTATTATATCGAACAGAGTCAGATGTTTCTGTTTTCAACTGATTATTGCTTCGATCGGTTGTTTGTGCCAGGTGGCTTCTCATTGTGGATTTCCGAGTTTCTGGTGCAGTTTTTCGTGTATCCTTATGTCGGTCCGACGGTAGTGGCGGCACTGTTGGCTTTGGTGGGTATTTGTACTGCCGGAATTTGTAAGCAGATTGCTCCGAAAGGCGGTTTTCCCCTTTTGTATTTGCTTCCGGCAATAGCGTTGCTGTTCATGCATTTTGATTTTAACTACCGGACGCAGGGGACTGTGGCTTATTTGTTGATGGAGCTTGTGTTGTACGGCTATATGCGACTCCGGAACGACCGGTTGCGTCTGGCAGTAGGTTTGGTTTCGGTGCCCATCCTGTTTTGGATTGCAGGTTCGGTTGCCGGGATGTTTGCTTTGATGGCGGGCTTGTTCGAATGGAGCAGGAAAACGCCGGGCGGATATCTCGCATGGCTGGATATGGTGGTGATGGTGTTGTTGGGAATTGGGAGTGTTTATTTTTCCTTTGTCGGGGAATATCGCTGGGCATTCCTGCCGGATCTATACTACCATGACATGTTATTCCCCCCGAAGGTAATGTATGCTTCGTGGGTTATTTTGCCTGTGGCGGTAATCATTGCTTATGGGTTAAGAAACCGAATAGTCCGGGATAAAAGAATTCTTGCGGCTTGTTGGGTCGTGCAAGGGGCGATTGTGTTCGCTATTTTTTGGTGGGGGATTCCGAAATTCAGCGGTGCTAAAACTTTGCGCTTGAAAAAGATGGATTATTTTGCCCGTACCGAGCAGTGGGACGAGATTATCGGGATGTGTAAGGGGGAAATAACTAATTATCTATATATGTGTCATTTGAATATCGCGTTGGCGAATAAAGGCGAATTGGCGGAGAAGATGTTTTATTTCGACCAGCGCGGTCCGAAGGGATTATTCCTTCAGTGGAATGAGTCGGAAAACATTTCTTGTATGTTGAGTGATCTTTTTTTTACAGTAGGGGCTATCGCTTCTTCCCAAGAGATGGCCTTTGAAGGATTTGTATGTGCGATGGGAAACGGGAATCCCCGTATGTTGAAGCGCTTGGTACAAACCAATCTTATTTATGGCACTTATCCTGTTGCTGAAAAATATATAGCACTTTTGGAACAGACTTTTGCGTATCGGGAATGGGCGACGGCGCATCGTCGGTTTCTTTACAATGATGAGGCGGTCGGGCAAGATCCCGTTTTGGGAAGTCGGCGCAAACTTTTGCCTGAGCAAAGTAGGTTAGCTATGCTCGAAGGTTTGGAGGGCGATTTGGAGATTCTTATCCAACGGGCTCCTGCCAATTCTGCGGCCATCCAATCTCTTGGGGCGGTGTATTTGCTCTCAAAAGACCTCAAAAGTTTTCAGGCTTTGGTTGAAAAATATTATGGGACGAAACTTCTGCCTGTCTTGCCCGTATCTTTCCAGGAAGCGGTCATTGTCCTTTCGGAGAAGGAACAGGATTATTGGAAACGTTTTGGCATTTCAGAGGCTGTCGCCGCCCGTTTTGCCGACTATAAAAAGCAGGTGTTGGCGAATCGGAATAACCGGGCTATTGCCAGACAACTGAATCGTTCTTACGGGAATACATATTGGTTTTATTTTATGTTTAAATGATACCGAAAAGCAAAATGAAAAGAAAAAGTATCTTTTGTGCCATGTTGGCCGTATTGGTGGCTTGCTCCGGGCCGGTTAAGATTGACCGGTCATTGGATGAAATACCCGCGATTTTCCCTGATTATATAGGTGTGACTATTCCCCCGAATATGGCTCCGCTGAATTTCAAGTTGGAGGAACCCGTCGAGGAGGCACAGGCTCTTTTCAGTATGGAAGGGCTGCAATTTACGGTACGCAGTAAGCAAGGTCGTTTTCGGATACCGGCTTCCAAATGGAGGAAAATGCTCGAGGAGGCAGCCGGCAGTTATTTGCAAGTGACAGTTCAAGTAAAAAAGAACGCGGAATGGCTTTCTTACACTCCGTTTTCCATTCTGGTCGCTCCGGAAAAAATAGACGCTTATTTAGCATATCGGCTGATTGAGCCGGGCTATGAATTGTGGAATAAGATGGGACTTTACCAGCGTGATTTGGAGAGTTTCGCGCAAACGCCGATCATTGAGAACCGGCAGACGGGTAATAATTGTATGAACTGTCATTCGTTTTGCATGCAAGATCCGGATAAAATGTTATTCCACATGCGTGAAAAATATCCTGGTACTTATATGGTTCACGACGGTAAGGTTGAAAAATTGAATACGAAGACGGATGAGACCATTTCTTCTTTGGTTTATCCGTCGTGGCATCCGTCGGGCAAATACGTGGCTTTTTCGGTCAATGTAACTAAGCAGGCATTCCATTTGAACGATCGTAATCGGGTAGAGGTTTTCGATGAGGCATCGGATGTGGTTGTGTATGATGTAGAAAAACATGAAATTGTCACTTCTCCGCTTCTCTTTTCAAAAACGGCTTTTGAAACATTTCCGACATTCTCCCCGGACGGAAAAACACTTTATTTCTGTTCGGCGGAAGCCCGTTCGCTTCCGACTGAGTATGAAGAGGTGAAATATAACCTGTGTGCTGTTTCGTTTGAACCAGCAACACGAACTTTTGGCACTCGGGTCGACACGCTTTATAATGCGCGCATAGGGGGGAAGAGCGCCTCTTTTCCGCGCGTCTCTCCGGATGGACGTTATTTGATGTACACGCTGTCGGGGTATGGCAATTTTTCGATTTGGCACAAGGATGCCGATTTGTATTTGGCTGATTTGACTACGGGCGTAAGCCGTCCGCTGACGGAAGTGAACAGTCAGGATGTGGAGAGTTATCATTCTTGGAGTAGCAACAGCCGTTGGTTCGTTTTCAGTAGCCGCCGGATAGATGGATTATACACGCGTCCTTATTTTGCTTACGTTGCGCCGGACGGAAAAGTCGGCAAGCCTTTTTTGTTACCACAAAAGGAAACCGATTATTACCAGAGTTTCATGAAATCATATAACATACCGGAGTTTGTCACCGGAAAAGTCCGGACAAGCGGTTATACATTCGCGCAGAAAGCGAAAAAAGACAAGGGTATGGATGTACGCTTTTCGAAGTGATGCAAAAACAGAGAGAGACAAATATCAGTTATCCGAGGCTATCCCAATGTTTATTTTGAGACAGCCTCTGTGTTTTTATTCCTTCCCTATATTGATGAGGCCTCTGCAAGGGTAATTTAAGTTAGACAAATTTCCCGTCTTGGTAGAGCAAACAGACTTATTTGTATATTTTGTTTGAAATGGTTGTTTTATTGGACGTATCTTTAACTTGAAAATATAACAAGGAGAAAAAGATTATGAAAAAGAATTTGATGATTATGGGGATGGCTTCAGTATTGTTGCTGGCTCCGATTACAGATGCTTTATCTTGTGAAAGCGAATCTGTTTTGAGTGTTGTTCTTCCTGACACGAGACCGAACCATAGAGGGCCGGCATCGATGTTAACGGATGATTTAATTAAGACATTGTCTTTGTCGGATGAACAAGTCGATAAATGGAAAGAAGTGGAAGCTGATTTTCAGAAAAAAATGGAGTCTATGCGACCGGATAGAGACAGTGGACAACGTCCGGATCCGGAAGAAATGAGGACGAAAATGGATGCAATGATGCAGGAATACGATACGGCTGTCAAGGAGATTCTTTCGGATGAACAGTATGAACAATATCAAGAGTATCGGGAGAAAAATAGACCGAAAGGTGGTCCGGATCGAAGACCGGAAAGAGAGGATGAACCGGAAGGATGATTTTGGAAGCGAAATACTTTGATCTGATTAAAGGTAGAAGGTGTGCAACGGCATTTTTTGGTTGGCACACCTTCTCTTTTATATGATATTACAGGCAGTACTTGTGTTTTTTCAGAGTGAACATACACGTTCGTCCTGCGAAAACCGGCAGCAAACATTTTACCGATTGGGCAATGGCTCTTATTGTGGATAAAGACAATAAGGCTATCTTGGCGCAGGCGGAGGGAAACACAAACTACC
>CAYXIX010000094.1:0-9356 GCA_964465405.1 uncultured Parabacteroides sp. | reverse complement strand
GCATATTGAAAAATGAATTGAGGATTTTATGTACAAATGTAATGTTTTTATGTTTTAGTTTGTCGTTAAAGGGTATAAAACCGCCAATTTGATTTTATTAGTGCTGGAAATATATTTTTTTAACTCGAAAGTTCTTGGACGCATCTTGAAAAAGAGTACCTTTGCGACGTGGTTTTTTCATAATAGTATTAGATTTAAGGTTAACAAAGTTTGATTAGGGGTTGTCGTGAGACAACCTTTAATTTTTTGGGGCCGTGTTTAGGGGAAAGATACGGTTTTTATCAGGAAAGGTCGGCAGAATGTCTATTTGTTGATTCCTTTGTTGGAAACGGCAAGAATGTTCCCGGCGTATACATTCCCGATGAATTTTGTGTACTTTTGTCGGAAAGACTATAAAACAATAATCAGATATGAAGAAAAAGAGACTTTTCTTGTCAGCCTGTATGTTGGCGGGTATTCCGTTGTTTTCAATGGCAGCGGAAGAAGCGCGTTTGTTGCGTTTCCCTTGCACGAACGGAAATGAGATTGTTTTTTCTTATGCAGGGGATCTGTATAAAGTTTCCGTTAATGGAGGCGAAGCACAGCGTTTGACTTCGCATGTGGGATATGAGATGTTCCCGCGTTTTTCTCCGGATGGAAAGACGATAGCTTTTACCGGGCAGTATGATGGGAATACGGAGGTTTACACCATTCCGAAGGAAGGCGGCGAACCTTTGCGGATTACCTATACGGCGACGAACAGCCGCGACGACTTGGGCGACCGGATGGGGCCCAACAATATGGTGTTGAATTGGACACCGGATGGGAATCGGATTGTTTATCGCAACCGTATGGGGGACAGCTTTAGCGGACGGCTTTATACGGTAGATAAGGAAGGAGGACTCTCCGACGCAATTCCGCTTCCGGAAGGCGGTTTTTGCAGTTACTCGCCGGATGGCAAACGATTGGCCTACAATCGCGTCATGCGCGAGTTCCGGACGTGGAAATATTATAAGGGGGGCATGGCCGACGATATTTGGATTTATGACCCGGATAAGCAAACGGTGGAAAACATCGCGAATAACCCGGCGCAAGACATCATGCCCATGTGGATTGGCGACGAAATCTTTTATATTTCCGACCGTGACCGGACGATGAATATTTTTGTTTATGACACAAAGACCAAGCAAACCAGCAAGGTGACGAATTTTACTGATTATGATGTCAAATTTCCCAGTGCACATGGGAATCTGATTGTTTTTGAAAATGCGGGTTATATCTATAAAATGGATGCTACGGCGAAGAAGCCCGAGAAGGTCCGCATCACATTGGCATCAGATAATATTTATGCGCGGACAGAGATGAAGAACGGTCGGGGATATGTCCGTACCGTCAGCCTCTCGCCGGACGGAGAACGACTGGTTGTGACTGCCCGTGGCGAGGTCTTTGATGTGCCCGCCGGAAAAGGTGTTACAAAGAATATAACGCATACGCCGGGTGCGCACGAACGCGAAGCGCAATGGTCTCCGGACGGCCGTTCGATTGTTTATATCTCAGACCGGACCGGGGAGACGGAACTTTATCTGCAAGAGATTACCGGAGGTGAACCGAAGCAACTGACAAAGAACAACGATACCTATATCCGTTCCTTCGTCTGGAGCCCCGATGCGAAGTCGATTGTCTACGTCGACCGGAAGAACCGCCTGAACCTGCTCGATGTCGCTTCTTGCCGGGTGACGACGCTTTTGCAAGATCCGATGGGCGAACCACGCAGTGTCTCTTTCTCGCCCGACAGCAAATGGTTGGTTTATACCCGGACAACCGATAATGATTACAACCTTGTCTATGTTTACAACCTTGCCGAAGGGAAAGAATATGCCGTGACCGACAAGTGGTACGATTCCGCTTCGCCCGTCTTCAGCACGGACGGCAAATACATCATCTTTGCCTCCGCCCGCGATTTCAACCCGACGTATGGTTCGCTGGAGTGGAACCATGTGTACAATAACATGTATGGCGTCTACATGGCTTTGCTTTCGAAAGAGACACCGTCGCCTTTCTTGGCGAAGGACGCAACGGTGACCGTCAAAGAGGCGGAAGCCGACGCAGGGGAGAAACCGGAAAAGAAAGAAGACGAAACATCTTCGGCAACCGTGCGAATCGACTTCGACGGCCTTTCGGACCGCATCGTGAAGTTGCCAGTCGGCCCTTCTTATTTCAGCAACTTCTATTCCGACGGAAAGAAGGTCTGGTATGGGGCGCGCGGTGCGACAAAAGTTTATGACCTCGAAAACCAAGAGGAGAAGACCGTTGTCGACGGCGGTTCGATGAGGGTGGAGCCGGGAAGCAAGAAGGCTGTTATCTCAAAGGCAGGCAATTTCTATGTGACCGACATTCCCGCCGGAAGCGCTGCATTGAACGAGCCCGTCGACCTTTCGCACATGCAAATCAAGGTCGATTACGCCCAAGAATGGCCGCAAATCTTCGACGAAGCATGGCGCGCCTACCGCGACGGCTTCTATCTGGAGAACATGCACGGCGTGGACTGGAAAGCGATGAAGCAGAAATACGCCGTCCTGTTGCCCTACGTCAAGACCCGTTTGGATTTGAACTATGTCATCGGCGAGATGATTGGCGAATTGAACTGTGGCCACGCCTACGTCAATCCGGGCGAGACCAAACGTCCCGAGCGCATCAACATGGGACTTCTGGGCGCGGAAATCTCGCGCGACAAGAGCGGCTTCTTCCGGCTGGAGAAGATTCTGCCGGGCGCGTCGTGGAGCGAGAAGCTGCGTTCGCCGCTGGCTGAGCCGGGCATCGACGCGAAGGCGGGCGATTACATCGTCGCCATCGACGGCGTGCCGACCAACACGGTCAAGGACATGTATGCCCTCTTGGTGGGCAAGGCGAACGTCCCGACCGAGCTTTCGCTGAACGACAAGCCGCAGGCGTCAGGCGCCCGCAAGGTCGTCATCAACCCGATAGCGGAAGAATATTCGCTCTACCATTATAACTGGGTACAGGAGAACATCAAAAAGGTCGACAAGGCGACCAACGGCCGCGTGGGCTACATCTACATCCCCGACATGGGCGTCGACGGACTGAACGAGTTCGCCCGCTATTTCTACCCGCAGCTCGACAAAGAGGGACTCATCATCGACGACCGCGCGAACGGCGGCGGCAACGTCTCGCCGATGATTCTCGAACGGCTGGCACGCGAGCCCTACCGCCTGACGATGCGGCGTGGTTCGAAACGCATCGGTACGGTGCCCGACGCCGTGCAGGTCGGCCCGAAAGTCTGCCTCATCAACAAATATTCCGCTTCGGACGGCGACCTCTTCCCGTGGGGCTTCCGCGCGCTCGGGCTGGGCAAGCTTATCGGGACGCGCACGTGGGGCGGCATTGTCGGCATCAGCTCGTCGCTGCCCTACATGGACGGCACGAACATCCGCGTCCCCTTCTTCACCAGCTATGACCCGAAGACGGGCGAGTGGATTATCGAGAATCACGGCGTAGACCCGGATATCGTCGTCGACAACGACCCCATCCGCGAGTGGAACGGCGAAGACCAGCAGCTCGACCGCGCCATCGAAGAGATAATGAAAGAACTCCGGTCGCGCAAGCCGCTGCCCGGCGTTCCTGCCCCACGAGACTTTTCAAAATGAGTAAAAACAATGAAACAATCTTTTGCAGCACAGGCATCGTGATTGTCGACTCGATTTACCGGCTCATCCGCCCTTATCCGGATTATTATACCCACCGGACAACGGAGGTGCACGGCCTGACGAAGCGTGCGCCCTCTTCGCCCTCGCGATGAGGCGCGAAAAGGGAGTGCAGAGCCTCTCCGAGCTGTGGTTGTAGCGACCTGCTTCTGTAAATTATTTGTCCTCACAAAAAACAAGCAATAAATCCAAACAGATTACTTGTTTTTTGTGAGGACAAATAATTTTCTTGCGCAAATTTCTCTGTTCCTGTGAAATCAAGCAATTTGCGCGTGTAAATTATTTGTTTTCTGTAAGGACAAGAAATTTTCACGGGTAGAGAAGAGGTTATTTCAATGGAAAGAATTATCTTTAGCCGTCGAAACGAAAAAACGGAGGTGAGAGATGTTTAAGAAGATTGTTCCGGAGGATATTTTCCTCAGCGCATTGCCCGATTATGAGCCGGACGAGGCAACGCGCTGGCGCGGGCATATCGACCCGAAGCGAAAGGGGCGTTACGTCACGGGGTGCGACGCGCTCGACGCGCTGGTCGACGTGATGCACAGAAAAGGCTACCGGACGGGCGCGTTTTACGCCCGCACGCTGGGTATCCGGGAGACGGACATGAACGGCTTCCTGCGCGTCGTGAGCGGGCTATCATTTGCCGAGTGGCGCGACCGCTACGTCTTGCTGATGACGAAGGAGTTGCTCGAACGGACGCAGCAGACGGTGGACGAGATACGCCGGCAGCTGGGGTTCGTCAACTTCGGCTCCTTCTGCCGCTGGTTTCAGGAGCAGACGAGGCGGCAACCCGTCGAGTGGCGGCGCGGCTACCGCGAAGGGACGAAGCGGTGTAAGTATCATTACGACGACTGACGGCTGGCGATGCGGTCGACGATGACGGCTATCGCGCCGTCGCCCGTCACGTTGCATGCCGTCCCGAAGCTGTCCATCGCGATGTAGAGCGCAATCATCAGGGCTTGGAGCGTCTCGTTGAAGCCGAGCATCGTCTGCAAGATGCCCAGCGCCGCCATAATCGCGCCTCCGGGAACACCGGGCGCGGCGACCATCGTGATGCCCAATATCATGATGAATCCGGCCATCGAAGCAAACGTCATGGGTTCGCCCGTCATGTACATAATCGCCATCGCGCAGGCGGTGATTTTCATCGTGCTGCCGGCGAGGTGGATGGTGGCGCAGAGGGGGATGACGAAGATGGCAATCGCCTCGCGCACGCCGTTCCGGATGGTTTGCGCCAGCGTCACCGGGATGGTGGCGGCAGACGATTGCGTGCCCAAAGCGGTGGCGTAGGCGGGCAGCATGTTCTTCAGCAGGCGCATCGGGTTTTTGCCGCTGACGGTTCCTGCAACGACAAATTGAATCAACAGCAAAACGATGTGGAGGATGAAGATGACGATGATGACTTTGAGGAACATCAGGATGATGCCGGCGACGTGGCCGCTTACGGTCATGTTCAGGAAGATGCCGAAGATATGGAGCGGGAGGAGCGGGATGATGACGGCGGCGATGAGCTTCGTGATGATTTGCTGGAAGTCGGCAAACGCGTCGTGTAGCACGCGCCCCTCGATATACGACAACCCCAGCCCGACGATGAAGGAGAAGAGCAGGGCACTCACGACGTCCATCAGTGGCGGCATGGCGACGGTGAAGTAGGGTTGCAGCATGAACTCTTCCGGATTCTCGATGGCGGTCAGTTGTGTGTTGACCGGCAGCAGTTCGGGGAAGATGGCGGCACTCGTGAAGTAGGTGAAGAAGCCGGAAAAGAGCGTCGAGCCGTAGGCGAGCAGCGCGGTGATGGCGAGCAGGCGGCCGGCCCCTTTCCCCAAGTCGCCGATGGCGGGCGTGACGAACCCGACGATAATGAGCGGGACGGCAAACGAGAGGAAATTGCCGAACAAGGAATTGAACGTGACAAATATGCGCGCCGTGCTGTCGGGCAGGAATTGTCCGAAGATGATGCCGGCGGCGATGGCGATGACGACTTTAGCCAGCAGTGAGATTTTCAGTTTTTTCATTTTCCTTTTTTATTTTGAAGCCGAGTGCGGCGTTTCCTGTCTCGATACCCGTACTTCCGTAGAAAGTGATGAGCAAGCCTTTGAAGGCAGATTGTAGTCCGTTCGTTTGTAACCCTGCAATTTCATGCAACAGGTGCGGCTGGAAAATCAAGGCGCAAATGCCAGCCATCGCTGCGGAAACAAACAAGGTGATGAGCGAAGGGACTTTTTTGGCAATCAGGATGCCGGTGATGACCGGGACGATAAGTAACCAAAGCGAGATATGGAACGTTTGGTTTAATCCGGTTGCATATTGCCGGATTTGTTCGCCGGAGGCGGCCTCGTGTGCCAATCCTGCAATCATGAATATGAGTAATGCAATGAGCAGGGGAGAGGGGAGGCGTGTCGGTTGCTTCATTGTCGGTTATTGCGGTTGCGCATAGGGGCGCAACAGTTCTTTCAACTCCTTGACTCCTTCCGATGCACCTTTGCGGATGAAATGGATATCTGTCCGATACGTGTTTACGACCTTCGGGTCGATGAGGAAGATGGGTTGTCCGTGCCGGACATAATTCAGCAGACCTGCTGCCGGATAGACATTGAGCGAGGTCCCGATTACGACAAAGATGTCGCACGCTTCTACCTCCTCAATGGCCGGTTCGATCATGGGGACAGGTTCGCCGAACCAAACGATGAAAGGACGCAACTGCACGCCGTGCGGGTCTTTGTCGCCGATATGCAGGTCCGGATGTTCGGGCGAGATGTCGTAAGCGGTGTTCAGGTCGTTTACGGGGCATGCTTTCATCAGCTCGCCATGCAGGTGAATGACGTGGCTGCTTCCGGCACGTTCATGCAGGTTGTCGACATTTTGCGTGATAATTCGCACGTCGAAATCCTGCTCCAGTTCTGCCAACCCGATGTGCCCGGCGTTCGGATGCGTGTTGAGCAGCTCCCGGCGGCGTTGGTTATAGAAATCCAATACCAGCTGAGGATTGGCGGCGAAGCCTTCCGGCGTCGCCACGTCCTCCACTCGATGTTTCTCCCATAAACCGTCTGAATCACGGAACGTCGAGATTCCGCTTTCTGCACTCATTCCGGCACCGGTCAGTATGACGAGTTTCTTTTTCATCTTGCTTGCTTTTGACGACTTTACAAGTACAAAAGTAAAAATTATTTGATAAACCTGTATGCCCGTCTGTTACTTAAATCATTCTCTAATGGGATTCGCCCGCCAATAGACAGAGAAATGCGGATGAATCCGAATTAATTTTGTTTTTCCATGTTCATCCGCGTTTCGTTTTATTTTTCTTTTTTGTTTATACCGGCGTGATTCCCTGTTCGGCAAGCAGTTTCAGTCCCCAGTCTTTTAACTTGAATTTTTGAATTTTCCCACTACCAGTCATCGGATAGGTGTCGACAAAGAAGACATATTTCGGTATTTTGTGACGGGCGATTTTACCGCGACAGAAATCCTTGACGACATCTTCCGTCATTGTGACACCTTCGTGCAAAATGATGAAGGCGCCAACCTCTTCACCATATTTCTTTGAAGGAATGGCGGCGACCTGTACATCTTTCACTCCGTCTAAATGATAGAGGAATTCTTCTATTTCGCGGGGATAGATGTTTTCTCCGCCACGAATAATCATGTCTTTGATACGGCCCGTGATGCGATAATTACCGTTTTCATCTTTCACACCCAAATCTCCGCTGTGGAGGAAACCATTTTTGTCGATTATTTCGGCTGTCGCTTCCGGGTTGTTATAATAACCCTTCATCGTGTTGTATCCTTTATTGCACATCTCTCCTTGTACACCTACGGGGCATTCTTCGCCTGTTTCGGGATCGATGACACGCACTTCCGTAAACTCGTAGTCGCGGCCGACGGTATTGTAGCGTACTTCCGCCGGGTCGTCGATACGTGAGTGGGTCATGCCCGGAGAAGTTTCCGTCAATCCGTACACGCTGGTGACACGCATGTGCATCTTCTGTTCGACCTGTTTCATTAACTCGACAGGGCAGAGCGAACCAGCCATGATACCTGTACGTAGCGAGGTAAGGTCGAAAAGGTTGAACATCGGATGGTTCAGTTCGGCAATGAACATGGTCGGGACGCCGTAAAGGGCAGTACAACGTTCTTTGTGAATGGAAGCAAGGACAACCAGCGGGTCGAATTTCTCAACCATTACTTGTGTGCAGCCGTGCGTCAGGACGTTCATTGAAGCCAACACGACACCGAAACAATGGAAAAGTGGGACACAGCAACAAAGTTTATCGTCGGCAGTGAACTTCATGTGTTCTCCTGTCAGTAAACCATTATTGGCGATGTTGTAATGTGTCAGCATGACCCCTTTGGGAAATCCGGTTGTCCCGGACGTATATTGCATATTGACCACGTCATGCGGTTGTACTTTTTGTTTGGCTTCGATGAGCGTATCATCGCTGATATTTTCACCTAAAAGCTGCAGTTCGGGTGTATTATACATACCACGAAATTTCTCTTGCCCGATATAGACTACATTTTTTAGTACCGGAAAGCGTTTGTTTTTTAGGAAACCGCGTTGCGATTCTTTCAGTTCCGGAAGCATGGTATACACCATGTCGATATAACTGCCGTCGAAGACTCCGTCAGTGATGCAGAGCGTGTGGATATCGGCATTTTCGACCAAATATTCCAATTCGTTTTGTTTGTAATTGGTGTTGACAGTTACGGCAACGGCACCAATCTTAGCTGCGGCGTAGAGGAATGTGAGCCAATCAGGGACATTGGTTGCCCAGATTCCGACATGTGTACCATGTTGGATTCCGATAGCGAGCATACCTTTGGCCATTCGATCGACACGCTCATTAAACGTTTTCCATGTGAAGCGCAGGTCACGGTCTGAGTAGACAAGATATTCTTTGTCCGGTGTTGTTTCAGCCCAATGTTCCAGCCATTGCCCGAGCGTCTTGTTCTGTAATTGTAATTCCATAGTGCGGATAATTAATAAGGAGTATAAACGACGCCGAGTATTTTCGCAGTGTGATGGGTTGCAGCATGTACATGATGAGCAACGATAGAGTCATAGTAAATGCTGTCGCCCTCTTCCAAAACATAGGTGCTTTTGCCATAGTTGATTTCTACGATTCCCTCAAGGACATAGATAAATTCTTCGCCTTCGTGTGAAGACAAGATGAAATCCATCCCCTCTTCCGTTGGGGCGACGTCAATCAGGAACGGTTCCATGTGACGACCGGATTTGTCTTGCGACAAGGAATGATATTCCATGTGGCGGCGTGCTTTACTATCGTTGTTGCTGAAACTGATGCTGTTTGCATCGTTACTGTCTCTCTTCCGACAGACAACAGGCCCTAATTCGGATTGGTCATCCAGAAAAGTCCCTAAGCGTACTCCTAAGACGCGGGCAATTTTGATGAGTGGCGCCAACGACGGGAAGTCAACATTCCCTTCGATGCGCTTGACTTGTTCAACACTTAGTCCTGAACGTTCAGCTACTTCTTCAATAGAGAGTTGCTTGGATTCGCGGAGATTTTTGATTTTCGCTCCGATGATTTTATTATTCCCCATGTATGATGTTTTATTGGTTTTAAATTGTAACTTAATGGCGCAAAATTACGATAAATTTTCATCAAACAAAGGCTTTTTGCGTAAATAAAAAAG
>CAYXIX010000093.1:3129-9373 GCA_964465405.1 uncultured Parabacteroides sp. | reverse complement strand
TTATTTTATTTATAATGAGTCCGGTAGATTGTGGTAGACCAATAAAAACGTGGACTCTCTGTCATTTGGATTCTAAAGGTCTACCACAACCTACCCCTTTCACTAAATACAACACAAGTCCACGTTATACATGAACGTCCGTGTATTTTGACGAAAGGGATCTAAAAAGTGGTAGTTCTTAGAATTCTCAAAATAAACTTACGTTTTATATCTTAATATGTCTTTTAACTGTTTTATTCCATAGGCAATTACTGTTTAAATTCGGGTTAAAGTTATGTATTATTTCAGATATCTATACAATATAAGGCGGAGTTAACATATTTTTACTCAATCTCAAAATCAAACTGGTCGTATGATGCTGTTCGCCAAGCTTTGTCGGCTGTCAGTTTTGACAGGGCAAACAATGGAGAGAATGTTCGGACTTTCACCGTTTTGCCGTCCGGAAGAAATTCTAATATGCGCAACCAGCCATCACCTCCATTTCCATTCCATTCGCCGTCTGCCGTTTGGGCGTTGAACATCATTTGGGCAACATCCTTGCCGGCGACATTCTTGTCCATGCGGAAACTGACCTGTTGGTCATAATCGACAATCGCACATTCATGCCCACAAATCACCAACTGAATATTTTTTGCCGGATAAACCAATTTTTCCCAAATGGCTTTTCCATAGTTGGCGGGCGAAATCTTATACTTCTCATTCTCACGGCGAGTTGCATCTTCCGTTATAAACGTATGCGTCAACAAAATCACTTTATGCTGCTGATACTCTTTCTTGTCCACCAATGCTTTTGCCCATTCAAGCACCTCATCGCGCGGAGCGAATTCGAGCGCAACAATCAATAGTTTTCCCCACGTATCCGTATCCAATTCATAAGCCGCATTTTCCAATGTCTGCCGCCCTTCTCCATTCGCAGTGGTTGCAACCAAAGTTTTCTCCCAACACATATTTCGCTCCGGCGGGAAGTAATCAGGGAAACGGGAACGGCGAAACTCTGCCGAAACATAACCATAGTCATGATTACCGGTACAAAGGACATAAGGCAACCGGTTATCCAACCGCTCAAAAGCTCTCGAAGCTGCTTGCCATTGTTTACCGCTTGTTTGATTCGTAGCCCCTTTTCCTGTGACACAAACATCATTTTGTTCGACTAAATCGCCCGTGCATAACGCAGTCTTTATGCGAAGGGACTCTATGCTATTGGCAATCCAAGCCGTTTGTAACTCAAACAAAGGCTGATTGGCGTCAAACTTATTATAACTTTGCGGGTCCGGCAAAATAATCATCGAGAAGGATTGCGGATCAGACAACTCCGGACGGACAGGATAGTTTTGTGCAGAAACAGATGTGAAAAACACACAAAAACCGGCCAAGCATCCAAATACATTCACATTACTTAACTTTTTCATAATAAACCACTTTTATAAAAAACAATATTGACTATCCAAGCATATCGATTGCCCGTTGAATTCGGCGGATGGATTCTTCTTTACCCAGTGCCTCCGTAATATCAAAAATATGAGGGCCTTTCCCTTCTCCCACAAGAGCCAGACGCGTCGCGTTCATAATGTTCCCCAAATGATATCCCTTGCTTTCGATCCAAGCTTTCACTTCGGCCTCCGTCCCCTCGATATCGAACGGTTCGCGTACACGTAAAACTTCGATTAATTCCGTAAGTTGAGCCGCACTGTCCTCTTTCCAACGTTTTTTGCGCGTCTTTTCGTCATACTCGGTCGGTGCGATAAAGAAAAACGAACAAAGCTCCCACAAATCTTTAATAAACGTCGCCCGGTTTTTCATCATCCCGACAACCTTTTCCACATACGCCGGTTCGGCCTTCACGCCGTGACTTTCCAATATAGGAATGAAAAGAGTGGCAGCCTTTTTGTTGTCCATCAGTTGGATATACTGGTGATTGAACCATTTCCCTTTTTCATAGTCGAATTTTGCTCCGCTTTTACTACAGCGATGCAAATCAAACAGCCGAATCAACTCGTCCATACTCATGATTTCCTGGTCATTTCCCGGATTCCATCCCAGCAAAGCAAGGAAATTGACTACGGCTTCCGGCAAATAACCGCTCTCGCGATAGCCCGAAGAGACTTCCCCCATCTTCGGGTCATGCCATTCCAACGGGAATACCGGGAATCCCAACCGGTCGCCATCCCGTTTGCTCAGTTTCCCATTGCCTTCCGGTTTCAGCAACAGGGCCAGATGCGCGAACTGAGGCATCGTGTCAGTCCATCCTAAATAGCGGTACAGCAACACATGAAGCGGAGCGCTCGGCAACCATTCTTCGCCCCGAATCACATGCGTGACTTCCATCAGATGGTCGTCTACAATGTTAGCCAAATGATAAGTCGGCAACTGGTCGGCAGATTTGTATAACACTTTATCGTCCAAGATAGAAGAGTTAATAACCACCTCGCCGCGTATCAGGTCGTTCACATGTACATCTTCATTCGGTTCGATTTTCACACGCACCACATACTGTTGGCCGTCTGCAATCAGCGCATCCACTTCCTCTTTCGCGAGCGTCAACGAATTGCGCATCTGCATGCGCGTCGAAGCGTCATACTGGAAATTTGGAATTACCCTCCGCCTATCTGCCAATTCCTCCGGAGTATCAAAAGCGATATAGGCATGGCCGCTTTCCAACAATTGATCTACATATTGTTTATATATACCTCGCCGTTCACTCTGACGGTAAGGGCCATGCTCACCGCCAAAACCGACCCCTTCGTCAAAACGAATGCCCAACCAAGTCAGCGCCTCTATGATATAGTCTTCCGCTCCCGGAACAAAACGTTGCGAATCGGTATCTTCTATGCGGAGAATCAGGTCTCCGCCATGCTGTTTGGCAAACAAATAATTATATAAAGCGGTGCGGACACCCCCGATATGCAAAGGCCCTGTAGGGCTCGGAGCAAACCGGACTCTAACATTCTTCTGGTTCATAATGCTTTTTTATCTAAAATCCACAATATTGTGACAAAAGTAGCCCTTTTTTTTCTCTTAATGAAGTTTTTTACGTACATTTCGCCGTCCAAACCAAGAAAGAGGTTTCTAAAAAGAACGATTAAACTCATATAGAAAGATGAAAAAGAAGAAATACAGTTTGCATTCCAGTATCTATTTCATAGTGGCTGCCCTATTAATCGGTTATTTCTTCCCGCGCGAAGGGAAATTCCGTTACCAGTTTTTTGAAGGGAAACCTTGGCGATATGGACTACTTACGGCCCCCAGCGATTTCCCTATCTATAAGACAGAAGCCGAAGTAGAAGCCGAACGCGACAGTGCCTTAAAACAATTCGAGCCCTATTACCGCATGAACGATTCAGTCCTTACTACTGAAATCAACAAGCTTCGGAATGACTATCAAACCACTCTCAAAAACAGGGCAACGCCGGCGCACATGCAATACATCGAAAACAGCCTGCAGAAACTGTATCAAAAAGGGATTCTATCCGCGCAAGAGATGGAAGAACTGAAAAAGAGACAATATCCGCGTATCAATTTGCTCATAAACAACGTAGCATCCCCTCGCTATAGCAGCGACTTTTTTACGGTCCGGACGGCCTACGAGTTCATTATCAACAATTGTCCTCCTCTTTTGGACAAATCGGTTTTACAGGCTTGTAACATCAACAACTACCTTGTTGAAAACATCACGTATGACCCGACTACGTCTGATAAAATAAAGGAAGATATATTGAACAGCATCCCGCTTGCCTGCGGCATGGTGCAGGCAGGCGAACGGATTGTAGATCGTGGAGAAATAGTGGACAATCATACATACAACGTATTACGCTCGCTCAAAATTGTACACGAGATCAAATCGGGAGGGACTCCGAGACAGCGCATCATCCTCAGCGGGCAATTTGTCTTGGTGTTCGGCATTCTTTTTTGCCTGTGGCTCTATCTGTGGTCATTCAGAATCCAAATTTTACGTAACCGGAAGAACACGTTATTCCTGATTCTTTGCGTCGTCGTGAGCTGCTTCCTGTCTGAAATATGTGTGACTTACCAACTTTTCAACATCTACATCCTGCCGTATGCAATCGTACCCATTGTCTTACGAACCTTTTTCGATTCGCGCACAGCGCTGTTCACGCATCTCGTCATTGTATCGATTTGCTCCTTGATGGCGCCTTTCCCTCATGAGTTCCTCATCATGCAAATCATTGCAGGTATGGTTGTGACGTTCAGCCTGAAAGACTTGTACGAGCGCTCTCAGCTTATCCGTTGTGCATTCTTCATCTTCATGTCATACGTCCTTTGTTACATCAGTCTGACAATTTATCAGGAAGCCGATTTCAAGAAGATTAATTGGATGATGATGCTGTATTTCGGTATTAATTTCATCCTGTTGATGTTTACCTATATCTTGGTGTATATGTTAGAGAAAACATTTGGCTATGTTTCCAGCATCACATTGGTCGAACTTTCAAACATCAACATTCCGATATTGAAGAAACTGTCGGAAACGGCTCCCGGCACTTTCCAGCATTCTCTGCAAGTTTCCATCCTTGCCTCTGAGGCGGCGGAAGCCATCAGCGCCAATGCCAAGCTTGTCCGTACCGGCGCCATGTATCATGACATTGGGAAAATGGTTAATCCTGCTTTCTTCACCGAAAACCAAAGCAGCATCAACCCACACAGCCAATTGAGCTATGACCAAAGTGCCCGTATCATTATCAACCACGTAAACGATGGAGTCAGAATTGCGGAAAAGGCCATGTTGCCTACAGCAATCATCGATTTTATCCGCACCCATCACGGACGCGGGAAAGCCAAATATTTCTATAACTCTTTCAAGAACCAATATCCGGAACGCCCCATTGATGAAGAGGTCTTCACTTATCCGGGCCCGAATCCGTTTACCAAAGAAACTGCCGTTCTGATGATGGCAGACTCTGTCGAGGCTGCTTCACGGAGCTTGAAAGAACATACGGAAGAAAACATCCGAATGCTTGTCAATAAAATTATTGACATCCAAATTGCAGATGGATTGATGAAAAATGCCCCATTGACATTCAAAGATGTGGAAACGATTAAAAACGTTTTCGTCGAGAAACTGAAAATCATGTATCACACACGTATCAGTTATCCGGACTTAAAACGTAAAGCGGAATAAACATGCTATCTAATACCAGATAATCGGTTTATCTGGTCGCAGAGCAACTTTTCCGTATTATCCCAAAGTGTTTTCTGTTGAGTGTGATGCCGAATTCGCTCCGGTAATTTCTTTACTTTGCAGTTGGCGAAACAACAGCCGCTCTTCCCGCCCACTTGTTCGTCGAGGGCCAGATAAATGGCAGTAGCAGCCCCCTGCGCCGGCGTCTTGATAAAAGGACGGTAGAAGATATCGGTCAAAGGGTCGAACCACGCCTGCATCCGGATCATGTCTGTATTAACGATACCGGGGTCCGAAGCATTGACCGTGATGTCTTTATCACGCAGGCGTTCAGCCAGTTCTTGCGTGAAGAGAAGCAATGCCAGCTTGGTGTTACTGTAGACCGGAATGCGATAGAATCGTCCGCTCCTTCCCTTCTCGAAAAAGTCTGCGTCGATTTTCCCGATGGCATACGTACAAGAGACCGTATTGACAATGCGGCTCCCCGACTGCATAAGCGGAAGCAGGCTGCGGGTTAGCAGATAGGGCGCAACATAGTTGATGCTGACAATCGTTTCCAATCCATCTTCCGTCCGACGAACGGGCGTTGTCAAGATACCGGCATTATTCATCAAGCGGCTGACGGGCCTTCCCTCTTCCAGCAACTGAGCGGTAAACGCTTCCACTGAAGCAAGCGAGGCAAGATTGACGGCACGCACTTCTATCTGCGAGTTTCCGCTTGCTTGCCGGATGCGTTCACAAACTGGCTTCGCCTTCTCCGCGTCGATACATGCCATGATGACGGGAAATCCGGCTTTGGCAACGGCGGCAGTTATCTCCTGTCCCATGCCACCGTCCGCACCGGTGATGACGGCTAATCCTTTTTCCATTTTATTTATACTCCAATTCTTTGATTTCCTTTACGACACTCTTCGGCAAATTCTGCACATGCTTATGGCATTCCATGTCGATAGAATACATCCGGGCAATACAATAATTGCTATGTCCGCAGTCGCAACGCGCGTGTTCGTCTGCCTTCATCTTGTTCACAAATGCGGGATCGTTGACCAATGCCCGCGCCATACTGACAAATTCAAAACCATTGTCCAGCACTTCGTCGATTTTCTC
>CAYXIX010000093.1:0-3029 GCA_964465405.1 uncultured Parabacteroides sp. | reverse complement strand
CCGGCTGCTTTCATTACTTCATCCATGCACATTTTCATGAAGCGCATCCGGTTTTGCAAGCTTCCGCCATATTCATCTTTCCGGTGATTGGTATAAGGAGAAAGGAACTGGCTGATCAGATAGCCATGCCCGGCATGAATCTCGACGGCATCCATACCAGCTTCACGCGCCAAACGCACCGCTTGACCGAACGCTTTCGACATCGCCACTATTTCAGAAGGATGCATCCCCCGAACAATCGTCGGAGAATACAAATTGAAACCGCTTGAAGCGGAAATAGGCGTACACCCGCAAATCTTCTTATGAGACATATTTCCGCAATGTCCCAACTGCACAGATGCAGCCGCTCCCTCTTTGTGAATGGCATCCGTTATGCGTCGCAGGCCGGGAACAATCTCCGGTCGCATCCATAACTGTCGGTCAAAAGAGAGCCCGCTCTGCGTAACAGCCGCATAAGCCAATGTCGTCATGCCGATACCTCCGGCTGCCACCGACGTATGGTAGTTATACAACTGCTCGGAAGGCGCATTTCCCGGACACATACTTTCGAATGCTGCCGCCCGTATCGTCCGGTTCCGTAATGTCAGCGGCCCGATTCTTCCGGGAGTGAATAATATAGAATTCTTTTCCATTTCCGATTATTATATAAGATTCAAATCAATAAACAAAAGGTATTACCCGTTTCCGGTTCCCCAATTCGTCGCCAAACATCATTTTATATTTGTGATAAATCGCGTTTGCACGCGGAACCAGATTCGCGATAGTCCACCAGGCAAAAACAGCCCCGCTTGCGCTCCATGTCAAGATGGCAAAACCGCACCACTCGACAATCTCACCGAAATAATTGGCCGATGTCACATAATCAAACATGCCTCCTTTCGGCAAATAATGGTTCGTATCTCCCGGTTTCCGCAAATGCCTGATAACATAATCGGAATGCCAATTGATTCCCATTCCGATGAAAAACAGGCACGTCCCGATTATAAACTGCGGACGATACAGCCATTCCTCCGTATACATCGCTTGCGGAGCCAAATAAAAAATCCATTCGCCCTGCATATATCCATTCAGGATATTAAACGCAATTCCCATCAGCATAATTCCTATCGGCATCTTGCTTTTCCCTTTCATCAATAACGGAAAGACAAAAGACCGTTGGAAATAATGCAACTCAAAAAACAAAAATATCAACAAAGGAACGGTCTCAAACTGCCGGCTCGAGCCGCACCAAAGCACAAACATAACTACAAAAACGGGAGCTTCCATGCAAACCCAAGCCACTTTGTTTGAGATAGGGAACCCCCATTTTTTATCGAACAACATACCATAACCGGCTTCCACAAAATAAAGAGCCACAAATACAATCGCGGCTATTGCGGCCATTCCGATTAAAAACCATGTAAAATATTCAATCGTCATACTTCAATCGTGTTGATAACTGAAATCCTTTTTTCGGAATATTCACAAGTCCGACCGTCGGATCTGCTTTTAACAACTTCCGCAATTTAATTATATATACGTCCATACTACGTGCATTCGCATAATTAGCTTTCTTCCATATCGTTTCCAATGCATACTTCCGGTCAAGCGGCCGGTTTGCATGCTGGCACAACAAAGTAAGAAGCTCTGTCTCTTTTGCTGTCAAACGAGTTACTTTCTCGCCAATAGACAGCGTCTGCTTCGCCAAGTCAAACCGGAATCCGCCAAAAACATAACTTGTTACCTTTCGGGGACGACTCAACTGACACCGTTTTTGTATGGCCTGCATATAAGCCAACAATATTTCAAAATCCAATGGTTGACGCATCAATCCGTCTGCTTGGAGTGAAAAAAGCCGTCGAACTTCTTCCTGCGTCGGGCGATCACACAAAACGATGACCGGAATCCCTTTTCCCTCACTCTTGATTTTCAAAACCAATTCATCTGCCGTTTCCTGAGTCTGTCGATAATCGATCAATCCAAACGAAAAATAGTCGGGCGGAAAACTCTCATATCTCACCGCCTCTTGATCTACTACCCTTGATTCCCAACCAGCTTCTTTCAAATAATCACGAATAACCTCCCCAAGATTATTGTCCTTACTAAAAATTAAAATACTTGAATGCTCATCCATCACTATCTTCTTGTTTGTTTTGATTTCCACCCGAAAAATTCAAATGCCCGGGCATACATTTTCTACCTGTTCAGCCTAAAATCTGTATTCTGCCTATTAAAACTCCACAAAGATAATGTTACTCAACCTATTTCCACTCTTTTTCTGCCATTTTTTGTTGTTTTCGCTCCCATAGGCACTTTTCGGATATCCAATCAATTTTCGATGTTCGTTCAAATAAAAAAAGCGGACAACCCTCTTCAGGATTGCCCACTTTCAACCTAATACGCAAACAATTTATCACTTACGACTTAATAAACCGTCTTTTTTTATTCCTATTAACCGCCCTTGTGCATCCATTTGAATAAACTGTTCCATTCATCCCTCCCCTTGCCATTCAAAATAAAAGAGCCAGCCGCGCTGCGAGCTGTTCCAGATAGCGCGCGTCCGTTTCGTCGAAAGCAGCAAGCTGGTTACTGTCAATATCCAAAACGGCTACAACCGCCTCTCCTTGCAGAATCGGAACCACTATTTCCGAACGCGACTCTGAGCTACAGGCGATATGTCCGGGAAACTGCTCCACATCGGGAACAATAACCGTGCGCCTCTCAGCCCATGCCGTGCCGCACACACCTTTGCCCCGTCGAATACGCGTACACGCTACCGGCCCTTGAAACGGTGCCAATACCAGACAGTCTTCCTTAACCACATAAAAACCGACCCAAAAGAAATCAAACGTCTGTTTCAACGCAGCCACCACATTGGCCAGATTCGCAACCACATCCGTTTCTCCGTCGATTAACGCCCACAATTGAGGGAACAACATTTCATACCGTTCCCGTTTATTCTTACCCCGAATAACTAAATTTTCAGCCATCTACTTTTATCCTGTTCATTGATATAAATGAACAAATTTAGATATAAATCACGATTTATA
>CAYXIX010000092.1:4904-9445 GCA_964465405.1 uncultured Parabacteroides sp. | reverse complement strand
CAAAAATAACGAAAAAACGGCAAGAGGGTATGTTTTTTGCGGAAAATCGCAGTAAAGACTGTCAATAAATAGAGATCTCTGCAAAAGTTCATTTTGCATCCAAATCACAAAATATCATATACTGATTATCAGCAAGTTCGCCAGTTGACGTTCTGCTATTGGAGTAGTTTTGCAGAGGTCTCAAAATATGTAACCGAAAGTTCTTCTTTATTTTTCTAACTCTACACTTTAATACCTACTTGTAGGTAACATGCCATTCTTTTTACCTATTATTTGCGATTGTACACCCTTCTACCTTCCTATACTTTTGCAAAAAATTTGAAAAGGCAATGAAAAGGTTAACAGGTTTATTGGTTGTGGTTTTATGTAGCACTTCTGCCAATGCCTTTGCTGAGAATAATGGCGAGACATCAGAGGGAACAGAGAAGACAGAGACAACGACGGCGGCAAATCGTTCCGCTGAGATTTATGCCGACGGCTATGATAAGCTCCGTTTTGGCGGCTACGGAGAGATTTTAGCAAATTTCATGGATTACGGGATTAATCGTTTTCGAGGGACATCCAATGGGAATACCAAAGACCACCGGAATGAAATCTCCATTCCCCGTTTCATTTTGGCATTCGATTACAAATTCAATTCCAAATGGATACTGAGTGCGGAAATCGAATTTGAAGCCGGAGGAACCGGTACGGCATACGAAATAGAGAATACGGAAAACGGAGAATATGAAACGGAAGTGGAAAAAGGTGGAGAGGTCGCTTTGGAACAATTCCATATCACACGCTTGATTCATCCTGCGTTCAACGTCCGTGCCGGGCATCTCATTGTACCGGTCGGTTTAACCAATGAACACCACGAACCGACTAATTTCTTCGGGACTTCCCGTCCGGAAGGAGAAACCACGATTATTCCTTCTACGTGGCATGAAACGGGTATTGAATTCTTCGGTACGTTCGGTCAAGGATATGCCAGCTTTAATTATGAAGCAATGGTGGTCGCCGGATTAAACGCAAACGGTTTCGACCGTAACAATTGGGTACAGGGAGGAAAGCAAGGTCTTTTCGAGACCGATAACTTTACTTCTCCTGCCTATGTAGTCCGTTTGAATTACAACGGCGTTCCGGGATTGAAAGTAGGAGGTTCAGTCTATTATTGTAATAATGTGGCGGCAAACTCCGACAAACTAACGGAATATGCACGTATTGGAGACAATGTCCCATTATGGATTTATTCTGCCGATGCTCAGTACAAGAACAAGTATGTAACAGCTCGCGCCAACATGATTTACGGAAATTTGAGCCATTCCGATGCTTTAACCTCAATAAATGCAACGCTCTCCGGGCTTTCCCCTTATACACGGACGACTCCTATCGCCAAACATGCCGTAAGCTATGGCGGAGAAGTCGGGTTTAACTTGCATTCTATTTGCAAAGACAACCCGAAAGTACCGGTTATCTATCCATTTGTCCGCTATGAATATTATAATCCGCAGCAGGAAGGTGCAGGGCAAGACGTAATGGATTTACGAAACAAGGTCAGCATGTGGACAGCCGGATTGAACTGGTACGCGCTTCCCAATTTGGTCGTGAAAGCTGATTATACAACTCGGAAAATCGGTGGAGGCAATTACAACAGCGAGAATGAGTTCAGCTTGGCAGTCGCATACGTAGGTTGGTTTTGGAGTAAGTAACATTTCAATTAGAAGAATGTATAACGACAATTTAAACTTATAAACAAAATGAGAAGGAAAGATTTATTTTATTTGGCTATTTTAGCCTTGAGCCTGTCGCTCGCTATGGTTGCTTGTTCGGAAAACGACACCCCGTCTCCCGGAGACGGCAGCACAACAAGTGGTTATGATTTGGATTACACTTCCGAGAATGCTTCGGCATGGGGTAACTATATGTATCAAACAGCCCTTCTGTTATATCAAGATGCAACAGACCTATACGAAGCATGGAATACAGACTATGAAGGCAACGGTCCGTATGCCACCATATTCAAAGAGCAAACCGGTGGCGCTTACAGCAGTCCGTTGGCTTGTATTCAAGAAATGGTGGAAGGTGGTATGTGGAACATCGCCAATGAAGTGGGTACGGCAAAAATCCAAGACCCTTATAACTTGTGGGTAAGCGGGGATCAGGAAGGAGGGTTGTATGCCGTTGAGTCATGGTTCAGCTGGCACTCGCGTGACGATTATACGAACAACATCTTCTCTATCCGCAATACCTACTACGGCCGGATAGACGATAACGATGTCGACAAGATCGATACGAACTTGAACGCGTATAATTCATACAGCGAATTCGACGACGAAGGCGATATTGCAGAAAACTCACTCTCTGCATTGATTGCATCCCTTAACCCGGTTTTGGACGAGACCATCAAAACGCAAATCTTTGAGGCTGCAAAAGCTATCCAAGCCATCGAAAACCCGTTTCGCAACCACATCGATAGCGAAGAATCCGTGGCAGCTATGTACGCCTGCAACACGCTGGCTTCCACTTTGCTGCAAGAGTTGTTACCCTTTGTGAACAACGAATTGAGCGGCTCCGAATACAGCGGTCAATTGGATGCCATTGCCGAGCAATTCGTCGATGCAGTCGTATTGCCTACGTATGCAGATTTACAAGCAAAAAACAGGGCGTTATTGGATGCTGTCAACCAGTTCCGTGAAAGTCCGAGCGACGATAACTTTGTCAACTGCTGCAACGCTTGGTTGGATGCACGTGAACCGTGGGAAAAAAGCGAAGCCTTCTTGATTGGCCCGGTTGCCAACTGGGGATTAGACCCGAACATGGACAGCTGGCCTCTGGACGTAGACGCCATCGTACAGGTTTTGAATTCCCAAAACTGGAGTGATATGCAATGGAGTGGCGATTATGACGAAGATAGCGAGGATATCGGGGCGGCTCAAGCCGTACGCGGTTACCATACGCTTGAGTTCCTTATTTTTAAGGACGGACAACCGCGCAGCGTAAACAACTAATTTGAATTTGGCATTTTTGCCTACTTTATACAAGCCTTGAGGAAGATCGTATTTATCATTCCGATCCGCTTCAAGGCTTTAGGAATCTTTAACAGCCATAAGGAATGACGATAAAACAAGTATACCTATTAATATGTGTATTGGCCGTATCTCTCCCCTTGTTATCATGTGAAGATGGGTTGGATATGGATACGATGGAAGTCCCTAATGGTTATGCCTTATCGGCAGGAACAGCCACTGTCTTTCTAACCTCATCCATTGCTTACGACACGGAGGCCAGTTGGGTTTCCGGGACATACGCCACCCGCTTTACCAGTGGAGACGGGCTTTACGACGATGTGCGTACCAGCAGCAATAACCCGGATATTGGTGGATTAGGGCCTGTCTATGTCGGCTATTCCTGTGGGAGTTGCCACCGGAATGCCGGGCGTACACGCCCGACGCTTTGGAGCGAAGGAGGCTCGGGAAGCTCCGGATTTTCATCTATGCTGGTATACATCTCGCGGCGTAACGGGGCGCAATTCCGCGACTACGGGCGAGTATTACATGACCAATCCATTTACGGGGTCGAAGCGGAAGGCAAGCTGCACGTCACGTATGAATACGAGACTTTCTCGTTCCCTGATGGGGAGACTTACGAACTGGCAAAGCCTACCTACACGATTACCGATTGGTATGCCGACAGCATTCCGCCCGAAGACCTGTTCTGCACGGTGCGCATCCCGCTCCGCCACGTCGGCATGGGGCAGATGATGGCAATCGACCGGACGGAAATCGAGAAACTGGCGGCACAAAGCAACTACCCGGAGTACGGCATCAGCGGCCGTGTCAACTACATTACGGAGAAAGGTATCACGGGCGTCGGCCTTTCGGGCAACAAGGCGCAACATCTGGACCTGACCGTCGAGCTGGGCTTCTCGAGCGACATGGGTATCACCAACAGCCGTTACCCGGAGGAGATTTGCGAAGGGCAGATCCAAGTGAATCAGGGAAGCATGATGGGGTTGACGTACGACCAACTCAACATTTCGACCGAAGACATGGAGGATGTCGACCTATACCTGCAATGTTTGGGCGTGCCGGCTCGCCGGAACGTGAATGACGAGCAGGTTATTTTGGGCGAGCAAAAGTTCTACGAGGCCAAATGCCACCTTTGCCACGTCACGACGTTGCATACGCAGGCCGGCGGCTCGACCCTCTTGAACGGGACGCGCATTCCTTGGCTGGGCAGCCAGACCATCCATCCCTACTCCGACTTCCTGCTGCACGACATGGGGTCGGAAATCATGGGTGTCGGGCTGAACGACAACTACGTCAGCGGCATGGCGCGCGGCAACGAATGGCGCACGACGCCGCTCTGGGGCATCGGCCTGCAGGAGACGGTCAACGGACATACCTATTTCCTGCACGACGGCCGGGCGCGTAACCTCGTCGAAGCTATCATGTGGCACGGCGGCGAGGGTGAGGCCTCGAAGAACCTGTTCAAAAAGATGACGAAGGAGGAGCGCGACGCGGTTGTCGCTTTCCTCAATTCGTTATAGAAAAAGGGTG
>CAYXIX010000092.1:0-4804 GCA_964465405.1 uncultured Parabacteroides sp. | reverse complement strand
AAGGGTGGAGGACTCTATCCTTGAATAAGAAACATAAATAATAGAAACAAGGTAAATTGAAATGAAATATACATTCTGTTATATCATCACAGCCCTGCTGCTTTTACCGTTTGCCGGCCATGCGCAATATGAGGAAGATACGGAAAACGGCGTCGTATCATTGGCGGGAAAAGAGGGCTTTTCCATCGCCACCAAGCGGGGCGACTTTGTGTTCAAGCCCTATATGCTGGTACAAACCAGCGCATCGGTTAACTATTACGACGACGAGGGTTTGGACCCGGCCTACAATCAGGACAACATCCACAACAGCGGCTTCGCCATCCCTTACGCCATACTGGGCTTCACCGGGAAAGCGTTCGACCGCGTCACCTTCAACCTCTCCATCAATGCCGCCGGAAGCGGGGGAAACATCCTGCAGCAGGCATGGTTCGACGTGGAGGTAAAGAAGCAGTTCGCCATCCGCGTGGGAAAATTCAAGACTCCTTTCTCACACGCTTACCTGACGACGCTCGGCGAGACGCTGATGCCTACATTGCCCGTCTCGCTCACATCGCAAGTCATCCTCCCCTATTCGCTCAACGCCGTGACGCCCAACATCGGGCTGGGCTTCGACTTGGGTATCGAGGTACACGGGCTGGTCAAAAACAAGTTCGGTTACGAGGTCGGCATCTTCAACGGAACAGGCAGCTCCGTCAACACGGCAGACAAGACCTTGAGCGACGACTGGCACATCCCCTCGCTGCTCTATGCCGGGCGCATCACCTATATGCCGAAAGGCGTCATGCCTTCCAATCAGGGAAACCCGAACCGGTTGAAGGAAGACAAAGTGCTGTTCGGCCTCTCGGCATCGCTCAACGTGGAGAGCGAATCGGAGAGTACGAACGACACCCGTGTGGGTGCCGAGTTCGCATGGCTGAAAAACCGCTTGTACGTCGGTGCTGAATTCTACTATATGAATATCGGCTTCACCAAACGGCAGAAGATTGACGAGAGCTATAACTACTTGGGCGGTTATGTGCAGGGTGGCTATTTCGTCACAAACAAACTGCAGGCGACGGTACGATACGACTTCTTCAACCGGAACGGTTTGGACGACGACGGAATCCTCAACATGCCCGCTGTCGGGTTCAACTACTTCTTTACCGGTTGTAATTTGAAGTTACAAGCAATGTACCAGTTCATCGGCCGTACAGGGCACGAGACACAACTCGACCGCGACAATGACGCTTTGGGTCTCGCCATGCACTCCGGAACCATATTGCTCCAATATACATTTTAAGGGAGAAAATGTGCATGAAAGGGAGTATGATTACATGCCTGTCTGGACTGCTGCTCGTCGCCGCAGGGCTTGCCTCATGCGATGACGGACGGATTTACGACGAGGCTGTACAGGCGGAACGTGAGGGCGGCTCGTTGCGGTTGACCGGCACGGTGGAGGGCCGGAACAGTTGGCCGAGTGGTTACAGCATCGTCCTTGCCGGCTTTTCCGACGACAGCGAATATGCCAAGACCGCCAAAGGGCTTACGACGGGAGACGGCGGATTGATAGACATCGTTTTGAGTGGTATATCGAGCGAAGTGACGACCATCGAGATTTGTGCCATCAACCGGCTGCGCAAACGGCTCGTCAGTTTCTACACCTATGATTATACGGAGCAGGAAGACACGATACACATTGACGTAGGGACGCTTGACATCGGGATGTTTACAGCCGTCCAAACAAACGTCTTCGACCTGACTTGCATTCCCTGTCATGGCGGAAGCACTTCGGCAGCCGGTGGGCTATACCTCACGGCAGACAGCAGCTACCGCGCATTGGTCAACGTGCCGGCGACACTCAGTCCGGAGAGGATGAACTACGTCACGCCGGGCAACGTGGACAGCAGTTTTCTTCACTACGTATTGAACACCGATATTTCCGCCGATTGGGCGATGGATCACATCGGCATGGTTACCTCAAGCGACCTTCTGAACCTCGTCGACGACTGGATCGAGAACGGGGCGGAAGAATAACAAGAACAAACAAAACAATGGAATATAGAACAAAACAGTATAGAGACAAAGCTACAAATGCACAAATCAGTACATTTACCGGACAGGGAGGAACAACGGAATATCACCTTTTGCTACACTGCACAGACCCGGCACGCCCCTTTGTCGAACAACTGCAAAACATCCAACAGACGTATGCCGCCATCGTCGAGCAGGAACTGCCGGATACGGCAATCGCCGTCTTCCGTCGCTATTTTTTGAGCGACACTGCCAATCAGGCTGACCTCGTGATGGGCTGGGAATGCGAGAATGCTTTCTGCACCCTCTCCGTCGTCGAGCAGGCGCCGGGAAACGGCACTAAAATAGCCCTCTGGACGTGGTTCCAGACCGGCGTTGTCGCCGAGACGCTCCCAAACGGGATGTTGCGGGCGGAACGCAACGGCTACACGCAGCTTTGGACGGGCAGCGCCTTCAACCATGCCGCGACCTCCGAGTACCAAACGCGCCTGTTGCTGAACGATTACGTTTTGCAACTGACCGAACAGGGCTGCAAGCTGGCTACCGACTGTATCCGTACGTGGTTCTTCGTGCAGAATGTCGATGTCAACTACGCAGGTGTGGTCAAGGCACGCAAGGAGGTATTCGTTACGCAGGGACTGACAGAGAAAACACATTACATCGCCAGTACCGGCATCGGTGGCCGGCATGCCGACCCGGCGGTATTTGTGCAGATGGACACCTACGCCGTGCATGGTTTACTTCCAGGGCAAATCCGTTTTCTCTTTGCCCCGACGCATCTAAACCCAACCTATGAATATGGCGTCACGTTCGAACGGGGGACGTGCGTCACGTATGGAGACCGCCGGCATGTCTTCATTTCCGGGACGGCAAGCATCGACAACCGGGGCGAAATCCTTTATCCCGGCGACGTCCGGATGCAAGCCGAGCGGATGATGGAAAACATCCATGCCTTGCTGCAAGAGGCAGGCGCGACGATGGCGGACGTGATGCAGGCGATTGTCTATTTGCGCGACTCAGCTGATTATGTCGTGGTCAAGCACTACTTGGAAAGCCATTATCCCTCACTGCCTCACCTCGTCGTGCATGCACCGGTCTGCCGGCCGGGTTGGCTGATCGAGACGGAATGCATCGCCGTTATTCCGACCGGCGGAAACGAGGGCTACAGGGCCTTTTAATCAGGTTCAGTGACGAACCTGACAGGGTTCGGTGACGGACTAAATAATTTAACAATTAAAAAGACAAACAAAGCAATATGGGGAACACAAAAAACGGAAGATATCGAGAAACAAACAAGATGAGCGACTTAATATGTGACAACTACCCGATGGTCTTGGTGATGAGCCGCTTCGGAATCGATTTGGGCTTTGGAGAGAAAACAATCGGCGAGGTGTGCCGGCAAAACGCGATTGATACCCGGACGTTCTTGGTCGTCGTCAATTTCCTGACGGCAGCCAAAGAGCATCCGGAAGCGGAGTTGCACCGGGATATTTCGCTCGCGTCGCTAATCACCTACCTGCACAACGCGCACGACTATTTCCTGAATTTCCGCCTTCCCCACATCCGCCACAAACTGGCAGAAGCACTCGGGAATTGCCCAAAAGATGTAGCATACGTGATTCGACGCTTTTTCGACGAGTATGCCGAAGAGGTGCACAAACACATGTCGTATGAAGAAAAGACCGTCTTCCCTTACGTCCGCAACTTGCTGAACGGCAAGAAAGACCCGAAATACAACATTTCCATCTTCCGTCGGCGGCACGACCAGATAGAGCTGAAAATCACCGAATTGAAAAACCTGATTCTGAAGTATTATCCGGGACCGGACAGCCATTTGCTCAACAGTGTCTTGTTCGACATCTTCGCCACCGAGCAAGACCTCGCCTCACACAACCGGGTGGAAGATTGCCTCTTTGTACCGGCAATCCTTTCACTGGAAAAACAATAAAAACGCATATATCGATGAATTTGAAAATAACAATAGCCGAATCTTCCGCAATCATCCGATACGGATTGGAAACGTTATTGAAACGGATAGCGGGTTTTCGCGTTCAACTATCAGAAGTGACAGCCATTGACAACCTGACGGAAGGGTTACGGATTTACAAACCGGATATTCTGATTGTAAATCCTTCCATTCCCGGAAACGTGAGTCTGCAACACATCAAAGAAGAATGCAGATGTCCGGAGATGAAGTGTTGCGCTTTGCTGTTCGGGCTTTGCGACCCGGTGTTGTTGCGCGCATACGACGAGCAGATTTCCATTTACGACGATGCCCGCACGTTGAGACAAAAACTGGAACGACTCTGTACGGAAGAACTGTCCGCATCCGAAGGAGAAGCAGACGACCAACAGAGCCTGAGCAGCCGGGAAAAAGAGATTGTCGTCTGCGTGGTCAAAGGAATGACTAACCGCGAGATTGCCGACCGCCTGTATCTCTCCACCCATACCGTCATCACGCACCGACGGAACATCGCCCGCAAGCTCCAAGTACATAGTGCAAGCGGATTAACGGTCTACGCCATCGTGAACAAGCTCATCGAATTGAAAGATTTGAATACTTGACCGGCGGACGGATCGCCCGATACAATTAATTTCAGCTTTTCGTTTCAGTATCCCGCCAATAAACCTTACTTTTACGCGCAATAAACACAAACACATGAATGAAATATGAACTGGATGAAGAAAACATATCAGACAACCGATGTGCAAATTGCCTCCTTTCAAGATACAGGGCGCAGAACAGCAACGGCTGCCCGTTAAGATGCCGATGTCACAGGAGCCGGTCGGAAAG
>CAYXIX010000091.1:0-9498 GCA_964465405.1 uncultured Parabacteroides sp. | reverse complement strand
CACTGGCATGAAATGGATGGGCATGAAAGCGGGCGGAAAATGCCGTCCGCTTACCGGTAAATTTCCCTCCTTTTCAACTCCACGACGGTCCCGAACTTCGCCAATGCTTCGCGGTCTATGCGCTTCCGGTCGCCGACAATCAGGTAGACGACCGGACGGCCGGCCACCTGCTCCTGATAAAAACGATGAATATCCAAGATGTCCATCTGCGCAATGTCTTGCAAGAACGCTTCCGACGGGTCTGAGCGGAACCCTTCTGCCTGCCAAGCCGCGACACGCTCCGAAAGGTTGCGGAAAGTAGGATATTCATTGTTCACCTGATTGACCATCATCCGCTTCATGGTCTCCATCCGCACCGGCTTGAGCGGCATCTCGCGAATCAATGAATCCAGAATCCGCAACGCATCCAACGTCTTGTCACTCTGCGTCGAGAGCATTGCCCTGAAATAACCGGGTGCTCCTTTGTGCGCATGGCTGGGCAGTTGATAGCCCCCGCTCATTCGATAGGCATACGAACGGAACTCCCTGATTTCTTGGAACATCAATGACGACATATCACCGCCGAAATAGGTCGAGAAAAGACGTGCCGCATGGCGGTCGCGCTCGTCGTCTACGGGCGAACCTTTCACATATCCATAGACGATGCTTTGCGACATGTCCGGCATATGAACCCAAAAGACCGTCGGTTTCTCATAGCCCTGCAATGTACGCCGATAAGGTGAACGGGAGGGGACAGCCACCTGCTCCAACGGCAGATAACGCCGGACGGCGTCTTGAACCGTCTCGGTAGGCAATGTCCCGCAATAATGCACATCGCATTGGACTTGGCACACCGAATCAAAAGCCGCCAATAACCCTTTCCCCTTCAGTTTCCGCACTTGGGCAAGCGAGAGTTTACGCAAATAGCGCGACTGCTCGCCATACATCACCCACTCCAACGCGGCTGCCGCCACATTGTCGTTCGACTTCATAAAGGCTTTTTCCGTCACTTTGGCTTCGTCTACCAACTGGTGCAACTTCGTGTCGTCCGCCTTGACATGGTGCATGAAATCACCGACCAGTTGCAACGTCTCCTCCAAATGATTGTCGAACCCCGTCAGGCGCATGACAAACGCATCGGAATTGACATCGAACGTCAAGGTGCTCCCAATGGTCTGCAAACGGTTCCGAAACAGCTCGAACGACATCGAGTCTGTTCCCAACAATTGCAGGTAGAAAGCCAACTGCGACAGCTCCGGCCGTTCCAGCGTCCCAACCCCATAAACGATCGAAAGCGTAAAGATATCGTTCAGCGGATTCGGCGTCGCATAGAGCGTGACCAACGGACTGAGCGCTACCTGCTGCACATCCTTCCCAAAATCGATGAAACGAGGTTTTACCTCCTGTTCGGGCATCTCTTCCAGCGCACGTGCATAAGCCGAAACGGAGTCGGCATGAGAGGGTACAACCGGGTCGAAAGGAGGTTTGGGAAGGTTGTCTTTCGGATACTTCCCGGTCGTTTTGGTCACATACAAATAATTATTGTTGAAATAAGTCTGGGCGACACGCATCACATCCGCCTTCGTAATCGACTCGATACGGTCGAGCTCCGCCAAATAATCCGACCAACTTTTTCCCTGCGAATAGAGATTCATCAGAATCATCGCACGCGAATCTATGTTTTCAAGCGCGGAAGCATATTGCCGCTTCTGCCCCAGCTTCAGGCTGCTAAACATCTCGTCGCTAAAATCGCCCTGCTTTACCCGGTTGATTTCGCGCCAGACCAGTTTTTCCGCTCCGTGATAGGATTGGATAAACAGTTTGGGCATGACGACCACCGCCAAAATGCCGGCTTCGTTCAAGCTCTCGTTGATGGCGACAGCCCCCATCAGTTTGTGCTCTGTCATAAGACAGTCCAGATAGCCGGTTCCGTTGGCATTGTTCAGCAGACTGACCGCGATGTTCAACGCCACTTGGTCGGCATGATTGGCCGCGACGCCCCGAAAGGCTAAGCCCATCGCCTTGACAATCGGAATCGGGAACTTTACCCTCATCTTCTCCCGCCCCTTGAAAGGGGGCAACGAGACAGGCTCCCGTTTGGGCGCTTCGCCCGGACGGATACGGGAGAAGGTTTTCTCCAAAATCGGCAACACCTCTTCGGTTTGGAAATCACCACACAAAATCAGCCCCATATTGGAAGCGACATAATATGTCTCGAAAAATTGACGCATGGCCGACAGGCGCGGATTCTTCAGATGCTTCGTGCTCCCGATTATCGGATAGGCATACGGATGCGGCCCGAAATAGCGGGCCAACAGCGTGTCCATCACCTGCCACCCCAAGAAGTCGCCATACATGTTCTTCTCTTCATAGACCGTCTCCAGCTCGTTCTGGAACAGGCGGAACACGGGATTCATCAGCCGCTCGCTGTTAAGCTCCGCCCACTGCGCCATGTATTGCGGAAGAAACGTGTTGAAATAGATAGTCGCGTCGTAAGAGGTCGCCGCGTTCAGCCCGGAACCGCCGAAATGGTTGATGAGCCGGTTGAACTCGTTGGGAATCACATAGTCGGACGAACGGATGCTCAGCTCGTTGATTTCCTTCTGTATGCGTATGCGGGCAGTCTGGTCCTCCGTCTCTGCCAGCTCGTCATACTTGAGCGAAATCGAATCCAGCAGTACCTTTTCGGCCTCATAGTCCAGTGTCCCGATGTGGTCGGTACCCTTAAACATCATGTGTTCGAAATAGTGCGCAATGCCGGTATCCGGACAGTCTTTCGCCCCTGCTTTCACTACAACCGCGCCAAAGACCTTCGGTTGACTGTGGTCTTCGTTCAGCCAGACTGTCAGTCCATTCTCCAACGTATAAGTTTTCACTTTGAGAACGTCCTGCGCTCCCGCCTGCAACTGATAAGAATAACATACAAACACCATTATCCAATTTTTTAATTTCATACACTTTTCCCGAAGGCTGTCTAATCATTGACAAATGTACAAAAAATATCGGATTAAAGATACAACCTTTGGAAAAGACATGAATCCCGTAAATCCGTCAATCAACACCTTTCCGCGCGGAAAACGCCTGTCGTCAGCGACGACAGCAACTTCCCGGCGAGAAACCCTTTGTCGGCGGCGACGATAATCCCTTTCTCGCCGGAAAGGTATCGTCGTCGGCGACGATAACAGTTTTCCAAACGGAAACACACTGTCGGCGGCAACGATAACGATTTTCCGACCGGAAAGTGGTTGTCGTCGATTTTGTTGGGCCATTTTCCGGAAAATCCTATATTTGTGACATGAAACGTTTAACTTATAATGAGTATCAAGATGAAAAAGATTAATTCCATCAACCTTTCTCGCTTGCGCGTAGAAGAAGATTTCGGATTTATGAAGCTGATTGAAGCGGAAATCGTCAACCTGCCTGCCGAAGAGGAACGTCCGGGCGGGATGAGCCTGCTGGCTGAGACTGACACGGTGTTGGCGAATGCCGTCAGCCAATTTACCACTGCGCTTACGGCCTTCGACGACGCGCTGAAGGCGTCTGCCATCAATCCGGCGACTGCCGCGACCAACAATGCGGACGACGCGCGCGACCGGTCGTGGCGCGGGGCATACGGCTATGTCGGCGCAATGCGTGAACATCCGGACGCCACTACGGCTGATTATGCCGAAGAGGTAAGGGCAATCTTCGACAAATATGGGAACCCTACGAAGTTGCCTCAGACGGAGGAGAGCGGCGTCTTGCACAATCTCTTGCAAGACCTTACGGCGCTGGAGAGCGAGAAGCGTACGGCGCTCGCATTGGATGTCTGGATAACGGATTTGCAAACAAAAGAGGAAGCTTTTTTGGCTGCCGCCGCCGTCCGGACGAAGGAAGCGGCAGCGCGGCAGACCGGTATCGTCAAGGAGACCCGCACGACGACCGACACGGCGTATCGTTCGCTGGTCGATACGGTCAATGCGCTTGTCATGCTGAACGGCGACGCCGATTATGCCACGTTCATCGACCATGTGAACGCCATCATCGAACGCCAGAAGGTCATCCTGAAGGCGCGACAGACCAACAACTCGAAAAAGAACAGCGAAGAGGAGAAACCCGGCGGGCTCTAATCCGCCGGAAAACAAAACAGCCCGGAGGCATCCTCTATCGCCTCCGAGCTGTCATTGCAACTTTTATCAAACAAATAAAAAATGTTTTTCTGTTTTAGAACAAACTCCACGCCACCGTCAGTCCCGCCATCACGATGGCGACCATGCTCATCAGCTTAATCAAGATATTGAGGCTCGGGCCGGAGGTGTCTTTGAACGGGTCGCCTACGGTGTCGCCTACGACGGTCGCTTTGTGGGCTTCGCTCCCTTTGCCTCCGAAGTTACCCTCTTCGATGTGTTTCTTCGCATTGTCCCACGCGCCTCCGGCATTCGCCATGAAGATGGCCAACACAAACCCTGTGCTCAACCCTCCTATCAGCAAACCGACGACGCCCGTCACGCCGAATATCAGTCCGGTCAAAATCGGTGCGATAATCGCCAGCAGCGAAGGAAGCACCATCTCCTTTTGTGCGCCTTTTGTGGAAATCGCCACACAGCGTGCATAATCGGGTTCCGCATCACCGGTCAGGATGCCCGAAATCTCGCGGAACTGCCGGCGCACCTCTTCGACCATGTGACCGGCTGCCCGACCGACGGCATTCATCGTCAGCCCGCAGAACATGAAGGCCATCATCGCCCCCAAGAACATACCGGCCAAGACCTTCGGGTTCATCAACGTGACGTCGAAATAAATCATGAAGTCAGAGAAAGAGGCTTTCGCTATCTCAATCTCCCGCCCGTCGGCAAACGACAACACATTCTCGCCCAGACGGAGCAGACCAATCTTGATTTCTTCCACATAAGAGGCAAGCAGCGCCAAACCGGTCAGTGCAGCCGAACCGATGGCAAACCCTTTTCCGGTCGCGGCCGTCGTGTTGCCCAGCGAATCCAGCGCGTCGGTGCGTTGGCGTACCTCTTTTCCCAAGCCCGACATCTCGGCGTTCCCGCCGGCATTGTCGGCAATCGGCCCGTAAGCATCCGTTGCCAACGTGATACCTAACGTCGAGAGCATGCCGACCGACGCGATACCAATGCCATACAACCCCATACCGATGTTGTTGAAATCAAAACCGGATGCGAACAGGAAGGAACAGATGATACCGACCACAACCGCCAGCACAGGTATTGCCGTAGAAAGCATTCCCAATCCCAGACCGGAGATAATCACCGTTGCCGGGCCTGTCAGTCCGGCTTCCGAAACACGGCGCGTCGGCTTGTAAGACTGGGAGGTATAATATTCCGTAGACTGCCCGATTACGATACCCACCAGCAAGCCGATAATGACCGAACAACTAATCCAGAACCAATTTTCCATTCCCAAAAGATAGAGAATGCCAAACGTGGAAAGGGCAATCAGCACCGAACTCAGATTGGTCCCGACGGCCAATGCTTTCAGCAATTGCCGAATAGTCGCATCCTCTTTCGTCCGCACCGCAAAAATTCCCAATATCGAAAGGACGATTCCGACTGCCGCAATCAACATCGGCGCGATAACGGCTTTATACTGCATCTCCAAATTGCCGGAATAGACAAATGCAGCCGCTCCTAAAGCCGACGTGGCCAGAATGGAACCGCAATAGGATTCATACAAGTCAGCTCCCATACCTGCGACATCGCCCACATTGTCACCCACATTATCGGCGATTGTCGCCGGATTACGCGGATCATCTTCCGGAATACCGGCTTCGACCTTACCGACAAGATCCGCACCGACATCGGCCGCTTTTGTGTAGATGCCACCGCCGACACGCGCAAAGAGCGCTTGTGTGGAAGCTCCCATACCAAACGTCAGCATGGTCGTCGTGATAATCGTCAGTTTGTGTGTCGCATTCATCGCCTCTGCCGGAATACAGAGATTCAGCAACAGATACCAGAATGAGATGTCGAGCAGTCCGAGTCCGACGACCACCAACCCCATCACAGCGCCACTCCGAAACGCCACCTGCAAACCGCTGTTCAGCGAATTACGTGCTGCATTCGCCGTACGGGCAGATGCATACGTGGCAGTTTTCATTCCTAAGAATCCGGCCAACCCTGAGAAGAAACCTCCCGTCAGAAAGGCTATCGGCACCCATTCATTCTGCACACCGAAGCCATAGGCCATAATAGAGAACAGGACCACTAACGCGAGAAAAACCGAAGCCACCACTTTGTATTGCTGCTTCAGGTAGGACATGGCCCCTTTACGTACATGCGAAGCAATCTGCGCCATCAACGCAGTCCCTTCGCTTTCTTTCATCATCTGCCGGAAAAAATACCAGGCAAAAACCAGTGCCAAAACAGAGGCAACTGGAACAATCCAAAAAATTGGTGTAATCATATCAGAGAAATCTGAATTTTTAGATAAATAATGCGACTGTAAATATAATGAAAATAAGAACATGAGGAAACATTTTTACAAACAATCACATCCTATGTTAAAAAAAAACAGCATATTTGCGTTCGAACTCATCCAAACAAAGACATACAATGGCTCCTTTCATTCAAAGAGACACACGACAGGGCATTGAATCCGTAAATAACAACATAAACAACATGGAACAGAATAATAAAATGGTCATATACCAAGTTTTCCCGCGTTGGTTCGGGAACCGGCAAAGCCGATTAGTCAAAAATGGAAGTAAAGAGACAAACGGTGTCGGCAAATTCTCCGATTTCACGCCAACGGCATTAGCCCAAATCAAACAATTAGGCGTGACACACATTTGGTACACCGGCATCATCGAACACGCGACCTGCACCGACTACTCTGCCTATGGCATTCGGAAAGACCATCCGGCCGCAGTCAAAGGGGAAGCCGGTTCGCCATACGCCATCAAAGACTATTACGACGTCGACCCCGATTTGGCAGATAACGTCCCGGAACGGATGCGCGAATTCGAAGCCTTAATCAAACGGACACACAATGCGGGCCTGAAGCTAATCATCGATTTCGTCCCCAACCATGTAGCCCGTCAATACAGGTCGGACGCCCAGCCTCCTTTCGAAAGGGATTTAGGGGAAACAGACGACACTGCTCAAGCCTTCTCCCCCAGCAACAACTTCTATTATTTACCCGGTCAGGTACTGCAACTCCCTGTCGGGAGCAAACCGGGCGAACAGCCTTACAGCGAACTTCCGGCCAAAGTCACCGGAAACGACTGCTTCACCGCGTCGCCGGGAATAAACGATTGGTATGAGACCGTCAAACTGAACTATGGCATCGACTATTTGAACGGCCGGAGCCGCCACTTCGACCCCGTCCCCGATACATGGAAAAAAATGCTGGAAATCCTGCTTTTCTGGGCTGACAAAGATGTAGACGGATTTCGTTGCGACATGGCCGAGATGGTGCCGGTCGAATTCTGGAATTGGGCGATTCCGAAAGTCAAAAGAGAGCGTTCGCTTTGTTTCATTGCCGAAGTATATAATCCGGCCGAATATCGGAACTATTTGCAGATTGGTCATTTCGACTATCTGTATGACAAAGTCGGGCTCTACGATACGTTGCGTGCCGTCATGTGCGGCCAAGCCCCTGCCTGTCGCATCACAAGTTGCTGGCAAGCGACAAACGACATACAAGAACACATGTTGAACTTCCTCGAAAACCACGACGAGCAGCGCATCGCCTCTTCTTTTTTCGCCGGCAGCCCCGAACCGGGCATTGCGGGGATGCTCGTCTCCGCCCTGATGCATACCAACCCCATCATGATTTACAGCGGGCAAGAGCTGGGGGAACCGGGCATGGATGAAGAGGGATTCAGCGGACGCGACGGGCGAACCACTATTTTCGACTATTGGAGCCTCAAGAGCCTGCGCGACTGGATAAACGACGGGGCTTTCGACGGAGCCGGATTGACAGATGCACAACGCCGCCTGCGCGCACACTACCAACAAATCCTGACGATTGCCCAATCCGAGCCGGCCATCGTGAAAGGCACGTTCTACGACCTGACATACGCCAATCTGGACAATCCGCATTTCAACGCACACCGGCACTATGTCTTTTTACGCAAACATGAAGACGATGTTGTGATGGTCGTCGCCAACTTTGGGGATACGGCGCAAACCGTACGCATCCGGATTCCAGAAGAAGCTTTCAGCGCATTAGGCATCGAAGACAACCGGGCTGCCCGGCTGACGAACTTGCTGACAGGCAAAAAAAGCATCAGTACGCTGACATCGGCTTGCCCCTTCCGGCTTTCCCCGCCAGCTTATTCAGGATGTGTAATGAAATTTAGCTACACAGGATTCTAAGAACTGTTCGATTTTCAAGCACTAAAAATATTCCCTTTCGGATAGCCGGAAAAAGCCCGGATGTAAATCAAAATACATCCGGGCTTTTTCCGGCTGCTTCAAAGGAGGGAGGAAACGGAGGAGCAAAGGAGACGTGGCACGCCTCTACTGAAAAAATAATTGGCAATTGGCAATTGGCAATTGACAATTGTTTTATACTTTTGCCCCATAATTCAATTTAAACGAATATATAATGAGTGCACAAACTCCTTTTTTGGTGTTTTCAGGAACCAACTCCCAGTATCTTGCAGAGAAAATTTGCAATAATTTAGGGTGTCCGCTGGGGCGAATGAATATCCAGCATTTTGCAGATGGTGAATTTTCCGTTTCGTATGAAGAATCAATTCGCGGACGCGATGTGTTTTTAGTACAATCCACATTCCCCAATGCGGATAATCTGATGGAACTGCTTCTGATGATTGATGCAGCCAAACGGGCATCGGCTCATTCCATCATTGCAGTCATCCCCTACTTCGGTTGGGCCCGCCAAGACCGGAAAGACAAGCCACGTGTAGCCATCGGAGCCAAGCTGATTGCAGATATGTTGAGCGCAGCCGGTATCAACCGCCTGATCACAATGGATTTGCATGCCGACCAGATTCAAGGATTTTTCAATGTACCGGTAGATCATCTGTATGCATCAAGCGTATTTTTGGATTACATTAAGAACGAATTACCATTAGACAACCTGTGTATCGCAACGCCGGACGTGGGCGGAACCAAACGCGCAAGCAGCTACTCCAAATATCTGGGATTGCCGATGGTCATCTGCCACAAGATCCGTTTGCGTGCTAACGAGATAGCTGGGATGCGTATCATCGGTGACGTCAAAGGATTGGATGTCCTGCTAATTGACGACATAGTCGATACGGCGGGAACCATCACGAAAGCAGCCGACCTGATGATGGAAAACGGAGCCAGATCCGTACGCGCCATCGCCAGCCATGCTGTCATGTCAGACCCGGCCTCTATGCGCGTAGACCAATCGGCTTTATTGGAGATGATTTTTACTGATTCGATTCCTTACTCAAAGAAATGCCAGAAAGTGAAAGTGCTTTCGATTGCCGGAATGTTTGCCGAAGCAATCCGTCGGGTATGCAGCGGCGAGTCGATTAGTTCATTGTATGTGATTTAAAGAAATCTTTTTCATACATTA
>CAYXIX010000090.1:0-9511 GCA_964465405.1 uncultured Parabacteroides sp. | reverse complement strand
AGCCCGAGATTAGCGAGAACTAATCTCGGGCTATTTCAATTTACCCAAAGGCTACGCTTCTTGAAATGCGGCATCCATCGCAACTGCTGCTCTGCGACCGTCGCCCATTGCCAAAATAACAGTGGCACCTCCACGCACAATATCACCACCTGCATATACATCTGACAAAGAAGAACGCATCGTTTGCTCATCAACTACAATCGTTCCCTTTTTACTGATTTCCAATCCCCCAAATGCATGCGGAATCAATGGATTCGGTGAAACGCCCACGCTGACGATTACTTCATCCACCCTGACTGTCTCTACCGCCCCTTCTATCGGAACAGGACGACGTCTTCCTGAAGCATCCGGTTCGCCCAATTCCATCTTTTGCAAACGCATCTCTTTGACCCGGCCACGCTCATCGCCAACATATTCGATTGGATTATGCAATGTCATAAATTCGACCCCTTCCTCTTTGGCATGTTTCACCTCTTCAAGACGGGCCGGCATCTCTTCTTCACTACGACGATAGACGATGATAGCCCGGTCGGCGCCTAAACGACGAGCTGTACGGACAGAATCCATCGCCGTATTCCCGCCACCAATCACAGCAACACATTTGCCTTCTATCACAGGCGTATCGCTATCCGGATCGGCGGCATCCATCAGATTCACACGTGTCAGATATTCGTTCGACGACATCACACCGACCAAGTTCTCACCCGGTATATTCATAAAATTAGGAAGACCGGCACCACTGGCCACAAAAATGCCCTTGAATCCAGCCTCGTGCAAATCATCATAACTGAGCGTCTTTCCGATGATGCAATCTTTTTCAAAATCGACTCCCATCTTCCGAAGGCCATCAATTTCTACATCTACAATTTTATTCGGCAAACGAAATTCGGGAATTCCATACTTCAACACGCCACCAATCTCATGCAACGCCTCAAAAACAGTCACATCATATCCCCGTTTTGCCATCTCTCCCGCAAAAGAAAGACCTCCCGGCCCTGAACCTACAACTGCAATCTTGATTCCATTTTTCTGCGCAATCTCAGGTATGGATATATGTCCGCTTTCTCGCTCGTAATCAGCCGCGAAACGCTCTAAATAGCCAATGGCAACCGCCTGTTTCCCGGCTTTTAGATGAATACACTGGCTTTCACACTGTTTCTCTTGCGGACAAACACGTCCACATACAGCCGGAAGAGCACTCGTCTCTTTCAAAACTCGGGCAGCCTCCAGAAACTCTCCCCGTTCAATATTCTTTATAAAACTTGGAATATGAATACCAACCGGACATCCTTGCATACAGGCAGGATTCGGACAGTCCAAACAACGTTGCGCCTCTTGCATAGCCTGTTCTTTGGTCAAGCCGAGATTCACTTCTTCCAAACGAGTATAACTACGATACTCCGGGTCTAACTCATTCATCGTCACACGCGGAATCTCCATGCGTTCTTTATTCTTTTTACTCTTCCGCAATGCCTCTCTCCACGATTCGGCACGGCGAACAGCAATCAATTCTTCTGTTGTCATCTTGCTTTTCCGATTTGTATCATTTTTTCTCCACATTCTTATATGCTCCCAAACGCATCAACAGCTCATCAAAATCGACTTGATGAGCGTCAAATTCGGGTCCTTCCACGCAAACGAACCGTGTTTTCCCACCAACAGTTATGCGGCATGCACCACACATACCCGTACCATCGACCATAATCGTATTCAAAGAAGCGATTGTCGGTATTCCATATTTTTTTGTCAACTCAGCCACAAACTTCATCATAATGGCCGGCCCCACCGTCACACACTGGTCGACTTTTTCCCGCTGAATGACAGTCTCCACTCCATTCGTTACCAACCCTTTTGTTCCATAGGATCCGTCGTCAGTCATAATAATCACCTCATCCGAAATAGTACGCATCTCTTTTTCCAAAATAATCAAGTCTTTCGTGCGTGCTGCCACAACAACAACAACCCGGTTTCCGGCTTTATGAAAAGCTTCAGCTATCGGCAACAAAGGAGCGACACCTACACCTCCACCTGCACAAACAACCGTTCCAACTTTCTCGACATGTGTAGCCTGCCCCAACGGACCAACCAAATCAGTCAGGCAATCTCCCACATTCAAATCACACAATTTCTTTGACGAAGTACCCACAACCTGCACGACCAACGTAATAGTTCCTTTCGTGGTATCTGCTCCAGCAATTGTCAAAGGAATCCGTTCTCCTTTTTCGCCCACTCGCACAATGACAAAATGTCCGGCTTTACGTGAACGGGCTATCAGAGGAGCCTCTACTTCCAATTTCACGACATTAGCTGAAAAATATTCTTTACTTACAATTTTATTCATATAATCGCTCTATTTAATATCATCTTATTCAAACAATCCTTCATCGCGTATCAACATCAATATAGCCGAATGGGGGACAATCAAATATTTCTCTTGATTGAAATTAATCTCATAAGCCGCATTTTGCAAAAAGACTGCCAAATCACCCTCATGCGCTTGCAGTGGCAGATAATGAACTTCGCCCTCTTTCTTTTCCCAAACTTCGTGTTCTTCGCTTGACGACGGCAACGGGAAACCGGGCCCCACCTTAATCACATATCCAGACTGAATCTTATCTTGTTGAACAGTAGGAGGCAAATAAAGTCCCGATTTTGTCTGGCTTTGCGGGTTTTTCGGCTTAATCAATACTTTATCTCCCACCATCAGAAATTTATCTATGTCCTTTTGATCAATTGCTAACTGCATACTCCAATATCTAATTTTATCTATTTATTTACTTATCCATTAACCGGTTTCAACCCCATCTTCTCTGCCTGCCGGAACATAAAAGCACGTGCCGCTTCGTGTTCATTCGGAATCACGCCATCCAAAATCGCATTCTTAATTGCCTCTTTCAACACGCCAACCGGCGGTGAAGGCTGTAATCCGAAAGTCTCCATAATCTCTTCACCCGTCACCGGAGGCTGGAAATTACGAACCCGGTCTTTCTCTTCTATCTCGGCCAGTTTTCCGCGTACTTTCTGAAAGTTAGCGAGAAAACGGCGTACTTTCTCCGGATTCTTGCTCGTAATGTCAGCCTCACACAACTTCATCAAGTCGTCGATATCATCACCCGCATCAAAGAGCAAACGCCGGATAGCCGAATCCGTCACCTCGTCGTCCGTCAATGCAATCGGCTGCATGTGGAGACGTACCATTTTCTGTACATATTTCATCTTCTCGTTCATCGGCAGTTTCATCTTCCGAAAAATACCGGGTATCATCTTTTCCCCGATAAAGTTATGATTATAGAACGTCCACCCCACACGCGGATCGAAACGCTTCGTTGCAGGTTTGGCTATATCATGGAACAAAGCACTCCAGCGAAGCCACAAATTGTCGCTCGTACGGCTCAACCGGTCGAGCACCATCAATGTATGGGCAAAATTATCCTTATGCCCGATACCCTCTTTCGTCTCCACTCCTTTCAACGCGCAAAGCTCCGGGAATACCAATTGCAACAGTCCGCAATGGTCCAACAGCTCAAATCCCACAGAAGGCTTCGGCGAGAGGACAATCTTATTTAACTCGTCTACAATACGTTCTTTCGAGACAATCTCAATCCGTTCTTTGTTCCGTTCAATCGCATCAAACGTATCCGGGTCGATAAAAAAGCCCAGCTGCGAAGCAAAACGTACTGCCCGCATCATTCGAAGCGGATCATCGCTAAACGTCACATCCGGGTCGAGCGGCGTACGAATCCGCAGCATCTCTATATCAAACAACCCGTCAAACGGGTCGACCAATTCACCATAACGTTTCCCGTTCAAGCAAAGAGCCAATGCATTAATCGTAAAATCCCGCCGATTTTGGTCATCCTCAAGCGTACCATCCTCAACAACCGGTTTGCGGCTTTCGTGCGTATAAGATTCTTTTCGCGCACCGACAAATTCCAACTCCAAATCTCCGTCCTTTACCTGCGCCGTACCGAAATTCTTAAACACGGAAAAAGAAGCATGTTTGCCCAACTTCTGCGCCACACGTTTCGCCAGCTCAATGCCACTCCCGACCACCACAATATCAATATCTTTCGAAGGGCGATGTAAAAATATATCGCGTACATACCCTCCTGTCACGTAAACCTCCACACCTGCCTCGTCCGCCGCTTCTGAAACCAACCGGAAGGGCTTTGCCGACAAATGTTCCCTTATCTCTTTTTCTTCTATAAACATTATTCTATGCTTCAATCTATCGCAAATCACCTGTTTGCCATGCAAAGATAATTAATTTCTTGCGGCTGATATCAAAATGCACTATTTTTGCTTGCATACTGAACAGTCTGTAATGATAAACAAATGAAAACAAACAAAACAATGAAGCAATTGATTCTATGTATTGCATTGGCAGTCGTCACACTCACTGGTTGCAACAGCGACGGGGAGAAAGCATCGGCACGCCTCGAAAACGCCCGGCACATGCTGGCAAACGGCGAATTGGCTGCGGCCAAAAGTGAAATCGACAGCATACGCATGCTCTATCCGAAAGAGATTAAAGTCATACGGGAGGGACTCACCCTGATGCGCCAAATCGAGTTGAAAGAGGCTGAACGCAACCTCGCTTTTTGCGACAGCCTGTTACCCATCAAGCAAACAGAAGTCATCAACCTGAAAAAAGGATTTAACCTCGAAAAAGACACCGCCTACAACGAAGTAGGCAACTACGTCTCCAAACAACAAACCATCGAACGCAACATCCAACGCTGCTACATCCGTTCGGGCGTAAGCGAAAAAGGAGAAATGTACCTTGCGAGCGTGTTCTACGGCAACGCGCCGCTCAACCATACGGGCATTAAACTCAGTACGCCCGCCGGGCTTTCCGCCCAAACGCCTGCCATCCCTTACGACGGCGGACTGAACTACCGCTTCAAAGACATGGGATACACGACCGAAGTGGTCACCTATCAAGGACTCAAATGCGAAGACGCAGTCAAATTCATTTACAACAACCGCAACGAACGCATCCGTGTCGAATATACGGGCGGTAAACCCTACGTCATCTACATCGCCGATGCCGACAAAAAGGCCATTGCCGCTACATACGAACTGGCTGTCGTTCTGAACGATATCGACAGACTGACCAAAGAAAAAGAAAAATCAATCAAAAGAATCGCCTATCTGACAGCCAAATTGGCCGGACAGGAACCGGCTGAATAAATCCCTTATTACCCTTCGGGAAAATCCATTTATCATAAACCTGTGTCCGGTTTCCCGAAGGGTAATAATTCTCTCCCCCCCCCATCCCCCTCGACACATCTCACAACAAACAGGCAACGTTGAACAGCACTTTGTTAAAATATCAAAAACCACAAGAATCATAAGGTTACATCCGATTTCTTTTTTCCCTACTTTTGCACCCCAAAGAGAAGAGATGCAATACACAGTCCTTTACAAGAATAAAATCCACAACTTCCACGCATGGGGTGTAGCAGCTTTGATTTAAAAGCTACGCTTCAGTTCCATTCCATCTATCTGTATATTCATTCCAAACAAAACATAATCGGTTAATTTATGAGCAAAAAGAAAAAGTTCATAGAGTTGTTGTATATCACAGCGCTATGCAGCCAAAGTTTATGTGCCCAAACCCGGCAAATGGGTATAGAGGAATTGTTCCGTCTTGCCGACGAACAAAGCAAAAGTATTCAAACGTACAGGACAGGACAAGATGCCGCTGACGAAGCCCTAAAGGCAGCAAAAGCACAACACCTTCCGGATATAAACGTATCCCTTTCAACCAGTTATTTAGGTAATGGGAGAATCTGGGACAGGGATTTCAGCAACGCCATGAAAGTCGATATGCCCCACTTCGGCAACAACCTTGCATTGGAAGCACAGCAGGTAATCTATGCCGGCGGAGCGATAAGCAGTGGCATCAAACAGGCTGAATTGGGGAAACTTCTTGCCGAGCTGGATTTGCAAAAGAATGTGCAAGAAATACGCTTCCTACTCGTCGGGCATTATCTGAACCTTTATAAGCTGGACAACCAGATTCAGGTGTTACAGAAAAATATGGAACTGACCGAACAGGTCATCGCCAACATGACAGCCCGAAGAGAGCAAGGAACCGTCCTCAAAAACGACATCACACGTTATGAACTGCAAAAGGAGCAACTGAATCTGCAACTGACACGGACAAAAGACGCACGCAAAATCGCCAACCACCAGTTGGTCACAACCCTGCATCTGCCGGAGGGCACAGAAATACGTCCTGATACCACCCTATTGAAGCAGCAAATCCTGACTCTGACGGAAGAGGAATGGCAAGAGATGGCGGCAACGAACAACATCACACTGAAACAGGCGCAAACCGCCATACAGATGAACGAGCAGAAGGTCAAGCAAGAACGCGCGGAACGTCTCCCGCACATTTCCATCATCGCCGCAGAACATTTAGACGGTCCGGTCACGATAGAGGTGCCGGCATTAGACAACAATTTCAATTATTGGTACGTCGGCGTAGGCATAACCTACAATCTTTCTTCTCTTTTCAAGAACAACCGTAAAATGAAACAGGCACGCTTGCATGTCCGCCAAACACAAGAACAACATCAGTTAGCACAAGAGCAAATCGAAAACATGGTGCAGGAAGGTTACGTAAACTTCTTGACGGCATTCACAGATTTGCGGACGCAAGAAAACAGTGTCAGGCTGGCAGACGAAAACTACAACGTCACAGACAATCGGTATAAAAACGAAATGGCACTGCTAACCGATATGTTAGACGCAAGCAACATGAAGCTAAGCGCAGATCTCGGTCTGGTAAATGCCCGGATCAATATCATCTACAATTATTATAAAATGAAATACATCACGCATACTTTATAACCCACCAAACAGCATATAGTCATGATTACAAGAAAAAACAAAAAATTGATTTACAACATAGCCACCCTCTCCTTGTTGGTGATTGGATTATCCTACGTCTGTTCACGTTTCATCCATTTGGGGAATGTTGTTTATACAGACAACGCCCAAATCAAACAACACATTACGCCTATCAATACACGGGTACAGGGATTCATCAAGAAAATCTATTTTGAAGAATATAAACCCATACAAAAAGGCGACACACTGCTTGTAATCGAAGATTCGGAATTCCGGCTGCGACTGGCACAAGCCGAAGCAGACCTGGCCAATGCAGTGGCAGGCCAACAGGCTACAAACGCCAGCATTGCCACCACAAAAAACAACATAAGCGTCAACGACGCAAGCATCGAGGAAATCCGCGTACAGAAAGCCAATGCGGAACGCGAACTGCAACGCTACAAGAAACTATTGGAACAAGACGCCGTCACCAAACAACAATACGACCACATAAAGACGACCTACGAGACCATCCATGCCCGGTATGAACAAGCCCTCCGCATCAAACACTCCACCTCTTTGTCTAAAAACGAACAGGCACACCGGCTGGAACAAAACGAAGCGGCCATCCGTTTGGCACAAGCGGCTGTAGACTTGGCCCGGTTGAACCTCTCCTACACCGTCATTGTGGCTACGTGCGACGGCGTAACCGGACACAAAGATATCCACGAAGGGCAATTGGTCCAAGCCGGACAAACGATGGTGGACATCGTAGACAAAAGCGACCTGTGGGTCATTGCCAATTATCGGGAGACACAGCTCCCGCATATCAAGGAGGGGGCCGAAGTGACTTTTACGGCTGATGCCGTTCCGGGTATCGTCTACAAAGGTGTCGTCGAATCAATTTCAGATGCGACCGGAGCCGCTTTTTCGCTGATTCCCCAAGACAATGCGACAGGTAATTTCGTAAAAGTAGAACAAAGGATTCCCGTCCGTATCCGTCTGCAAGGCAACGACGCGGATAAAGTCAGCCGCCTGAGAACCGGTTTCAACGTAGAATGTAAAGTGAAGTATTGATATGAGCGAATCTACACATCCTATCCCCTTCGCCATGCCAATGTTCAGGAAATTTGTCCCTGAAAAAATACGGCCTTGGATATATGTATTTTTCGCATTTACATTTCAAATCTCAGGGGGGCTCTATCTGGGGACGTTGAATCAGATGATAGGAGAAACAGGCCTGATGCGGGAAGACCTCCAGATGTGCTTATATGCGAATTTGGCCGGAATGGCAATCTACTTTCCCCTACTGTTCCGCATGAAATTCCGCTTCACAAACAAGACATTGCTATGCGCGGCAGCTCTCGGCGTATTGTTCTGTAACCTGATTGCGCCGTACATTACCATCCTGCCCGTGCTATGGTTCGTATGCTTCTTCGAGGGGATGTGCAAGATTCAAGGAACCTTTGAATGTATGTCGAACATCCAACTTTGGATGACGCCTACGCGCGACTTCACCGTATTCTTCCCCATGCTTCATATCATCATTTTAGGAAGCATGCAGCTGTCAGACCTGCTCGCTACCTATCTGATGTATTATTATCATTGGGACTATATGCAACTGTTCATCTGCGGAATCATGATGGTAGATTTATTGATATTAACTGTCTGCACACGCCATTTCCGGATGTTCAAGAAGTTTCCGTTGTTCGGAATCGACTGGTTGGGGGCTGTGCTTTGGGCGGCACTTTTATTGATGGTTTCCTATTTGTTCGATTACGGAAATTATTATGATTGGTGGAACAGTCCGGTTATTTGCCGGCTAAGCATCGCAGTCGTCATACTGTCCATCATCTGCGTGTGGCGCATGTTGACCATCCGCCACCCCTACTACGAGCCAAAGATGTGGACATACCGTTATTTGATGCCCATCTTCATATTGATTACGTTGGTCGAAATGTTTCTTGCCACCGAACATGTTTTGGAAGAGGTCTATCTGGAAGAGGTCATGCACTACGGCACGCTGACAAGTGTGCAACTAGATTGGGCGGCACTCACCGGCGTACTGATCGGATGCCTGTTTGCTTATTGGTGGATGCACATCAAACGCTTTAATTACCTGCGGCTCATTCTTGTCGGGCTGGGAGGTATTTGTTTTTACCTGCTGGGTATCTATTTTACGTTGTCGGCCGACATCCACTTGTCGCAGCTTTATCTGCCGATTGTCTGCCGAAGTTTCGCCTACGCGATACTAAGCGCCACGTTCATGACTTGTCTGGAAGAAATCATGACGTTCCAGCATTTCTTCCAAGCACTCTCCTTATTCAACATGCTGCACATGGTTGTGGGAGGCGTAATCGGTACGGCAATCTATACACGTGGATTAGCCTACTACATACCCGACAACCTCGCCCGCTACGGAGCGGCCTTAGACAATGTGGCGATGAGCAAAGTTTCGGTCGACATCCCTCACTACATGGAGAGTTTCATTTCACGAATGACGGAAATCAGTATCAAGCAAGTGTATGGTTGGACGGCCTATGCCTGCATAGCTCTTTTCCTGTTGTTCCTGCTCTATGACACTCCCATACGGAGGGAACTCAAGCAGATGCCGAGTTGGCAGAACATACGGAAACAAATTGCCGAATCCGTCCATTTCACCAAAAGCCGT
>CAYXIX010000089.1:0-9551 GCA_964465405.1 uncultured Parabacteroides sp. | reverse complement strand
CAAGACACATGCGCAGCATGTCATGGAGGCCATTGCATACAACCTGTACCGCACGTCGGGGATTTTATGTCCAATTGTATCAAATAAGGGGAAACACAGGCAAAAAAGAGCCTCTAACACCGCTTTCTCCAAAAATTCCCGGCATCCAAACCGATATTTTGCATCATTGACCCCGAAAACAAAAATGCAAGGACGTTTTGCAGAGGTCTCTTAATAGAAGGTGAAGATAGCCCATGGAGATTTTATGGGATCAAGTTGAAACAATAGTAAAAAACAGTTAACCTTTTCTACTAGTAGCATACGAAAGCCTGTTTCTCGAGCAAGGTAAAGTTATCTGTTCGACCGTGATGGGATGACTTAAAAAGATAGAGGCAGTTTCGGAGAACTTGGCGGCTGATTCGGTGGTCAGGAAGCGGCGTGTATGTTGTTTGGTCAGGCGTGTGTCCATCTCGGGATGGCGGCGGAGGTAGTCTTTTAAACTCGCAGCCACATATTCTCCTTGTGCGAACAGCGTAATCCCGTTCGGCAGGAATTGCTTTATTTTATGTATCAGCAACGGATAATGCGTGCAGCCTAACACAAGGGTGTCGATGAGGGGGTCTAAGGAGAGGACATGCTCCAAATGTTTCCGGACAAAATAATCGGCTCCCGGAGAGTCGCATTCATTGTTTTCAACTAACGGAACCCACATCGGACAGGCCTCTCCGGTGACAGTCATGGCAGGGAACATCTTTTTTATCTCCAGCGTGTAGGAATCAGAAGATATGGTGCCGTTTGTCCCAAGTATACCGATATGTTTGGTATGGCTGACGGTGTCCATCATTTCTACTGTCGGCCGGATGACGCCGAGTACGCGCCGTTGCGGATTCCACATGGGCAGGTCTCGTTGCTGTATGGTGCGCAAAGCTTTTGCCGAAGCGGTGTTGCATGCCAATATAACGAGTTGGCAGCCTTCTTTGAACAATGTTTCTACGGCTTGACGTGTAAAGTGATAGACGACCTCAAAGGAGCGGGGGCCGTAAGGGGCTCGGGCATTGTCGCCCAAATAGATATAATCATACGCAGGCATTAGCCGTTGGATTTTGTCAAATATTGTCAATCCCCCATAACCGGAGTCGAAAATACCGATTGGACCTGTTTTCGATGAGAATCTGCTAGCCATTTTTCTGATGATATAAATTGATACAACAAAGGATGCCTCTTTAGGCATCCTTTAGTTCCCCATTCTAATCTTCTTACCTTATTATTGAATCCCTAATTTCGCTTTCACCTGTGCGGTCGCATCAACCGCTGCATCGCTTTTATAAAGTACGATTTGTGGGTTGAGGATGTATAGATATCCGTTTTCTTTACCTACGGCAGCTATTGCATTCCGCAATTTTTCCTCAATCGGTGCTACCAGTTCACTTTGCTTTTTCTGGAAGTCCTGTTGTGAAATTTGGATAAAGTTTTGCGAACGTTGTTGGATATCTTCCAGCTCCTGCATTCTCCGTAACTTAATATTTTCTGTCAATGAGTCTTGTTGCGCGATGAAATCCGAATACTTTTTTTGGTATTCGTCACTCATAACTTTCAACTCTTTCTGGTATTCTGCTTCCATGTCTTGCAATTGTTTTTGCATATCAGTAAATTCAGGCATCGCCATCATAACTTCTTGTGTGTTTACAATCGCAATCTTAGATTCTTGGGCGAAAAGACCCACTGGAAGCATCGTCAACAAAAAAATAATCAGTTTCTTCATTTCTTTTAATATTTGTTTATTATTGATTCTCTTTTGTTTGTTTAAAGCGCACAAATGTAAGCATTTATTTTGAATATCCCATTTTTATCAGCACTTCATTGCTGATATCAATTTTCGGGGAGGCAAAGATAATGTTCATCGACGATGCCCTGTCCATGACCATTTGGTAGCCTTTGTCTTCAGAAATTTCTTTTACGGCGTTGTAAATCTCGTCTTGAATGGGCTTCATCAGGCTTTCCCGTTTCTTGTACAATTCACCTTCCGGTCCGAAATATTTCCGTTTCAGGTCTTGCGCTTCCTGTTCCTTCTTGACGATTTCCTCTTCTCGCTTGGACTTCATTTCTGCCGAGAGGAATACAAGGTCGCTTTGATACGCTTTATACATGTTTTGCGCTTCTTGTTGCAGCGCGTCAATCTCATTCTGCCATTTTTTGGATACTTGGCTCAATTGCTCGTTTGTCATTTCATAGGCAGGAATGTTTTTCAGTATGTATTCCATGTCTATCAAGGCGAATTTTTGTGCGTGCCCGGCACAAATACCAAGCAACAACATGCTACTTAAAATAATGATTCGTTTCATATTCACTTTCTTAGAATTTGACCATCTGATTGCAAAGATAAAGGAATTGCTTGTTGCATAAGGCAATTTGAATCTTAATAATAGACAATTAACAATTTGATAGAATTGCATCGTTTTCTCGTTGGGAACAAATGGGAAGCCCGTGTGGGACAAATGAGCTTCGCTTGTCCCACACGGGCTTCCCGTTTATCTCATGAGAAATGTTTAAAATTCTTGCCCGATGACAAAATGGAAATTGCTCCCACCGCGTTCGGAACTTCCATCCGGGCGGTCGAAACCATATGCCCAGTCAATACCCATCAAGCCAATCATCGGAAGGTAGATGCGGACACCTACACCCGCTGAACGTTTCAGATCGAACGGGTTAAAGTCTTTCAAATCTGCCCATGCATTACCAGCTTCAACGAAAACCAATCCGTAGATAGTTGATGAAGGCTCCAGCAAGAACGGGTAACGTAATTCCATCGAAAGACGTGAATAGGCGTAACCGTAGGCCGTTCCGTTACCGGCAATAGTTCCGTTTTCATATCCACGCAATCCGATTGTTTCCGTTGCATAGGTACTTGAATAACCACTCATACCGTCTCCTCCCATGTAGAAGGTTTCGAACGGAGATTTCTTGTACCTGCTGTAGGAACCCAAGAAGCCATATTCGGCGCGCGTCATCAACACCGGCGTGCGCTTCACGGTTATCGGGTTGGCCAACGGAGAGAAGATTTTTGCCTTGAATTTCCACTTGTGGTATTCAATCATGCGGTACTTGTCTTCGTCGCTGTCGCTCATGTTCGCGTAGTCTTTTCCGTCCCACAACGACCAAGGCGGGGTGGCTGCAACAGAGAACGAAAATTGCGAACCACTACGGGTATACAAGGGGTTGTCGATAGAGCTACGTTGGATGTTCAACTCCAAGTTGATGTTGTGGCAGTTACCGTTCTGTACGAGGAAGTAATACCAGTCTTCCATCATGTATAGCTGGTAGTTGAGGGTTACCATGAACTGGAAGTAATCGTCCGGCCAATTCAACCGTTTACCGTAGCCTGCTGCCAATCCGAACATCATGATATATTTACTTGGGTCGTAAGCGTATTCATAACTGCTGTAATTGTAATAATTGCTGTACCCATACCCATACCCATAATAATAAGGGTAGTACCCATATCCGTAACTGTTATTACTCAAGTAGCTGCTACTGATATCCGTCTGTTTGGAGAAATAGGCGCTGACGGAAAGCGTATTCGGTCGTTTCCCGCCGAACCAAGGATCCATAAACGAGATGCTGTATGCTTGATAATAACGTCCGTTGGTCTGTCCGCTCAGGGTCAACGTCTGTCCTTCTCCCTGTGGAATGATACCTTTGTAGGTATTGGTATTGAAGAGATTCTTTATAGAGAAATTAGTGAATTTCAAACTCAGCTTACCAATCACACCCGTTTGTCCCCAACCGGCAGAGAACTCGATTTGGTCGTTCGCTTTAGAGGTCAGGTTGTATTGGATGTCGACCGTTCCGTTTTCCGGGTCGGGTATCGGTTCCGGCACCAAGTTTTCCGGGTCGAAGTGTCCCATCTGAGCGATTTCACGTGTCGAACGCATCAAGTCTTCGCGGCTGAATAGTTGCCCCGGTTTCGTGCGCAATTCGCGGCGGACAATGTCTTCATACAGACGGTCGTTACCGCTGATGATGACGCGGTTGATGGTCGCCTGCGGGCCTTCCTGGATACGAATTTCGAGCGAAATGGAGTCGTTTTCGACATTCACTTCTACCGGGTCAGCGCTAAAGAAGATGTATCCGTTGTTGTAATATAGGTTCGACACCGCGTCGTCATCCATCACCAGACGCTCATTCAGCTTTTTCTGATTATACACATCGCCGGGTTTCATATTCAGATAAGCCATTAACTGTTCAGTCGGGTATTTTGTATTTCCAACGAAGTTGATATCTTTCAGATAATACTTTTCGCCCTCTTCCACTTTTACGAAGATGTCTACCCGCTTCTCATTATAGTTGACCACGCTGTCTTCCAAAATGACAGCATCGCGATAACCATATTCGTTGTATTTCTGGATAAGGTTTTTCTTATCGTTCTCATATTCTTCGGATGTAAACTTTTTCGTGCTGAATGCTTCTAAGATAGAGCTTTTCCAGTCGTTGAAGAGGTTGAATTTTTCATTCGTTTTCTTCATCGCTTTTTTCAGTTCGCGGTCGGAGAGAGCAAGGTTCCCATCGAAATGGATTTTGTGAATCTTGGTCTTTTCGTTTTTATCGATGTAGATGTCGATAATCACTTCTCCTTCGTGCGCAACGTCATCTTTCTGTTGGATGTCGATTTCGACGTTTTTAAAGCCTTTGTCGTCATAGAAGCGTTGTATCAATGTCTTGGCACGGTCAATCAGGTTCGGTGTGACTTGATATCCTTTTCGCAGTCCTAACCGAACCTCCAAATCTTCCCGTTCTCCTTTTTTGATGCCATGATAATTGACTTCCGATACGCGCGGGCGTTGTTTCAACTGGATTTCCAGCCAAACCTGATCCCCTTCGATTTTGGTCGCCAATATTTTCACGTCTGAAAATAGTCCGTGTTTCCAGAAACGTTTGACCGCTTCCGTGATGGCTCCTCCCGGCTCCGGAATGGTTACTTCGTCACCTACTGACAATCCCGAAAAACCAATCAATACAAAATCATCATAATTCTTAATCCCTGTCACCTTGATATCTGCAATCTTGTATTTTTTAGGTGGTGACGAATAGGATATAACCGGCACTTCTGCCGGTGTTTCAACCTTGGTAGTGTCAGTCTCCTGTGCGAAAGCTCCGCTCGCTAATTCCAGAAAAACCAAAAACAGCCCTATCCTTTTGTACATAATAACAGCTATTGTTTATACGTTAATTGCTCACTCGTTTTACCGAAGCGCCGTTCGCGCTGTTGGTAATATAATATAGCTCCATACAACTCTTCTTTTCTAAAATCCGGCCAATACACATTGGTAAAATAAAACTCCGCGTATGACAATTGCCATAGCAGGAAATTACTTACCCGTTGTTCTCCTCCTGTCCGAATCAACAAATCGGGGTCAGGGATTCCGCGTGTGGTCAGATGTACCGAGACAATCGCCTCCGTGATGTCGTCGGGATTGATTTTTCTTTCGACCGCCTCTTTTGCCAGACTTTTTACAGCTTCGGTAATCTCCCAGCGTGATGAATAGCTGAGCGCCAGAATTAGCGTAGTCCCCGTGTTGGTCGAAGTCTGATTGATACAGTCTGTAAGCGTGGCGTATGCCTCTGCCGGCAAACGGTTCAGATTCCCGATTGCCATCAGCCGGACGTTGTTTTTCATCAAGTCCGGAGTCTCTTTGTGGATGGCAGAAACCAACAGGCTCATCAACGCTTGCACTTCTGCTTCCGGCCGATTCCAGTTCTCTGTCGAGAATGTGTACATCGTCAGGTATTTCAGCCCGAGCTTGGTGGCAGCCTCCACCACTTTACGTACGGAGACAACACCTTCCTGATGGCCAAAGCTCCGGTCTTTCCCTTTGGCTTTGGCCCAACGCCCGTTCCCGTCCATAATAATCGCCACATGTTGTGGCAGACGACTTTTGTCTATTTCTTCAATCAACGACATCTTTTATAATTTGTCGATATTCTTTGCGTTGTTGCACGTTCGGCAACGCGGACCGAAATCCCACGTGACAGTAAATGTCAGGAAAGAATACCAATCTTTATTTTTTAAAAAACTACTATTCATGTGATACGGGTCGTCTAAAAACGCATTACTGTCATTGGTCACGTCTAAGCCGTCTCCAAACAGCTTGCGAAAAGAAAACTCGCATCCTAAATTGAGTCGGTGTGTCAGTTTATATTTCACGCCGACTCCCAGCGGAATGTTCGGGCCTGCGAATGTATTCCCACTTCCCGGTGCGACTGTCAGTCCGATGCCCAGAAAGACGTATGGCGAAAAACGCTTGGCATTGGCGTATGCAAATTTGTCGCTATACGGGAAAAAGTTAAACTCCATCTGGCCGCCCATATCGATCAGGCTTCGGCTGAACGAACCCTGCGCCCCGTCCGGGAAAACATTTTCCAATCCGTTGGTCGAACCGGACACCCGCGCCCACGTCAGATTTGCTTTGAAGGCCCACCTGAAGTTGGCGTTGTACCGGAAAACCGCCCCTACAGCCGGATTCAGCCCCTTGAAAAAGGCGTTTTTGTTCAAATCGCCCATATAGAAAGCTCCTCCGGCCATTCCGCCGATTTCAAATTTATACTCCGGTTTCTGTTCTTGTGCGTGAAGGCTGATATAAAAGCCAGTTAAGACAACTGATATGAGTAACAAGCGTCGAAAGAAAATACATCTCATATTATATGTATGGTTAAGTCTGTACTTTCTTCTTTAAACGCTAAATTACACATAAAATTATGTAGTCTTCCCACGAACACCATTTGTCTTAAAAGCCCAACCGGTTGATACGGCCACGCCAAATTTCATTTAAGACATTGGAATTCGGAGTCTCTTTTCCGCCGAAAAGATATATGAAATTGTCTGCATCCACGTGAATGGAAGCAAATCCTCTTGCTTTAAAATCTTGTGGCATCAAAGCCAGCGAATCAGACAGGGCCCAGTTTATACCGCCGTCGCGAGAGAAATAAATCTCAGAAGATGCAGTCCCCGATGCGTCGATACCGCTTAACAGGAAGAAACTGTTTTCCGTGTTCGAGTCTTCGTTGTCGTAAGGGATTACGGCCACACCTTCTTGTGCGTCGAAGAAGGTTGTGTCGGCGTCCGTCAGCTTGGTCCATGTCAATCCGTCTTCAGTAGACCATGTAGCGTTAGTCAAACGGTTTTCACTATCCCTTCCGGCGACGACCAATACACGTGCCAAGAAACGTGAGGTGAACGAAGCGGTTCCGAATCCATTCATCGGGAAACCACTCGCAACCGGTGCACCCAGTTCCCAACCGTTGGCTTCGTCGGTCATCTTTGCATAGACTAACGTCCCATCAGCCTCGACAACGGCTGTGAGAGCTGCTGTTTGTCGCTCTTCGCTGATTGGCTGGATACAACCTAACAAGGCCTGTACGGAATAAGTTAAATTTTCGACCGATGTCCATTCGTTTCCGTTTGTTGAGTGATAAAACGTTCCGTCTTCGCCTATGGCATAAAAAGTATTTCTAAAGACAGTCAATTGAGATAGACGGACGTTTCCCGCAGGAAGTCCTGTGACCGAATATTCCGTCCAAGCGTGTCCGTCAGATACGGGAGAACGATACAGGCGATAGTTTGCGTCTGTCCCCGATGGCTGTGTGAACATATAATAGGCTTGGGTGTCTCCTTCGTCAAAAACCACGACTTTCTCATCGAGGATAGTCCCTTCGGGTATCTGGTCTTGATATAATCCCCACGCCATCGAGTCCGGGTTGACTTGATGAATGTTCACCCACGCCTGATATGCCTTTGTCGTCGTACCGTCCCATAACGTATTGATAAATGTTACAGGCTGCGAAAAGTCCAGCGAATCGCCTGAACTTACATCGACGGTATCGCCTGTGGCCTGCTGCAGCGCTTGTATACGGGTTATCCATAGACTGGCTTGGAACGTGCAGATGACTTTTTCGTCCAACACCGTCCCGTAAGGCATGGAGTCGATATTAAATATCCATCCGCCGAGTTGATCGATTGTAAACACAACATCTTCCAATCCCTCTATGGAATCGTTTGATAAAGAAAAAGATAGAATCTGACAATCTCTACTCACCTCATACTCTGTATCATTTCCCAAACAGGAGGACATCAACAGAGCACAACATCCAACCATAAACAGTACTATTCTTTTTTCCATCCAAATTTTAATTTGTTACCTATAAAGTCACAAAAGTAGAAACATTTTTTTCTTTCCGTGTCCCCAAGCCTAATATTTATAATATTTTAGGTGATTGCGGATTTATATGCTTTCTTTTTCGCTTTTCCGCCACGTTTCCAGCAGATGTCCGTCTGTTTTGACAGACGCGCTCAGGATGCCGGAAAGCCGGGGGGCTTTCACGCCTTTGTGGAGTCGGATTGGTGCTGTTTCCACTCGGGCTTCGTCCCATAAGCCGGCGTTTATGAAGCTGTTCAGCAGAAATGCACCGCCTTCGACTAACAAAGAATTCAGTTTTTGTTCATATAAATAATGTAATATTTGCGGTAATACAGCTTGCTTGAAGTCGATTTGCACATACTCCACGTTGGAGCGGCAATCGGCTCGGCAGCCGTTAAAAATGATTGCCCGAGCTGTTTTTTTAAGCAGCCGAGCAGATTCGGGCACACGTAGCGAGCGGTCGAGCAGGATGCGGACGGGCGACGCTCCTGCCCAATGGCGCACCGTGAGCGCCGGGTTATCCAAGAGTGCCGTGCGTGTCCCGACCATAACGGCTGCCACTTCGGAACGTAGTCGGTGTACTTTGCGAAGTGTTTCGGCAGACGATAATAAGACCGGCGGCGTCGCGGCGTCTGCCCGTTCCCGGTCGATAAAACCATCTGCGCTTTGTGCCCATTTCAAGTAAATATAAGGGCGTTTTTTCAGCTGGAATGTCATGAAGGCCGCGTTCAGCACGCGCGCTTCCTGCTCCATGATGCCTGTTACCACCTCTATGCCGGCTTCGCGCAGCATCCGGATACCGCGTCCCGATACTTCGGGAAAGGGGTCTAAACAGCCTACGACGACACGCGGGATGCCTTTGCGGATAATCAGTTCGGTGCAAGGAGGGGTCTTCCCGTAATGCGAACAGGGTTCCAAACTCACGTAGAGGGTCGAGTCGCGTAGCAGCGACTCGTCTCGCACGGACGCGACGGCATTGACTTCGGCGTGTCCTTCCCCGCATCGGCGGTGGAATCCTTCGCCGATGATTTTCCCGTTATGCACAATTATTGCTCCTACCATCGGGTTCGGGGCCGTATAGCCGGCTCCGTTTCGTGCCAGTTCGAGGCAGCGGGCCATATATTTTTCTTCGATAATCATAGAGCAAAGATAGGGATTATTTTGATAGCAAGCACATAGCAAAAAAAAGGCCATCTCATGAGACAGCCTCTTTTCTTCATTGTATGAGCGGAAGACGGGACTCGAACCCGCGACCCTAACCTTGGCAAGGTTATGCTCTACCAACTGAGCTACTTCCGCATAATTCCTTCTGATTCTGTACTCGAAGCGGGACTTGAACCCGCACAGCCGCAATGGCCAAAGGATTTTAAGTCCTTCGTG
>CAYXIX010000088.1:0-9574 GCA_964465405.1 uncultured Parabacteroides sp. | reverse complement strand
GGTTTTATCATGTAATCATTGAATAGATATCAAATATGTAAATTAGAAATTTGCTATGAAGACAAACAGAAGGGATTTTCTGAAGACTCTGGGAGGGGTTGCGCTTTTTTCTATCGTGCCTCGTCACGTGTTGGGGAATGGATATATAGCCCCGAGTGATCAATTGACTAAAGGTATCATCGGTACCGGTGGCATGGGAAGAGGCCATGTGAATTATGGAGGCACGCGCTTAGTGGCTGTTTGCGATGTCGATAAGAATCATCTGGAATTGGGTAAGCAGTTGGTGAAAGAAAAAATAGCGGCTTATCATGATTTTCGTGATTTGATTTTGGATCCGAATGTGGATATTGTCCATATCGCGACGCCGCCGCATTGGCATGGCATCATGTCGGTCGAAGCGGCAAAGGCGGGAAAAGACATTTGGTGTGAGAAACCGATGACGCGCACCATCGGAGAAGGCAAACGGGTGGTGGAAGCGGTTAAACAATACGGGCGAATGTTCCGCCTGAATACGTGGTTCCGTTTCAAAGACACGTTCTATGGCTTGGGCACGCCGGTCAGGCCGTTGAAGAAGCTGGTGCAGAGTGGTTTGCTCGGCTGGCCTCTGAGGGTGACCATCAGTAAGCATACGGGATTTGACTGGAAGTTCTATTGGGTCGGGAAAGAGTATCTCGAACCGCAATCTGTTCCGGCGGAACTGGATTATGACATGTGGCTGGGGCCGGCACCTTATAAACCTTATAACTCGCACCGCGTACATCAGACTTTTCGCGGATACTGGGATTATGACGGTGGCGGATTGGGTGATATGGGACAACATTATATCGACCCCGTACAGTATTTCTTAGGAAAAGACAACACGAGCCCGGTCAAGGTCGAAGTCGATGCGCCGCAACAGCATCCGGATGCGGTCGGGACGTGGCGTTCGATTACCTACACGTATGAAGATGGCTGCCAGATTGTGCTTTGGGGCGGCGACTTCGGTGACCCGAATACGCCTTATATTGCCGGTCCGAAAGGAAATGTGTATAAGAATTTTGTGTGCGATATCCCCGACTGGGAAAAGAAGCTGGCCGACTATCCCGAGCCGGAACCGCAGGTTACGGATTTCATCGAATGTGTGAAGACGCGCCAGCCGTTTGCTTTAAATGAACGGAACGGATTCCGTTCGGCAACGATTGTCAATATGGGTGCGGTTGCGCTTCGGTTGAACCGGACACTGCATTTTGATCCTGTGAAACTTGAATTTGTCGACGATGAGGCTGCTAATCGCTTGTTGGATCAGCCGTTGAGAAGCCCATGGAACATTTAATCTATTCAAATTAACAAAGAGATGAAAAAAGTATATATATCGATAGCCGCGTTATTATTGTGCGGGAATATGTTGCTGGCACAATCTCCAGCCAATCGTACAGATAAGACAATTGCTGCTGATGTGTTGGCACAGATGCCGGCGAAACAGCAGGCGGAATATAATAAGTTGATAAAGGACTTGAGTTCTACAGGAGAGGATGGCGTATTGATGTTGGTTAAGATGATCAACGCGCCGGGAAAAGGCAGCAACTCGAATGTCGATTACGCCTTGAGCGGTCTGACGCATTATGTGATGGCGAAAGGTGAGGAGAATGCGCGTTTGGTGACCTCTAATGCTTATTGCAAAGCGTTGGAAATGGTCGACGAGCGAGAGACAAAGGCCTTTCTCATCCGTCAGCTTCAGTTGTTGGGAAAGGATGAATGCATAGAAACATTGGCCACTTATTTGAATGACGAGTCGTTGAGTGGTCCGGCTGCCAGTGCCTTGTCGACTGTCGGCACGGAAAAGGCTGGTCAGGCGTTGGTGTCTGCTTTGAAGATGCGGACGGGGTCGCCAAAGACACAGAAAGATGTGATTCGGGCAATCGCTGATTTGCAAGTAAAGGAAGCAGAGTCGGTGTTGCTGACATTGGCCGAGACATCGGATGCAGATATGCAGAAAGTGGTTTTATACGCTTTAGGCCGTGTAGGTTCCATCAATTCGATGGAGCTGCTGGCCGACGCTGCCCAAAATGCCAATTATACGATGGAGAAAAGTGGAGCGACCGAAGCCTATGTGGCATTATTGAAACGGTTGGTTGCTCCGGATGATTCCAATGGCGTGATGAAAGCCGCCAAGAAATTGCAGAAATCGGCGGCTAAAGCCGGGCAGGAGCAGACGCGCGAAGCCGCTTTGCAGATTATCCTGTCTGTCGAAGAACCTTCGAAGGTTTACAAGCAAATTCTTTCAGCCTTGAAAGATCCGAGCAGGAATTACCGGAATGCTGCATTGGACTTTGCTTCCTGTTATGCCAATAAAGAGATGTATATCGAATTGGTTAAACGGATTCCGAAAGAGAAAGTGGATGTAAAGGTGGATCTTTTGAATTGGATAGGTCGGGAAGCGAAGAAGCCTTCGCAGCATGACATTATTCAGAATTTGGAAATTCGCTTTGACCTTCCGGGCAGACAGATTTTGTTGGAACAATTGACGGATAAGGATTTCAATGTCAAACAGGCTGCTGCATGGACCTTAGTGAAGATTGGCGATAAGTCGTATATTCCTTCGCTGACAGGGCTGTTGAAAAGTACAGACAAGCAGGTCGTGTTGTTGGGGCAGGATGCTTTGGCAGCATTTCCCGGAGATATAGACAATGCGGTGGCTCAGACGATTGATGAGGCTCCGGATGCCGGGAAGATTGCCGGACTGGAGTTGTTGGCCATGCGTATGGCCGATTCCAAAGTGAATACGGTGACCGCACAGTTGCGGAGCGGCTCTCCGGAGGTGAAGGCTGCGGCTTATAAGGCTTTGCAGAAGGTGGTGACGGCACGCGACTTTGTCGAGATGTGTGGCATATTGGAGTCGCAGCCTGCCAATGATGTGAAGTTTGCGCAAGATGCGGTGAGTGCGACGGTTCATTATATGCCGAAGGCAGAGCAAGTTCAGACCGTTGTCCGTCGGATGTATCAGGCGGGTGCGGCGAAGAAATCTCTTTATTATCCGGTTTTGGCTTCGACAGGCCAGCAGGAGGCATTGGATATTATCATAGAAGGATGTAACAAGGATACGGGTACCGCGCGTGAGGCTGCTATTGCTGCTTTGCTGGGCTGGACGGACATGCGGGCTGCCGATTATTTGTATGAAGTGGCGCAGTCGGATGCTCAAGAGGCACCGGCAGCATTGAAGCGTTATGTCGAATTGGTGGCTGCTTCAGGGATGACGGGTGAGAACAGGTTGCTGCGCTTGCGCAAGGCAATGGATATCGCAAAGACGGACGAGATTCGTAACCTGATTTTACAAAAAGTGCAAGGTACGGGTACGTATTTGGCTTTGTTGTATGCCGGTGAGTATTTAGACAATAAACCTGTGCAGCAGTCGGCGGCCAATGCCGTGATGAATATTGCGCTTTCACATCCGGAATATACAGGGCAGAATGTTCGTGCTTTGCTGGAAAAGGTTTCGCAGGTGTTGGACAATCCGGATGCGAACTATCAGCGCGAAGGTATCAAGAAGCATCTTGCCGAGATGCCGGACGAAGTTGGGTTCGTCTCGATATTTAACGGCAAAGACCTGACAGGATGGAAAGGTTTGGTAGAGAATCCGATTGCCCGTGCGAAGATGACGCCGGCCAAGTTAGCCAAAGCACAAGAGAAAGCTGACGAGCAGATGCGGAAAGACTGGAAGGTAGAAGACGGTTGTCTGGTATTCGTGGGAACGGGTTACGATAATTTGTGTACTGTTAAACAATATGGTGACTTTGAGATGTATGTCGAGTGGATGCTTGACCCGGCGGGTCCGGAACCGGATGCCGGTATTTATCTGCGTGGTACGCCCCAGGTACAGATTTGGGATACGGCACGTGTGAATGTCGGTGCACAGGTAGGTTCAGGCGGTTTGTATAATAATCAGCAGAATCCGAGCAAGCCGACGAAAGTGGCCGACAATAAGTTGGGCGAGTGGAACACGTTCTATATTAAGATGGTGGGAGACCGTGTGACGGTAGACCTGAATGGCGAACGGGTTGTCGACAATGTGATTCTGGAGAACTATTGGGACCGTAAGTTGCCGATATTCCCAGTGGAACAAATCGAGCTTCAGGCACATGGCAGCCGCTGTTCGTTCCGCAATCTTTACATCAAGGAATTGAAACGGGCTGAACCGTTCCACCTCTCCGATGAGGAAAAGAAAGAAGGTTTCAAAGTGTTGTTCGACGGAACCAATATGTATGAATGGACAGGCAATACAGTTGATTATACATTGGAAGATGGTTGTATCTCCATGAATCCGAGTAAGAGTTTCGGCGGTAACTTGTACACGAAGAATGAATATGCCAACTTTGTCTTCCGCTTCGAGTTCCAACTGACGCCGGGTGCCAATAATGGTGTCGGATTGCGTGCTCCGTTGGAAGGCGACGCTGCATACGTCGGCATGGAGAGTCAGATTCTGGACTGCGAACACCCGATTTATCAGAATATCACGCCTTATCAGCATCATGGTTCCATTTATGGTATCTTAAAGGCGAATGAGAACCATGTGAAGGCAATGAAGCCGGTTGGCGAATGGAACTATGAGGAGATTGTATGCGATGGTGACAACATCAAGGTAACGCTGAATGGTGTGGTTATCGTGGAAGGGAACATTCGCGAGGCGACGAAAAATGGTACGCCGGACGGCAAAGAACATCCGGGACTTTTCAATAAGAAGGGGCACATCGGGTTCTTGGGACATGGTTCGCCCATCAAGTTCCGTAATATCCGCATCAAGGAGTTGAAATAATGCGGAAATAGAACAGGGATAACACAAAATTAAACGGATGATTACAGATTGATTATTACTCTGTGGTCATCCGTTTTTAGTTTGTATTGTCCCTCCCTGTTTTGATTTTATGTTCAGAGTGCTTTCCGGAACTTTCTCAAGAATTCTTCTGCTTCTTCCATGCTCAGGCAAAGTGGGGGAAGAAGGCGGATGGTGTTTGTTCCGGCGACACCGGTAAATATCTTCTCTTCAAACAGAAGTCGATTGCGCAACTCTTTGATGGAATTTTCAAATTCGATACCAATCATCAAGCCACGTCCGCGAACCTCTTTGATACCCGGAAACTGGTGGAGTTCGTTGAGAAGGAAGGAGCCGACACAGGCTGCGTTCTCGATGAGATGTTCTTTTTCCATGATGTCGAGTACAGCAATGGCACCTGCACAAGCAAGATGATTGCCGCCAAAAGTCGTCCCTAACATGCCATATACAGGTTTGAAGATAGGACTAATCAGGACACCACCCATCGGAAACCCATTGGCAATGCCTTTAGCGACGGTAATCAAGTCTGGACGGATGCCGGCATGCTGATGAGCGAAGAATTGTCCGCTGCGGCCGTAACCTGATTGGATTTCGTCGAGGATGAGGCAGGCCTCATATTCTGTGCAGAGTGCGCGGAGCTGTTGCATGAATGCGTCTGTCGGGAGCTGTATGCCGCCTACGCCTTGTATGCCTTCGATGATGACAGACGAAACGTCGCCTTTCTTGAGTTCTGCTTCGACGGCTGTTGCGTCATTGAGTGGTAGATAGGTGACGGCGAGGTCTTCATTGACAGGGGCTATGATTTTCGGATTGTCAGTGACACGCACGGCCGCCGACGTACGTCCGTGAAAAGCATGCTTGAACGCGAGGACGCGTTTCTGCCCGTTGTGGAAAGATGCCAACTTTAAGGCGTTTTCGTTTGCTTCTGCTCCAGAGTTAATTAGGAAAAGCGAATAATCATCATAACCTGAAGCTTTACCCAACCGGTCGGCGAGTTTCTGCTGGAGGTTGTTGATGATGGAATTGGAGTAGAAGCCCAATTGGCTTACCTGTTCGGAAATGGCTTTCACGTAGGTCGGGTGACTGTGGCCGACGGAAATGACGGCATGACCACCGTAGAGGTCCAAATACTCGTTGCCTTCCGTGTCCCACACGCGGCAACCTTTACCTTTTACAATTTCTATATTAAATAGAGGATATACGTCGAATAGTTTCATGATTTCAATTATTAATTGTCAATTAAAAAGCTGAAGGCTTTAAGTGCAGTCCCACTGTCTCCTCGAGGTTGAACAGTAAGTTCATGTTATGTACAGCCTGTCCGCTTGCACCTTTCAGCAGGTTGTCGATGACAGAAACAATCAGCAACTTATTCTCATATTTCTGCAAGAAGAGCAGACATTTGTTGGTATTGACCACCTGCTTCAAGTCTGGATTCTTGTCTGTGACGAATGTAAACGAGTGGTCGTCATAATACTCGTCGTAGATGCGTCGGATTTCGTCCAACCCGATTTTACAATCCATGTAAATCGTGGCAAAAATACCCCGAGAGAAATTTCCCCGAACCGGAATGAAATTAATCGGGCTCCGGAAGCTATTTTGCAGCTGGTGCAAACTTTGGTTGATTTCTGCCAAATGCTGGTGCGTGAAAGGTTTGTAGATGGAGATATTATCGTTCCGCCAACTGAAATGTGATGTGGCAGACGGTTTGACACCGGCACCGGTCGACCCCGTAATTGCATTTACGTGTAACTCCGAGTTGAGCATCAGATGTTTGGCGAGTGGTAACACGCCAAGCTGGATACAGGTCGCAAAACATCCCGGATTGGCGATGTGCCGGGCTTTACAGATACGCCGGCGATTCAACTCCGGAAGCCCGTAGACAAAATCATGTTCCGGGCTTTCGATGCGGTAATCCATGCTGAGGTCGATAATTTTGACATGCTCCGGGACGATATGGCTTTTCATGAACTTTTTCGTGTCGCCATGTGCCGTACAGAAAAAAAGCAAATCAACTTCGTTGAGCGGTAACTCGCTGGTAAACCGCAGGTCGGTTTCGCCATACAATCCCGCGTGTACGTCTGTGATTCTGTTACCGGCGTTGCTGCTGCTGTTTATGAACACGATTTCTACGTCCGGATGGTTCAGCAACAGGCGGATAAGTTCGCCCGCTGTGTAGCCGGCTCCTCCGATGATTCCGACTTTAATCATATCTGCTCATTTTTATGGTTTGTATAGTAGACGCGTAGCGGGGTCGAGAGCACTTTGATGAATCCTTTTGCGTCTTCGGCCGTCCAGCCTTTTTGTATCTCGCCGTATTCGCCGAATTTCGTCTTGACGAGGTCGTCTTTCGAGTCGACGCCGACGGTCGAGAACGAGAGCGGGCGCAGTTCAAGGATTGCTGTCCCGTTTACGTTACGTTGCGATTCTTGCAACATGGCTTCGATGTCGCGCATGACCGGTTCGAGGTACTGGCTCTCGTGCAGGAACATGCCGTACCAGTTGGCCACTTGGTCTTTCCAATACTGCTGCCATTTGCTCAATGTGTATTTTTCCAAGAAACGGTGTGCACCGATAATCAGCATGGGGGCAGCCGCTTCGAAGCCTACGCGTCCTTTGATGCCGATGATGGTGTCGCCTACGTGCATATCGCGGCCAATGCCGTATGCCGAACCGATTTCTTCGACCTTTTGGATAGCAGCGATTTTGTCTTCAAACACTTCCCCGTTTACAGCGTGGATTTCGCCTTTCAAGAATTCGATACGCAACTCTTCGCTCCCCATAGTTTTAACCTGTTTCAGGTAAGCACTTTCAGGCAAGCCTTGCGTAGAATCGAGAATTTCGCCTCCGCAAATGGAAGTCCCCCATAGTCCGACGTTGTAAGAATATTTCAGTTTGGTGAAATCTGCTTCAAATCCATGTTCCTTCAGATAATTGATTTCATAGTCGCGGCTGAGCGTCATGTCACGTGTCAGTGTGATGATTTCAACACCCGGAGCCAACACCAAAAAAGTCATGTCGAAACGTACTTGGTCGTTGCCAGCACCTGTCGAGCCATGTGCGATGGCATTAGCTCCGATTTCGTTGGCGTAGCGTGCGATTGCCAATGCTTGGAAGATACGTTCAGAGCTGACGGAAATCGGGTAGGTACCGTTGCGCAATACATTACCGAATATCATGTATTTCAAGCTCTTCTCATAATATTCTTTCGTGACGTCGAGCGTGACATACTTCGTTGCGCCCAGTTTGTAAGCGTTTGTCTCGTTTTGTTCCAATTGTTCGGGGCTGAATCCGCCGGTGTTGGCGCAAGCCGCGTGCACTTCATATCCTTTTTCTTTTGCCAGATACATCACGGTGAAAGATGTATCCAAGCCGCCACTGAATGCGACTACCACTTTTTTCTTCATTGCGATATTATTTATGATGATTATATACTGATGTTATTATGAATTGGAATCTATCTGTTTTTGCTTTTCGCGCTCTGCACGGTGCGGGTCTTCCGGGTCGTAAAGCATACCGGTACAGATGCAATACCGCCGGTTTGTCCGTTCGAGTATGTCATGGTTCACGCATCCTTCGCATCCTCGCCAAAACGATTCATCGTTTGTCAAATCGGCAAACGTGACCGGTACGTAGCCCAACTCGGTATTCATTTTCATGACGGCAGCACCTGATGTGAGGCTGAAAATCTTGGCATGCGGCCATCGCATACGGGCCAGTTTGAAAGTCATCTCTTTGATGCGTTTGGCAATACCCAACCCCCGATAATCAGGATGCACAATCAACCCGGATGTCGTGACATATTGTTTGTTTCCCCATGATTCGATGTAGCTGAAACCGGCAAACTTGTTTCCATCCAATGCGATGACGGCTTTTCCCTCTTTCATTTTTTGAGCGACATACTCGTGTGTTCGCTTGGCAATACCTGTTCCGCGTACTTTCGCTGCTGCCTCGATTGTTTCAAGAATCGTGTCCACATATTCTTCGTGGCAGGCTTCTGCTATCATGACGTCGATTATCTTTTCTTGTTCCATTTTTGTTTGTCTGCTTTATCTCTGCGTTTACCCGTTTGTTGGATGTGGGATTGTTTCGTTCTGTTTTTCTTTATATGAAATGTGCTAATGCTTTGACTATTTTGTCCCGGCTGATGCCTTCGCGCGGAATGATGAGGATGGTGTCGTCGCCGGCGATTGTCCCCAAGATTTCGTGTGAAGCATGCGTATCAATGTCTGAAGCGATTCCCATTGCATATCCCGGTCGTGTCTTGATGACGGCCAGATTACCCGAAAACTCGATATTCGGATGTCCGGTAATCGGTTTGGCTGGTTGTGCGAGTGCGGAATAACCGGGCAAACAATATACATAGTTTCCGTTTTCATCATGAACTTTCACGACTTTCAGTTGTTTGATGTCGCGTGAAAGGGTCGCTTGGGTAATCCGGAATCCGCTGTCTTCCAGCTCTTTCAGCAGTTCTTCCTGATTTCCTGTCTTTTTGGTTTGTATGATGCGGCATATCATATCCAGCCGTTCTTTTTTAGTACTCATATCTGTATATTTATACAACACGGCTGCGAATATACACTAAAATATGGAATAAATATGCAGTTATCCCTGTTTTTTTTCGATGGAGAAATCCTATTTTTGTAATTCGATAAAAATGAATTAGAGATGAGCACAGATTTATTATTCTAAGTGTGAATAATTTCAATCTGTGCTCATTCCTTTTAATCCGCGTCTATCCGTGTTCGTTTTCCATGTCTTGGACACAGA
>CAYXIX010000087.1:3461-9683 GCA_964465405.1 uncultured Parabacteroides sp. | reverse complement strand
AGAGATAAAAAAGTGTTATGGCATACTGTTTGTATAGTGAAAAACATTACTTTTGCAACTCACAATGGTTGAGAGGAAAAAAATTATGAATAAGATCAGTTATGCACTTGGATTAAGCATCGGAAATAATTTTCAGAACGCAGGGATTAAGGAGCTTCAGGTAGACGATTTTGTAAAAGGTCTGCAAGATGTACTTACGGGTGGACGTCCTGAGATTAGTTATGAAGAGGCTAAACTGGTCATCAATGACTATTTCACGAAGCTTCAGAAAGAGAAATTGGCTCTGAACAAGCAAGCGGGTGAAGAGTTTTTGAAAATCAATAAAGGTCGGGCGGGGGTCGTTACTTTGCCCAATGGCTTGCAGTATCAAGTATTGGCGCAAGGGAATGGAGCAAAACCGACAAAAGCGGATAAGGTCAAATGCCATTATCATGGGACATTGATTAACGGAACCGTGTTTGACAGTTCCATACAGCGTGGCCAGCCGGCCGTATTTGGCGTGTCGCAAGTGATTCCCGGATGGACAGAGGCGTTGCAATTGATGTCGGTCGGTTCGAAGTGGCGTTTGTTCATCCCTTCGGAATTGGCTTATGGCGAACATGGGGCAGGCGATGCAATCGAGCCGAACAGTACTTTGATATTTGATGTTGAATTATTGGATATAATAAAATAGAAAAGATGAAGAAGATTAGCGTATTGGTTGCTACGATTCTTGTAGCAATGGGAATTATGTCATGTGGAAATTCACATAGAAGTGCATCGTTGAAAACCGGTGTGGACAGTGCAAGTTATGCCATAGGTATTGCCAATGGTGCCCAGTTCCGCCAAATGATGGAAGGTGCTCCCGGCGAACCGATGAATATGGACGATTTGTTGGCTGGTTTTGAAGTTGCTTTGAAGAATGATTCGGCTGCCATGAAAATGACTCCGCAGGCTGCACAAGCTTTCATTCAGACTTATTTCATACAGGTTCAGACACGTGAGGCCAATGCAAATAAAGAAGAGGGCGAAAAGTTCTTGGCAGAGAATAAAACCAAGAAGGATGTCATTACGACGGAAAGCGGTTTGCAGTATCAGGTCGTAACGGAAGGTACGGGCGAGAAACCGACAGAGAAAGACCGTGTGAAAGTTCATTATACCGGGACACTGTTGGATGGAACCAAATTCGACAGTTCTGTGGATCGGGGTGAACCGGCAGAATTCCGGGTAGACGGTGTGATTAAAGGTTGGACCGAAGTTTTGCTGCTGATGCCGGTGGGATCGAAATATATCGTTTGGATTCCGTCTGAATTGGCGTATGGTGAACGTGGTACAGGTCGGGAAATCGGGCCGAACAAGACATTGAAGTTTGAGGTTGAATTGCTTGAAATTGTAAAAGATAATTCGAACAAGGAATAACGTATTTGTAAGTGAATAAAGGGGCCGGATGTGTAGGTAGGCACGTTTGGCCCTTTTTTCTTGTAAAGATGCTACTTTTTTCTTTCAAAATGATATGATATTGAATTTAAATATATACTTTTGATATCTTAATTCGACAAATAAGAATGTAAAAATAAGTAGGCAATGGAGAAGATTGACAAATTGGACCGGCAGATTTTGAATATTATCTCAAGGAATGCCCGAATTCCTTTTAAGGATGTTGCAGAGGAGTGTGGCGTTTCTCGTGCTGCTATCCATCAGCGAGTGCAACGTATGATAGACATGAATGTGATCATCGGTTCCGGTTATCATATCAATCCAAAAGTGTTGGGATATAACACGTGTACGTATATCGGCGTGAAACTGGAGCGCGGTTCTATGTACAAAGATGTGGTTCCTGAGTTTGAAAAGATTCCGGAGGTTGTGGAATGTCACTTCACGACGGGGCCTTACACGATGTTGATTAAGCTGTATGCACGGGATAACGAACATTTGATGGAATTGTTGAATACGCAGATACAGGAAATTCCGGGTGTGACAGCTACAGAAACGTTGATTTCATTGCGTCAGAGCTTCAAGCGCGAAATCCCGATTTATGATCTTTCAGAATAAACGTTTTATGGTATCTCCGAAGAGGCTTTTGTATTGAAACGAATTTTCCTCAATCAGGTAAGGTCGGAATCAGAATGGGCACTATTCGGAAAGAAAACTTCCGTTTGAAATCTCGAATACCGGAATGGAGTGAGCAGACGGTGGTGAAGGTAAAGGAACGTCAATGGGAAAGTAGCGATGAGGGTATCATTCAGACCCGGAAAGTGAAACCGTTATTGGAAAGTACTCATTTGGAGTTTTTATGAAATATTTATTTGGATTTATATTGTGTTGCTTGGTGGCAGGTTCGTCGGCTGCCGAGCAATATCGTTTTCGTGTGTATCTCAAAGACAAGGGAGATGCAGGTTATCGGATAGACCGGCCGGAAGCATTTCTTTCGCAGCAGGCGATAGAGCGAAGAAATCGTCAGCAGATAGCGATTACACCAAGTGATTTGCCAATATCTCCGGCCTATATAGAGCAGTTGGTTTCGACGGGTGTTCGCCCGGTTGTCCAAAGCAAATGGTTTGCGACTGTTGTAGTAGAGAGTGCAGACAGCATGGTTGTCGAACGTTTGCAACGGTTGCCGATTGTTGATTCCGTGCAATGGGTCTGGAAAGGACGGCCGGAACAGCCGACAGAAGATTTTGATGAAGAAGAGTTTGCCCCAGTCGACAAGCCATTGAGCAAGCCGTATGGATATGCGCATGAACAGATCCAGATGTTAAATGGCATTAAACTTCACAACTCCGGATATCGGGGAGCCGGTATGCGTATTGCAGTGATTGATGCGGGCTTTATGCATGTGGATCGGATGAAAGTGTTCGAATCATTGCGTTTGTTGGGTACTCACAATGTCATTTTTCCCGGAAAAAGTGTGTTTGCGGATGACGATCATGGGACGAAAGTCCTTTCTTGTTTGGCCGCCAATCTTCCGGGCGTGATGATCGGGACGGCTCCTGAAGCTTCTTATTTACTTTTGAAAAGCGAGGACAGCCATTCGGAATATCCGATAGAAGAAGACTATTGGACGGCAGCAGTGGAATATGCAGACAGTGCCGGTGTAGATGTGATTTCTTCGTCGTTAGGTTATTTTGAATTTGATGCGCATGAACTCTCCTACCGGCAATCGGATTTGAATGGTAAGACCGCATTGATTAGCCGGGCCGCGACAATGGCGGCAGAACGGGGTATTTTGGTTTTCTGTAGTGCCGGAAATGAAGGGAATAGCGTGTGGGGAAAAATAACCTTTCCGGCAGATGCCGATAGGATTTGTACGGTAGGGGCTATAGACAAGAAGAAAAAGAAAAGTGTTTTCAGCTCTGTTGGATTTGCGGCCGACGGGCGAATCAAACCGGATGTGGTGGCATTGGGAACCGGAAGCTGTGTGGTAGATTCGGATGGAGAGATTCATTATGTGAGCGGGACGTCGTTTGCTACGCCTATTCTGGCAGGACTGGGCGTTTGCCTTTGGCAGGCGCTTCCTGAGTTGGACAGTCAGTCGATATTAGATTTGTTACGTCGCTATTCGAGTCAGTATAAACATCCGGATGAGGCATTCGGATATGGTATTCCGGATGTCTACAAAGCATATAAAAAGGGACGGAAATATGCAGGGAAACGTTGACAAAGAGGAACGGCAGGGGATTTCTTTGCTGGAGCTGAATAACCGGGTGAAAGCGGCTGTTCAGGCAGCTTTCCCTGAAACCTATTGGCTGCGTGCGGAGATGAGTGATGTCCGTACGAATGTCGCTTCGGGACATTGTTATTTGGAGTTTATCGAAAAAGACCCGGCGACAGGGCAATTGCTTGCCAAAGCACGGGGTTCGATTTGGGCACAGACATTCCGGATGCTGAAACCCTATTTTGAGATGGAGACGGGACAACTTTTTGCTTCAGGTTTGAAAGTATTGGTGAAGGTCGCTGTGGAGTTTCACGAGCTGTATGGATATAGCCTGACTGTTTGGGATATCGACCCTGCCTACACGCTGGGGGATATGTTGCGTAAGCGAATGGAAATCATCCGTCAGCTGAAATCCGAAGGCGTGTTCGAACTGAATAAAGAGTTGTCTTTCCCTCTGTTACCTCGTCAAGTGGCCGTTATCTCTTCTCCTACGGCTGCCGGATACGGAGATTTCTTGAATCAATTGATGCACAACAAACAGGGTTATCCTTTTTATGTCAAGCTATTTCCGGCCATCATGCAGGGAGAGCGGACAGAGGCGTCGGTCATTGCAGCCCTCGACCGTATCGATCGGCATCGTGATTGCTTTGATGTGGTTGTCATCATTCGGGGAGGAGGAGCTACATCTGATTTGAACAGTTTTGATTCTTACCTGCTGGCAGCTAATTGTGCACAGTTCCCACTCCCGATTGTGACGGGCATCGGACATGAACGGGATGACACGATTGTCGATTTGGTTGCACACACGCGGATGAAAACTCCAACAGCTGTCGCTGAATTTTTAATCCGCCAAATGGATCAGGCTGCCGACGAAACCACCCGATTGCAACAGGCATTTTGCCTGCTCGTGACAGATCGGTTGGCACGGCAGAAGAATCTGCTGCAACAGTTGGGGAATCGTTTGCCCACATGGGTGCTGAACCGCATCGAACGCGACCGTTCTTTGTTGCAGCGTTTAGGAGGACAACTACCGGCAATGACCTCTTCTTTGTTGAAACAACAGCAGTCTGTCATAGACACCTTGCGTTTGCGTTTGGTGGGAGGCGTTGATAACCGGTTGGCGGAATGGTATCGGTTTGTACAACTGACAGAACAGTTCGTAAAGATGGCTTCTCCGGATTATGTATTGAAGCGCGGCTATAGCCTGACGTTACGCAATGGACGCATTGTCAAGCATGTTTCGGATGTGGCGGCAGGCGATTTGCTGACGACACGTATGGCCGATGGCGAATTCTCTTCGACTGTGACGCAGACACATGCAGGGACAACTTTCGGTGATACTTTCGATTGATAGCAATGGAATAAAAAGATAAAGAGATGGAAACAGTTGAAACATATAAAGAGGCGATTGAAAAGTTGCGTAGATTGGTATCGGAAATAGAGAACGGAGACCTTGACGTGGATTTGCTCTCTGAAAAGGTCAAGGAAGCGACTCGTTTGATAAAGTTGTGTAAGGATAAGCTCTATAAGGTAGACGAAGAGGTCAAAAAGGTTTTAGAGGAGTTGGACGAATGAAACGATATGTATTGATAGTGGCAGGAGGACGCGGTTTGCGGATGGGAGGAGATTTGCCCAAACAATTCATTCCGATGGAGGGCAAACCCATCTTGATGCATACATTGGAGGCCTTCTGTCGGTGGGATGAGCAGGCTGAATTGGTGTTGGTGCTTCCGGACACTCATCGTCCTTATTGGGAGATGCTTTGCTGCGAGATTGGTTGTCGGGTACCCCATCGGGTCGCAAGCGGGGGTGAAACACGCTTTCATTCGGTGCGCAACGGGTTGGAACTGATTCGGCCTGAGTTGGAAGAAAATCGCGGCAAAACACTGGTTGCCGTGCATGATGGTGTTCGTCCGTTCGTCTCTACAAAAGTTATCACCGATTGTTTTCAGGAATCGGAGAAAGGTGGAGCTGCCATTCCGGTTGTTTCTATGGTTGATTCATTGCGCGTGTGCGACGGTGAATCGTCCCAGCCGGTAGACCGTGCCCGTTATGTAGCCGTACAGACACCGCAAATCTTTTGGGGAGATGTGTTGTTGAAGGCTTATGACCAGCCCTATTCTCCTCTTTTCACTGACGACGCCTCTGTCGTTGAAGCGTATGGCCATCCGGTGCGACTCGTAAGTGGCAACCGCGAGAATATCAAGCTGACGACTCAATTTGATTTGCTGATTGCCGAATCCCTGTTTCGCCACTCAAAATCTGGTCTGTAAAAAGACGGGAAGTTGTTTTGTTTTTAATTTCAGACGGAAAGCAGTCATGCAGATGCGATTGTATATACTCATCTTGTTTTGTCTGAGAAGTGCTGATTACCTGGCCGCGCAGGCTTGGACAAAGGAAGATTCTGTTTGGCTTCAGAACATTCTGTCGGGGAAAGATACGCTGCGGTTGAATCCTGAAACGATAAAAGCGATTCAGTCGGGAACACTTATCAATAATCCTCACGACCCCGCATCCGAAATGCAGCAGGCTCCTACCCAAATACTGCCCATCCCCAAAGATTTCTCGGAATACATCCGCACGGACTC
>CAYXIX010000087.1:0-3361 GCA_964465405.1 uncultured Parabacteroides sp. | reverse complement strand
CGGACTCGCTTCGCCTCTCCTTCTCCCTTACAAAGGACACGATTTCAGGCAGCTCTCTTAAAAATACACGCTGACTTCGGGGTATTTTTCCCGAGCTGGCGGAAAGTAACTGCCGGCTGGGGAGATTTTGTCACCCATCTTGGGCATACCAAAATTTATCCGTAAGTTTGCACATCCTAAAAAGAAAGATAATGAATAACAAACCGCTTATTCTGATTACGAATGATGATGGAGTTGAGGCGAAGGGAATTAAAGAACTGACTGAATGCTTGCGGGAGATGGGAGACCTGGTGGTTTTTGCTCCAGACGGGCCGCGATCGGGGATGTCGAGTGCCATTACTTCGTCGGTATCCATTACTTATACATTGGTAAAGAAAGAGAAAGGACTGACTGTTTATAAGTGCAGCGGGACGCCGGTGGATTGTGTCAAGCTGGCTATCAACGAGATATTGGAGCGCAAACCGGATTTGCTTGTTTCCGGAATCAATCATGGCGGGAATTATGCCATTTGCGTGAACTATTCCGGCACGATGGGGGCGACTGCGGAAGGGTGTATTTTCGGAGTCCCGTCTATTGGCGTCTCTCTGTTGAATCATCATCCGGAGGCTGACTTTACGGAATGTTGCCGGCTGGGGCGCATGCTGGCCCGGTTAGTCCTCAAAAAGGGGTTGCCTCACGGGACGTATCTGAATCTGAATGTCCCCAACATACCGAGCGTAAAAGGGCTGAAGGTTTGCCGTCAGGCGGACGGCCGGTGGGTGAACGAATTTTTCCGCTCGGAGAATGCGACCGGCCAACCGGTGTATTGGCTGACAGGAACATTTGAAACGCGTAAGCCTATTCATCCTGACAACGATACGTTGGCGTTGGACAGCGGTTTCGCGTCGCTTGTCCCCTGCAAAATCGACGTGACGGATTATGTTTTTTTGGAAGAGCTCGACAACTGGTTTGATGCGTAAAGGGGAATGAAGTATTTTCTGATTGCAGGCGAGGCTTCCGGAGATTTGCACGCGTCAAACCTGATGGCGGCCCTCAAGAAAGAAGACGCAGAGGCGGAGTTCCGCTATTTGGGTGGAGACTTGATGCGGGCCGTCGGGGGGACGCTGGTTAAGCATTACAGGGAAATGGCCTTTATGGGAATTATTCCGGTCGTGCTTCATTTGCGTACGATTTTGCGTAACATGAAGACCTGCGAGGAGGAAATCGAGCGGTTCAATCCGGATGTCGTCATCTTGGTCGACTATCCGGGTTTTAACCTGAAAATAGCCCGTTACGTCAAGACGAAGCTCAAACTTCCTGTATATTATTATATTTCGCCTAAGATTTGGGCGTGGAAGCAATATCGCATCAAAGATTTCCGTCGTTATGTTGACCGGATGTTTTGCATTCTTCCTTTCGAAGTGGAGTTTTTCCAGAAGTTACGCTATCCGGTCGATTATGTCGGGAATCCTTGTGTGGATGCGGTTGACTCTTTCCGGCAAAAACAGCTTTCTCTCCCTGACTCGTTTCGGGAGGATGAAGGTTTGGATAGCCGCCCGATATTGGCTTTGTTGGCGGGCAGCCGCCGGCAAGAGATAAAAGACAACCTCCCGACCATGTTGGCTGTGGCAGCGGCTTATCCCGCTTATCAGGCGGTCATAGCCGGAGCTCCCGGCATCGAACAGGCGTTTTATCAGCAATATGTGGGGAGCTCAAGGTGTAAAATTGTGTTTGATAAGACCTATTCGCTCTTGCAGCATAGTGATGCCGCATTGGTGACATCCGGGACGGCAACGCTCGAAACAGCTCTTTTCCGCGTTCCGCAAGTTGTCTGTTATTATGTGAAAGCGGGCAGGCTGGCCAGTTTTATTTTTCGTCATTTCTTCCATACGAAATACATCTCATTGGTTAATCTGATTGCCGGGCGCGAAATCGTGCAGGAGCTTTTCGGTGCTCGTTTTTCTTATCGGCAAATCCATGACGAGTTGGGGCGTATCTTAAACGATGCGGGCTATCGTAATCGTATGACAGAGGGGTATGATGCCATGAGTCGTTTGCTCGGGCAACCCGGCGCTTCCCGGCGGGCAGCCGGGCTTATTTATGCCTCTTTGCGGCATTAACATCTTTTTTATTCCTTTTTTGCAGCATTTTCCGGTGCTCATACATCTTTCTCAATAGATAAAGAATAAATAAAAGAATGACTTATACGCTAATGAAAACGTTGAAGAATTGGATTTTGATGTTGGGATTTTTGGCAAGTTCCTCTGTTTTTAATTCTTGTCTGGACGATAACGATGAATGGGCAGAATTTTGGGAAGATAGAGTTCAGGCTATCGTGACAGTCAAACCGATGAGCGACAACAGCTATTATTTGCAGTTGGACGATTCGACTACGCTGTTCCCAACCAATAATTCTCTGCCGGAAGTTCATGACGAAACAAGAGCTTATGTTATCTATGAGGTTGAAGATTCTACTTTGGCGACCTATGACAAAGCGATTAATTTGATACGGTTAGATACGCTGTTGACTAAAGAGATTGCGCCTGATTTGGGTGATAAGAATGATTCCTATTATGGAACGGATATGTTGGCTTTGAACGGATCAAGTATATGGAGCAAAAATGGTGTTTGGATTGAGGATGGATACATTACTTTCGACTTTTTCCTTTTGCGGGGACACAATAATAATGTCAAACACTTTATTAACTTGGTGCAGGCCAATAGTGATGACCCTTATGAATTGGAATTTCGCCATAATGCGTATGGGGATGTCGATTCAAACGTGCCTCCTGTTTCCGGGCTGGTTTCATTCAAACTCGACAAGTTGCCCAGTACAAATGGACAGACTGTCAAGTTGAAGATTAAATACAAGTCGTTTGCAATCAATGATTATAGAACGATCGAGTTGGATTATCGGTCGTATGATGATCAAGAATAAATAAACCTTCCCACATAACTTTTATTTTTATCATTTAGTTGCGGAGAGAGGCATCGTGAAGGTGCTTCTCTTTTTTATTATATTTTTTGTGGTTTATGCAACGCTTCCCGATTTCTGTTCGTTTATATAGATGAATGGAGAAAGAGACGAATACATATCTAATTGAACAGTGTCGCAGGGGAAGCCGTTCCGCGCAACTTGCGTTGTATAAACAATTTGCATCACGGCTATACAATGTATGTTTGCGTATTGTCGGGAATCCTCAAGATGCAGAAGAGGCTATGCAAGATAGTTTTCTGAAGGCGTTTACCCGGCTTGAACGGTATCAAACGGGACAAAGTTTCGGGGCTTGGCTCCACCAGATTGCTGTCCGCACGGCTATCGATTATGTACGTCGCCAAATACCCGAAGGGGACGAGCTTGCGGCCGATTATGCAGAGCCGA
>CAYXIX010000086.1:5651-9722 GCA_964465405.1 uncultured Parabacteroides sp. | reverse complement strand
AATAATCTATGCCAATGTTTAGAAGAAACGTTTTAATGTATCATGTATTTTGCAAAAAGCTCAAAGAGTTTTTTTCTTTTGTCGGATTTACAGCGGCATTGCTATGTGTTGCCCCATTGCAACATAAGGCTGCCGAATCTTCTTTGAATCTATCTGTAACTACAATTACCCACATGGATGTAGAGAGACTCCCTATTGTCGGACAATCCTCTCAACAAAGCAACAAACAGATTACCGGTACAATTGTCGACATTAATGGCGAGCCCATTATTGGTGTCAATATTATTGAAAAAGGAACAACCAATGGTATTATTACGGATGTCGATGGAAATTTTAGTTTGGAAGTTCCTTCTTCTGCCATATTGCAAATTTCATATATTGGTTATGTAACACAAGAGATAGAAGTTGGAAATCAAACAACGTTTATTATTCAATTGATGGAAGATACACAAAAATTGGATGAAGTAGTAGTTGTAGGTTACGGAACGATGAAGAAAAAAGACTTGACAGGTGCAGTGAAAAGGGTGAATTTAGAAAATTCACCGGCTGTTGCCAATACGAGTCTGTCTCAGGCTCTTATTGGGTCTACCGCTGGGGTCAATACGACACAAAGTGGATATGCTGGGGAGGATGTGAGTTTGAGCATTCGTGGAACAACTTCATTTTCTGCATCTCAAGACCCTTTGATAGTCTTGGATGGTATTATTTATAACGGTTCTATGTCTGATATTAACGTGAATGATATAAGTAGTATCGATATTTTAAAAGATGCAAGTGCGGCAGCTGTATATGGAGCTCGTTCTGCAAATGGAGTAATTTTAGTAACAACCAAGAAAGGAAAAACAGAGAAACCAACCGTGTCGTTTAATATGTCGATAGGTACTCAAACGGCATCGAATCATACAGTACGATATATGAACGCAGAAGAGTATACGATGCGGTTGGTTGATTATGCGTACCAACAAGAACTACGTAATTGGTATGAAACAAATCCGACGAGTGATGTTGGGAAACCAGCTTATCCTGATATTTCGACAAAGGAAGCAAAAGCCTATTATCTGAGGTCACAGGAGGAAAGAGACAATTATTTGCTTGGTACAGATATTGATTGGATAGATAAAGTAATGCGGACTGGGTTGACACAAGATTATAATTTGAGCGTTGGTGGCAGTTCGGATTTTGTGAGTTATTATTTATCTGGAGCCTATCATAGCGAAGAAGGAATATTATTGAATGATCAATTTGAACGTTATACTTTCAATGCAAAAGTGGAAACGAAGGTGACGGATTGGCTGAAAGTGGGAGCTAATGTCAATTTCTCTCATCGTGACTATTCGGGCGTTTCTGCCAGTTTTTATTATGCAACTGTAGCAACGCCGCTGGCTACATACGATTTTGATACACCGGGATATTATCGGATGGAATTTGCAAACGAATCGGCGATGAAAGACCCGTTACAGTATTTGGCTATTGATGATTCGGATTTACGGAATACACTGTTTTTGACGTTGACAGGACGTATAGATGTCCCTTTCATTAAAGGTTTGTCCTATGATTTCAATTATTCTACGACAAGGTATCATCGAGATGAGAATACGTTTTATCCTGCGGACGTGGATGGGGGGTATGTGAATAATGGAAAGGCAGTAAAAGCACCTGAAAATGAAAATGCATATTTGTTTAACCATATTTTTGCTTATCAAAGGGATTTTGGTGATCATTCATTAAATGCCACATTAGTTTATACGACAGAAAAAAGATGGGGTGACAGTACCACAGCCACTGCTGAATCATTTGATATCGGTAATTTAGGTTACAATAATCTAGGTTTTGGGACATTGTTCACCGAAACGAGTTCGGCTTGGCAGGAATCTAATGTTGGTTTGATGGGACGTGTCAATTACAACTACAAAAATCGTTATTTATTAACGGCTACTGTTCGTCGAGATGGTTATTCGGGATTTGGTGTGAATAATAAATATGTAACACTTCCCTCTGCGTCTATTGGTTGGGTTATTTCAGAAGAAGATTTTAATCCTTTTGAAAATACCTATTTAAAGTTTCGCCTTTCGTATGGTCAGAATGGTAATCAAGGCATTGGTCGGTATGCCTCACTTGCCCAATTGGGATTAGGTGCTTATAATTATGACGATAATAAAGTGATAACATTATATCCTTCTTCAATGGCTAATAATGAACTGAAGTGGGAGCGAACCTCCTCTTGGAATTTCGGTATTGATTTTGGTTTCTTTCATCAACGTTTAAATGGTTCGTTCGAAGTGTATAAATCCCATACATCGGATGTGTTGGTACAACGGACATTACCGGAAATGACAGGATATAGTAGTGTATGGGCGAATTTAGGTGGTGTGGACAACAGAGGTTTTGAAGTGGAATTGAATTCGGTCAATATCCAAAATCCGAATTTCTCTTGGTTGTCAGGTTTTACATTCTCATTGAATCGGGATAAGATTACAGATTTGTATGGAGATGGAACCACGCAGGATTTAGCGAATGGATGGTTTGTTGGGGAATCGCTTGGTGCTATTTATTCGTATGAGATGTTGGGTGTTTGGCAAGAAGAAGATTTGTATTCGGGTGAAATTTATGATGGCTGGTATCCCGGACAACAGAAATTTGCAGATTTGAATAATGATGGGAAAATTGATGCTGATAATGATCGTAAAATTATTGGAAACAGTAATCCCAGTTGTCGTTTCAGTTTTAATAATACATTGACATGGAAAAACTGGTCGTTATATTTTATGTTGAATTCAATGTTAGGAGGTGGGGGGTATTTCATATCTGGCAACTCTATTTTGGCTCCTGATAATAGTTCTGATTATGTGATCCGCTTGAATCAACCTGCGACACGTCCTTATTGGACACCAGAGAATCAATCGAATGAGGGGCTCGCCTTGTATAGAAACCAACAGATTTCGACCAGTATCTATCAAAGTAGAAGTTTTGTCCGTGTACAAGACGTTTCATTGATGTACACATTTGACAGAAAATTATTACAAAAGATGAAAGTTATCGGTCAGTTACAACTGTTTTTGACCGGAAAGAATCTTTATACTTTTACGGGCTGGGATGGATGGGACCCGGAATATACAGATTTCCCGCTGACTCGTAGTGTGCAATTTGGAATCAAGTTATCATTATAAATAAGGCAAGGTCATGAAAAATTGTTTTAAGTCAAATACAGCATTAAAAAAATTAGTGGTAATCACATTCTTTTTAGGGGGATTATTCGGATGCAATGACGATTTTTTGGAAGAAAAACCATTGGATTTTTTGTCTCCAGAAAATACATACACAGAAGCCTCAGGTATTAAAATCGGTATAAATGCGCTTCATAGTTATTTACGTGATGCATTGTATTATGGGGGGGATGCCATTGTTTACTATTATAGTTCGATGGCTGATGTCAGCTACAATGGTGAAAATCCGGGAGGGGTGACGTATGAAGTCATGACGCCTTCCAATAGTTTGTTTTACCCGTTGTGGCAAGATATGTACACCCTGATAAGCCGTTCTAATGTGTTATTGTCATATATCGAAAATGAGGAGACAACGGGTTGGGAAAGTTCCGAACAACGGGAACTTTATAAGGGTGAAGTTTTATTCTTCCGTGCTTATGCCTATCGTTTGCTTACCTCTTTTTATGGAGATATTCCTTTAGTGGTAGAAGCAGTGACGACGCCTAAAACGGATTTTGTGCGTACACCGTTGAACGAAGTATATGCGCAGATAGAAAGTGATTTACTGTTTGCCGTTCAACATCTGCCTGATCCCGGTGAAGAAGAAGAAAAGGGACGCGTTACGAAAGGAGCTGCATATCATCTGTTGGGAGAGGTTTATTTGCAGGAAGGTAAATACGAGGAAGCGGTTGAAGCCACTACTCATGTAATCAATGATTTTGATTATCGGTTGATGACGGAACGCTTTGGCTCGACAAATGATGTTTTCGGAACAGGTGATGTTTTTCTTGACCTTTTTGCTTATGGAAATCAGAATCTGGATGAAAACAAAGAGGCAATTTGGGTCGCTCAGTTTGCAGCAGATATA
>CAYXIX010000086.1:0-5551 GCA_964465405.1 uncultured Parabacteroides sp. | reverse complement strand
TGGAGGGGGGCAAAACAATGGACCGCGCCGGTACGGACCACGTTATTTTTCGTTAGGAAATGATCCTGCTGGATATACGGCTATATTGGGTGAGTTCATAGATGGTGCCTACACGGGTTATTGTGATACGTTGAGCCGTCCGGTTGCTTGGTCACGTCCGACTTATCATGTGACACACGAAGTTTGGTTCTCAGATTGGGATAATGATATTCGGAATGCTCTTCATAATATCAAACGTACGTACTATTTCCAGAATCCGGAGTCTCCTTATGATGGAAAAGCAATTGATTTTAGTTTATGGGGAAGTTATGAGACAAATGGTCGTAACCAAATGAAAGATACCTGTAATTATCTTTTCCCTTATTGGATTGGAAAAGTAGGGGATCCTTGTCATATTCAGGCTGAACCTCTTCGTAGTGGCGGCGGATATACGTGGAAAGATGCTTATTTCATGCGTTTAGCCGAAACCTATTTAAATAGAGCCGAAGCGTATATCCAATTAGGCGATAGGCAGAGTGCTGCGGATGATATTAATATTGTTCGTGCGCGTGCGCAAGCTAAATCGGTAGCAGCAAGTGATGTTACTATTGATTACTTGTTGGATGAACGAATTCGTGAACTTTATACAGAAGAAATGCGTGATGTGGTTTTACGTCGGACAGGTAAATTCCTTGAGTATGTGCGTAAGTATAATAATAATCCGCAGGCTCCGGGAATGGATGTACAAGACCATAACATTTTGTGGCCGATACCGCAAACAGAGATTGATGCAACGGGTGGAACTCTGACTCAAAATCCGGGATATTGATGGAATAGTGAAGGTGAATTTGTACGGATAAAGAGAGGCTGAAGTCTTAGAATTCAGCCTCTTTCTAAATTAGAACGGTGACAAAATTATGTATAAATCTTAAATCCTAAGTTATTATTGTTGGAATTTGTGTATGTTTGCAGCTGATTTCAACTAGAAGGACATAAATATGCAAAAGAATCTGGTTATAGTGGAGTCTCCAGCGAAAGCGAAAACCATCGAAAAGTTTCTAGGTAAAGATTACAAAGTGATGTCGAGCTACGGTCATATCCGTGATTTGAAAACAAAGGATTTCAGTATCGACATCGAACATAATTACACGCCTCAATATGTCATACCGGCTGATAAGCGAAAGATTGTCAGCGAGCTGAAATCCGCTTCAAAGTCTGCCAGCGTCGTATGGCTCGCTTCCGATGAGGATCGGGAGGGGGAAGCTATTTCGTGGCATTTGTATGAAGTGTTGGGGCTGACACCCGATAACTCGAAGCGTATTGTCTTTCATGAAATAACAAAAACAGCCATTTTACATGCGATTGAGACTCCAAGGGGAATTGATATCAATTTGGTAGATGCACAGCAGGCGCGTCGTGTGTTGGATCGGATTGTCGGATTTGAACTTTCGCCGATTTTGTGGCGTAAGGTGAAACCTGCTTTGTCTGCCGGGCGTGTGCAATCGGTAGCTGTCCGTTTGATTGTGGAGCGGGAACGGGAGATTCATGAATTTGTAAGCGAGGCCGCTTATCGGGTGATGGCCAATTTTGTATTACCGGATGGAACGACACTCTTGAAAGCCGAATTGAGCCGCCGTTTGAAAGACAAAGAAGAGGTGAAGGCCTTTCTTGAGGCATGTAAGCAGGCTACGTTTACGATTGATGACATCACGACGCGGCCGCTCAAGAAATCGCCGGCTCCTCCTTTCACAACCTCGACGTTGCAGCAGGAAGTCGCTCGGAAATTGGGCTATTCCGTAGCGCAGACGATGAGGCTTGCGCAGCGACTTTACGAATCCGGATTGATTACTTATATGCGTACCGATTCTGTGAATCTGAGTGATTTGGCACTGGGAACGTCGAAGTCTGCCATTTTGGAAACATACGGTGAAAAGTATTATAAATTCCGCCAGTATCACACCAGGAGCAAGGGGGCGCAAGAGGCACACGAAGCTATTCGGCCGACCTATATCAGCAATGTGGAAGCGGGAAGTACTCCTCAGGAGAAACGTTTGTATGAGTTGATACGCAAACGTACCATCGCTTGCCAGATGGCCGATGCCGAGCTGGAGCGAACAACGATTACGGTTGGCATCAGCGGACAGACGGAGCATTTTGTAGCTATCGGCGAAGTGGTTCGGTTTGATGGTTTTCTTCAGGTTTATCGAGAGAGTAATGACGACGAGGCGGAAAAGGAACAGGAGAATGGATTGTTGCCGCCGGTTTCATTGCATGAAGTTTTGTCGCTGAAAGATATTTCCGCTACTGAGCGTTTTACACAACGCCCACCGCGCTATACGGAAGCGAGTTTGGTGCGCCGATTGGAAGAATTAGGCATTGGGCGGCCTTCTACTTATGCCCCGACCATCCAAACAATTCAAAATCGTGAGTATGTAGTAAAAGGAGATAAGGAAGGAACAGAACGTCCCTATACAGTTTTTTCTTTGGCAAAGGGGAAAATCACAGAAGAAGTAAAAACGGAAATGGCTGGGGCAGACCGCAATAAATTGATGCCGACGGATATAGGAATGGTCGTGAATGACTTCCTGATGGCATATTTCCCGGCTGTTCTGGATTACAACTTTACAGCAAGTGTTGAAAAGGAATTCGATTTGGTTGCCGAAGGTAAATTAGTATGGACGAAAGCCATTGATAAGTTTTATAAAGTGTTCCATCCGATAGTGGAAGCGACAGCAGCGATTAAAACGGAGCATAAAATTGGTGAACGGGAATTGGGAATTGAGCCGAAAAGTGGTGAACCGGTATTCGTGAAAATTGGACGTTATGGCCCGGTTGTGCAGATAGGAACGGCGCACGCAGACGATAAAGAGGCAGCAAAGCCACGTTTCGCGTCGTTGCTGAAGGGACAATCAATCGACACGATTACGCTCGAAGAGGCATTAAAGTTGTTCGACCTTCCACGTGTGATTGATGAATATGAAGGGAAAGAGATGGTGGCTGCTATTGGCCGTTTTGGCCCTTTTATTCGGCATGACGGTAAATTTGTCTCTATTCCGAAAGAACTCGATCCTCTGACGATTACATCGGATGAAGCCGTTTGTCTGATTGAAGAAAAGCGGAAAAAAGACGAACAACGTTTTGTCAAGAAATTTGACGAAGAGCCAGAGTTGGAAATCCTGAATGGCCGTTTTGGCCCCTATATCTCTTATCAAAAGAATAATTACCGAATCCCCAAGACAGTGAAAGACCCGGCGACCCTGACGTTGGACGAGTGTCGCAAAATCATTGCGGAGACAAACGAGAAAGCGGCGTCAGGAACAAAGCGGACTGTGCGTCGGAAGAAGTCCTGAAACGGGTGAAACGATTAGGTTGTCTTTTAATCCTTTGACCGGTGCAAATTCAAGTACACGCAATGGCTGTGTGGCATTGGGGAAAACCTCGTTTTGAATGTACATGCACAAGATGCGTGTCCGTTCCAAAGAAAGGCTGTGCAGACATTTGACATTTTCTGCACGACGACGTCGCCATGAGATAAAAAGCGGCGGGCTGATTTCCCGCAACAACAGCATTCATAACGATTGCCCTTCAGCTAAATGGAAGCGGCCTTATAAAACGCATAATGAAGGGCAATCCGTTGTTTCTCACTTGTTAATTGTCGATACAGTTTCTTTATCATCTCTTTTACATCCTTTCTGGGACTTCGATGCCAAGCAGAGACATCGCGGATTTGATGACTTTGGCGACGTTGGCGGAAAGGACGAGGCGGAATTGTCTTTTGGCTTCGTCTGTTTCACGCAGAATCGAATAGTCGTGATAGAACTGGTTGTATTCCTTCACCAAATCATACGTATAGTTGGCGATGAGTGCCGGGCTGTAGGTCTTGCCTGCCTCACGTACGACAGCGGCAAAATCTGCCAGCATCTGAATCAGACCTTCTTCTTTTTCCGAAATCGGAGTGGTTGCCGGCAATTGGCCGGGCAGTTGGATTCCTTCGTCGCCAGCCTTGCGGAGCACGGAGCGGATACGGGCATAGGTGTATTGGATGAACGGCCCCGTGTTCCCGTTGAAGTCGATAGACTCTTTCGGGTTGAAGGTCATGTTCTTGCGCGGGTCTACTTTGAGGATGAAGTATTTCAGCGAACCGAGTCCGACGATGCGGGCAATGTTCTCGGCCTCTTCTGTTGTCATCTCGTTGGCTTTACCCAATTCATAAGAGATGTCGCGTGCGGTGTTAATCATCTCTTCCATCAGGTCATCGGCGTCGACCACTGTCCCTTCGCGGCTTTTCATTTTCCCCTCAGGAAGCTCGACCATCCCGTATGAGAAATGCACCAGCCCTTTTCCAAACTCGAACCCTAATTTGTCAAGTAAGATAGAGAGCACTTGAAAGTGATAGTTTTGCTCGTTCCCGACGACGTAAATCATCTTGTTGATGGGATAATCGTCGAAGCGCAGTTTGGCTGTCCCGATGTCTTGGGTCATGTAGACCGAAGTGCCGTCGGAACGGAGCAGCAGCTTTTCGTCCAATCCTTCTTTCGTCAGGTCGGCCCAGACAGAACCGTCTTCGCGGCGATAGAAGATACCTTTCTCAAGTCCTTCCAATACTTTATTTTTCCCTACCAGATAGGTCTGCGACTCGTAATAGATTTTGTCAAAATCGACCCCCATCATCTTGTAGGTCTCGTCGAATCCGGCATACACCCAACTGTTCATCTTTTCCCAAAGGGCACGCACCTCTTTGTCGCCGGCTTCCCATTTACGCAGCATTTCGCGTGCTTCGGCCATCAGCGGGGAAGCGGCTTCGGCCTCCTCTTTGGTCATGCCCTGCGCTTCGAGAGCAGCGGTTTCTTCCTTGAGCTTGTTGCTGAAGAGCACATAGAAATCGCCGATGAGATGGTCGCCTTTCTTATGGGCCGTTTCAGGCGTTACGCCATTGCCCCATTTCAGCCATGCCAACATGGATTTGCAGATGTGGATGCCGCGATCGTTGACAATATTGGTCTTGACTACACGGTAGCCATTGGCTTTCAGTATTTCGGCCAAGCTGTAACCCAACAGGTTGTTACGGACGTGCCCCAGATGGAGCGGCTTGTTGGTGTTGGGAGAGGAATATTCAATCATGACCAGCGGCGACTGCTCTGTGGCGGGCGTGATGCCGTAGGCCGGCTGGCAGTTGATGTCGTTCAACAGGTCGAGCCAACAAGCGCCGGCAATCGTCAGGTTCAAGAATCCTTTGATGACGTTATATGCAGCAATGGCAGGCTCGTGCTTGAGCAGATATTCGCCGATTTCCTGCGCTGTCTGTTCCGGTGATTTCTTCGATTGGCGGAGGAACGGGAAGACGACCAGTGTCAGATGGCCTTTAAACTCTTTCTTTGTCTTTTGCAGTTGAACCTGCTTGGCGTCCACTTCTGCGCCATATAGCTCTTTGATGCCGGCAATGACTGCGCCGGTAATCTGTTGTTCGATACCCATTATCTATTCGCTTTTTATTTTCCTCGCAAAGGTACGGGTTTATTTTGTAAAAAGAATAAAGGCTGTTCTTGCAAAATTATCTTGGCAAGAAAATAGA
>CAYXIX010000085.1:0-9752 GCA_964465405.1 uncultured Parabacteroides sp. | reverse complement strand
ATGTATGAAGATTTGTCGTAACTTTGCAGTCCATATTGATAACGTTATGGTATTATCGACACTGACAGCTGTTTCGCCTGTAGATGGGCGATATAGAAACAACACCGAAAACTTGGCCGCATATTTCTCGGAGTGTGCGCTTATCAAGTACAGGGTACGAGTGGAGATTGAGTATTTCATTGCTTTGTCAGAGTTTTTACCGCAGCTTCAGGCTTTGGTGACGGAGCCAAACAAGGAGGCATTGCGGAACATCTATCGCGAATTTTCAATTGAAGATGCGACTCATGTCAAAGAAATTGAATCTGTTACAAACCACGATGTGAAAGCGGTTGAATATTTTCTGAAAGAAAAGTTGGATGCGCTTTCGTTGCAGGATTATAAAGAGTTCGTCCATTTTGGCCTGACCTCTCAAGATATAAACAATACGTCTGCCCCCTTGTCCATTAAGGATGCACTGGCAGAGGTCTATTATCCCGGATTGCAAGCAGTGATAGACCTGTTGAAGACGTATGCGGCCGAGTGGGTGGATGTCCCCATGTTGGCCAAAACGCACGGACAGCCTGCTTCTCCGACCCGTTTAGGCAAGGAAATAGAGGTATTTGTTTATCGGTTAGAGCAACAGCTGAAACTTTTGAAAGCGACTCCGGTCTCTGCAAAGTTTGGTGGGGCGACTGGTAATTTTAATGCACACCATGTCGCTTTCCCTCAGTATGATTGGAAAGCGTTCGGGAATCATTTTGTGGGTGATGTCTTGGGACTGAGCCGCGAAGAATGGACCACACAGATATCTAATTATGATAATCTGGCTGCGATATTCGACGGATTGAAGCGGATTGATACCATTTTGATTGATCTTTGTCGCGATTTCTGGCAGTATGTCTCTATGGAGTATTTCAAACAGAAAATCAAAGCCGGCGAGGTCGGCTCTTCTGCGATGCCGCATAAGGTGAACCCGATTGATTTTGAAAACGCAGAAGGCAATCTGGGCATGGCTAACGCGATTTTGACACATTTGGCAATGAAATTGCCCATATCACGCTTGCAACGCGATTTGACAGATTCGACTGTGCTTCGGAATGTAGGCATCCCGTTGGCTCATATCGAAATTGCGATGAAGAGCCTGCTCAAAGGATTGGGCAAGTTGCTGTTGAATGAGAAAGCTTTGTATCGGGATCTGGATAATTGTTGGGCAGTAGTGGCAGAAGGCATTCAGACGATTTTGCGTCGAGAAGGGTATCCGAAACCGTATGAAGCGTTGAAGGCATTGACGCGAACGAATGAGGGCATCACATCCGAATCGATAAGCCACTTTATCGATTCGTTGCAGGTGGACGACAAAGTAAAAGCAGAACTAAAGGCAATAACGCCGCATAATTATACAGGAATTTAGTGAGAAAAAGGTAGCCGGGAGGCTCCAATGTTTATTTATCAATAATTTTCAACAAATGAGTACAGAAGAAAGAGATGAATCTCAACCACGTTCTAAAAAAGTGATACCAACTACAAGTATCAGACGGGAAAGCACAGAACAGGATGCTGAAAGAAAGCCTTATCACCCGGCTTATAGCAGACCTGAGGGAAACAACTATGAACGGAGACCCTATAGCCGTCCGGTTCGGGATGACCGGAGTGGCGGTTATAATGTGTATGGCGATCGTCCAAACAGGCCGCGCTATGACAATCATGAGGGCGGTTATAACCGGCCTTACAGAGACAATAGCATGAATCGAGGCTATGGAAATCGGCCGGCATACGGAAATAACCGTCCTTATGGAGGGAATGTTTATAGTAGTCGTCCTGTTCGTCCGAACCCGAATTATGAAGAACGGGGTAAGGCTTATTCAGCAACGCCGAATGGTGAAGGGATGCCCGCTGAAAATGGCGGCATGGTGAAAAAAAGACGTCCGCGCGTAGGAGATGTCTGCTTCAATCCCATGTATGAAAACAACAGTCGGGGAGGAGGACGTCCTTACGGGAATGCGAACTATAGCAATTATGGCAATAACGGGGGGCGTGTCGGGAATAATAACCGTCGTCCGGGTAATAACAATAACAACAATCGCCGTCCGGGGAACAACTATAATCCGAATGCGAAATATAATTTCCAGAAGCAGCTGAAATATAAAGAGGTGTTAGCAGACCCCAATGAGCCGATTCGCTTGAATAAATATTTGTCTAATGCGGGTGTTTGTTCTCGTCGCGAAGCGGATGAACATATCAAGGCGGGCGATGTGAAGGTGAACGATCAGGTGATAACCGAGTTGGGTACAAAGATTACCCGCCAGGACAAAGTCTTGTTTAAGGATCGTCCGGTTCAGATAGAAAGCAAGGTGTATATTGTTTTAAATAAGCCGAAGAATTGCGTGACGACTTCTGACGATCCGCAGGCTCGCCAGACGGTGATGGATTTGGTGAAGAATGCTTGTCAGGAACGTATTTATCCGGTGGGACGTTTGGATCGTAATACGACCGGCGTCTTGTTGCTGACGAACGATGGCGATTTGGCATCCAAACTGACTCATCCGTCTTATAAGAAAAAGAAGATTTATCATGTATGGCTGGATAAAAATGTATCCGTAGAAGATATGCAGAAGATAGCCGACGGTTTGCAGCTGGAAGATGGCGAAATACATGCAGATGCTATCAGTTATGCCAGCGAAGAAGATAAAAGTCAGGTGGGTATTGAAATTCATTCTGGACGGAACCGGATTGTCCGCCGTATTTTTGAGTCATTGGGTTACCATGTCGTGAAGTTGGATCGCGTTTATTTTGCCGGTCTAACGAAGAAGAATTTGCCGCGTGGTAAATGGCGTTATTTGAATGAACGGGAAGTGAACACACTTCGTATGGGTGCTTTTGAATAAAGGGAAAGATTAGCCGGTTTCAAAACCGGCTAACTTGTTTTAATTGTCAAGGAGAGAATAAAAGATGGAAACGATAAGAAGAACGAAAATTATAGATGTACTGAAGAGTGATGCGTTTGGTACAGTTGTAAACGTAAAGGGCTGGGTCCGTACGCGGCGCGGAAGCAAACAGGTGAACTTTGTCGCATTGAACGACGGGTCGACCATTCATAATGTCCAAGTGGTTGTCGATGTCAATAAGTTCAGTGAAGAGATCTTGAAATTGATTACGACGGGGGCCAGCATGAGCGTGAGTGGCTTGTTGGTGCAATCGCAAGGGAAAGGCCAGCAAGTGGAAATTCAGGCAACCGAGATTGAGATTTATGGAACGGCAGATCCGGCTACCTACCCGTTGCAGAAAAAAGGGCATTCGCTGGAGTTTTTGCGTGAGATTGCCCATTTGCGTCCTCGCACGAATACGTTTGGCGCTATCTTTCGCATTCGCCACAATATGGCTTATGCCATCCATAAGTTTTTCCATGAACGGAGATTCTATTATTTCCATACCCCTTTGATTACTGTTTCGGATTGTGAAGGAGCCGGACAGATGTTTCAGGTGACGACTTTGGATTTGAACAATCTTCCGAAAGACGAAAACGGGGCTGTTGTGTATGATAGCGACTTCTTCGGGAAACAGGCGAGTCTGACGGTATCCGGGCAGCTGGAAGGCGAATTGGCTGCTACTGCGTTGGGACAGATTTATACGTTTGGCCCGACATTCCGTGCAGAAAATTCAAATACGCCTCGCCACTTGGCCGAGTTTTGGATGATTGAGCCGGAAATGGCTTTCTACGACATTCAGGACAATATGGAACTGGCAGAAGCTTTTATTAAATATTGTATACAATGGGCGCTTGATAATTGCATGGATGATATCCAGTTCTTGAACGATATGTTTGACAAAGAGCTTATCGAGCGTTTGCGGGGTGTTTTGAAGGAGGATTTTGTCCGTCTTTCTTATACGGAAGGAATTAAGATTCTGGAGGAGGCCGTCGTAAAAGGGCATGTATTTGAATTTCCGGTTTATTGGGGGGTTGACTTGGCTTCCGAGCATGAACGTTATCTGGTCGAAGAGCATTTTAAACGTCCGGTAATCCTGACCGATTATCCGAAAGAAATCAAAGCCTTCTATATGAAACAGAATGAAGATGGCAAAACGGTTCGTGCGATGGATGTTTTGTTCCCGAAAATCGGTGAGATTATCGGTGGTTCTGAGCGTGAGACTGATTACGATAAGTTGCTGAATCGTATCAATGAGTTAAATATCCCGATGAAAGATATGTGGTGGTATTTGGATACGCGTCGTTTCGGAACGGTTCCGCATTCGGGCTTTGGTCTGGGATTCGAACGCCTGTTGTTGTTCGTGACGGGCATGACTAATATACGGGATGTAATTCCTTTCCCGCGAACGCCGAAAAATGCCGATTTTTAATCTCGAATTAAAAAAAGTAAAAAATGGACACAAATTTACATGAGCTGTACGGTTAGTCGAAATAATCTGTATATTTGTCCCAAAAGAAGATACATCTTTAAAATTAAGAGATATGGAAGTAAAGAAATCACCAAAAGCGGACTTGGAGAAAGGCAAGACGATGAATATCCTGATGGGTATGATTGTCGGCTTGGCTGTTATGTTCGTCGGCTTCGAATGGAGTACGCGTGAGATTTCCATCGTCCAGAATGAGGGCGTTGCAGATATCATCGCTGAAGAAGAAGTCGAAATTACTCGGCAGGAGGAGGCTCCACCGCCACCACCACCGCCACCGCCACCAGCTGTAGCTGAAGTATTAACCGTTGTGGAAGATGACGTTCAGTTGGACGATGTAGACATCCTTTCTTCTGAAGACGACGCAAGTATGGCACAGGTTCAGACCTATACGCCGCCTGTTGTAGAAGAAGAGGAAGAGGAGTCTTCTACGACAATTTTCACTGTTGTAGAAGAGATGCCGGAATTCCCGGGTGGGCAAGGAGAGTTGTTGCAGTATTTGTCTAAATCGATCAGATATCCGGTGATCGCTCAGGAAAATGGTATCCAGGGACGTGTTTCATGTTCGTTCGTGGTTGAGAAAGACGGTTCTGTTACGGATGTGCAAGTTTTACGTGGTGTAGACCCTTCTTTGGATAAAGAGGCAATCCGTGTGATTAGTGCAATGCCGAAGTGGAAACCGGGTAAGCAGAGAGGAAAACCCGTACGTGTAAAATATACCGTTCCGGTAACATTCAGATTGCAATAATCTTTATAAATAAAAAAGGAAGGGCTGCGGAATGGCAGCCCTTTTGTTTAGAAATCATTCGTATTCTCATGTTCACATTTCAAGACGTTCAACAAAAAATCAAGCAGGAAATTGCTCGGATTCAATTTGTAAATCCTCCCAAGAGTTTGTATGAACCCATTACTTATACGCTTTCTTTGGGGGGAAAGCGGATTCGTCCTGCTTTGTTATTGATGGCTTACAACTTATATCAGGAAGAGTTGGAGCCTGCTCTTAAACCGGCTTTAGGTTTAGAGGTATTCCATAACTTCACATTGTTGCATGACGACTTAATGGACGGGGCTGATAGGAGGCGTAACAGACCGACGGTACATAAACATTGGAGTCCTAACGCGGCGATTTTGTCTGGTGATGCTATGTTGATTTACGCCTATCAGTTGTTTGAGAAGGTACAAGAAGATCGGCTTAAACCTATTTTGGAGCTTTTTACTGCGACTGCTCTTGAGATTTGCGCCGGACAGCAGTTTGATATGGAGTTTGAAACCCGCCAAGATGTGACAGAAGCTGAATATATAGAAATGATTCGTCTGAAAACGGCTGTGCTGTTGGCTTGTGCTTTAAAGATGGGGGCAATGCTTGGGAATGCACCGGTAGCGGAGCAGGAAGTGCTTTATCGGTTGGGTATCCACATGGGGTTGGCATTTCAGTTGCAGGATGATTTGTTGGATGTGTATGGTGATACGGCTGTTTTTGGAAAACAGTTAGGTGGAGATATCGTGTCGAATAAAAAAACATTTTTGCTTATTAATGCTTTTCAACGTGCAACAGGTCGTGAGAAGGAGGTTTTAACAGATTGGATAAGCCGGGAAACATTTGATCCGGAAGAAAAAGTTGCTGCTGTTACTCGTGTGTATAATCAACTGGGACTGAAAGAATTGACGGAAAAGAGAATAGAGACTTATTATAAAGAGGCGATGGATTGCTTGGACATATTGAATCTACCCGTTGAAAAACTTGCCCATTTAAGAGCGGTTTGTACTCGTTTAATGTATCGGCAATCATAACATGGAGTTGATAGATACACATAATCATATCTATCTGGATGCATTTGATCCGGAACAAGATGCTTTAATCGTTGCAGCACGGAAATCGGGAATTGCTGCGTTGCTGTTGCCGAATGTCGATACAACTACGATTGAACGGATGCTGGACGTTTGCGAGCGTTATCCTAATTATGCATATCCCATGATGGGGCTGCATCCGACAAGTGTGGATGAACATTATGAAGAGAATTTGCGGGTCATTGAAACGTGGCTGGGTAAGAGATCTTATTGTGGGATTGGCGAGATAGGCATTGACCTATATTGGGATAAAAGCCATCTGAAGGAACAAAAGGAGGTTTTTGAAGAACAGTTGCGTTGGAGTATAGACCTGCATCTTCCGGTTGCCATTCACGTAAGAGATGCCTATATGGAGGTGTTCGATTCTATATATAAGGTAAAAACAGAACAGTTAAGTGGGGTGTTTCATTGTTTTAATGGGAACGTTGAAGAGCTGGAGGAGATAAAAAAATTAACCAATTTTCGAATAGGAATCAATGGCGTTGTTACATTCAAAAAATCCAAGTTGCCAGATGTCCTTCAGCATACTACCATCAATGATTTGGTATTGGAAACGGATGCCCCTTATCTTGCTCCAGTCCCTTATCGGGGAAAACGGAACGAGCCAATCTATATTTGGAAAACGGCAGAGAAGGTGGCGGAAATCTATGGGGTAAGCCTTGAAGAGGCTGTTGAAATAACTAAAAACAATGCATTGAGTCTGTTTAAAATCGTAAATAAATCGATAGAATAAAATATTTTCGGTGGAATGCAAAAATTAACGCTCAGATATGATGCATCTGTCAGGAAAAAAACATAGTTTTGTGCACTGAAACGTTTGGAAGTGCGATTTTTTTTCGTATTTTGCATCCGTTTTAGGGAAAGAAGGATTGATTATGCGTCTGGAGAGATGCTCGAGCGGTTGAAGAGGCACGCCTGGAAAGCGTGTAAACCTCTAAAGGGTTTCGCGGGTTCGAATCCCGCTCTCTCCGCTTCCTATATTGGTCTGCTCAAATTGATTATTAACAACTAAAAAATAAGAACAAAAAAGAGAATTATTAATCTTAAAAAATTAAACACACAATGAAAAAGTATTTTGCTAAAACATTCATGAGTTTATGTGCTCTTGGGATTTCTTCTGTGGCATTCGCGCAGGAAGCGGCTGAAACTGCAGTAGAAGGTGGTTTGTACCAAGCTTTGAAGATTAAATTTATCGAAGGTGGTGCCGACTTTATGAGTTCAATCGCTATCGTATTGATCTTAGGTCTGGCTTTTGCTTTGGAAAGAATTATCTATTTGAACTTGGCAGAAACCAATCCGACTAAATTATTGAAAGGCATCGAAGATGCGCTTGACAAAGGAGATGTAGAAGGTGCTAAAACTATCGCTCGTGATACAAGAGGTCCGATCGCTTCTATCGCTTATCAAGGTTTGATGCGTATCGATCAAGGTATCGATGTTGTTGAAAAATCAATCGTTTCTTATGGGGGTGTACAAGGTGGCCTGTTGGAAAAGAATTTGTCATGGGTCACATTGTTTATCGCTATGGCGCCGTCATTAGGATTCTTGGGAACTGTGGTCGGTATGGTCATGGCATTCGATAAGATTGAACAAGTGGGAGATATCAGTCCGACGGTCGTTGCCGGTGGTATGAAAGTGGCTTTGATTACGACAATCGGTGGTTTGATCGTTGCCTTGATCCTGCAAGTATTTTATAACTATTTGTTGAACAAAGTAGAGGCCATCCTGAATCAGATGGAAGATGCTTCTATCACATTGCTTGATATGGTTATCAAATACAACCTCAAATTCAAAAAATAAAAACCATGGCAGTTACTAAAATAAGGAAATTATCAAGTTGGACGCTGTTAGCTATTTCCTTAATTAGCGTAATAGTCGTCATCATGTTCTTCGCCGGAGGAGTTTCCAACCCGGGTGAAGAGGTCAAGAATTACGTTAACACTGGCCTTTTGCTGAATTGGACCTACTTTGTTTTCTTTTTGACGATTGTATGTTGGGTTGTATTGGCGGGATGGCAATTCGTTAATGTAGTGAAGACGAATCCCAAATCGGCATTGATGTCTGCAATTGTATTGATTGTTTTTGCTCTTATGCTGGTGGTTACTTACTCTGTTGGAGACGGGACCCCACTTACGACACTGAATGCAGATGCGCAGACGTATAATACGCCGTTTTGGTTGAAGACAACGGATATGTGGATTTTATCATCCATTGTGTTGTTTCTTGTAATTATTGCCGCTATTTGTTGGGGGACAGTCAAAAGAATTATAAGTAAATAGAATAAGGATCAGTAATATGGGTAAGAAAAATAGAAAAGTACCAGGTATCAACGCTTCTTCTTCTGCCGATATTGCTTTCATGTTGCTTTTGTTCTTCCTTATGACATCATCTATGGACACGGATAAAGGTCTTCCGAGACGTTTGCCGCCTCCGGTGCCTAAGGATCAGAAAGACAACGATGTCGAGATCAATAGAAGAAATCTTTTGGTTGTACTGATTAATAGTCAGAATCAGATTTCTTGTGGTGGTGAACCGATTGATATCTCACAATTGAAAGACAAGGCAAAAGAGTTCATTGACAATCCTTATAACGACGCAAATAAACCTGAGAAAGAGGAAAAGGAAGTTGAATTTTTTGGAAAAGTGATGTGTGCTTCTAAAGGTGTCATCTCTATCCAAAACGACCGCGGTACACAGTATCAGGCTTATATCAGCGTTCAGAATGAGTTGGCAAAGGCCTATAACGAATTGCGTGACGAAATTTCGAGAGAGAAATTCGGAAAAGCATTTGCTGATTTGGAAGATGCACAACAGAAGGCCGTACAAGAAATCTATCCGCAAAAGATTTCTGAGGCAGAGCCGAAAAATTATGGAGGGAAATAGGAATGGGAAAGTTTAGTAAAGCGGGCGGACGTGAAATGCCCGAATTGAACACGTCATCATTACCTGACTTGGTATTTGCATTCTTGTTCTTCATCATGATGGTAACATCTATGCGTGAAGTATCATTGATGGTGCAATTCCGTGCTCCACAAGCGACAGAGCTTCAGAAGTTGGAGAAGAAATCGTTGGTGACCTTTATCTATATTGGCGTTCCTAACAAGGAATATCAAGCAAAGATGGGTACAGAGGCTCGTGTGCAGCTGAACGATAAGATTGAAGAGGTATCTGCTATTCAGGATTATATTGCTCAGGAGAAATCCAGTATGAAAGAGGAAGACCAGCCTTATATGACGGTATCCATCAAGGCAGATAGAGAAACGAAGATGGGATTAATTACCGACGTAAAGCAGGCTCTTCGGGAAGCATATGCATTGAAGATTAGTTACTCATCGACAGCGGCTGTGAATTAATATTCAGAAGGGAAATATTTATAAAGAGGCTGTTTCAAAATGAATTTGGGATAGCCTCTGTTGTTTTATTTCAAGTTGAAGTCATTTGGATTTTCTCAAGGATGAGATTCGGGTCAGTAGATTTTTAGTGGGGATAAGCATATAGTTTTGCGATGCGGAATA
>CAYXIX010000084.1:2078-9848 GCA_964465405.1 uncultured Parabacteroides sp. | reverse complement strand
GCCCGCTTGGGGAAACGGGCGAATGAGATTGTGGTATCCTCTCCGAAAGTCAAGCACCCGGTCGCTGTCCGCTACTGCTTCCGCAACTTCCAAATCGGTAATTTGAAGAATCACCGGGAGTTGCCCGTGATACCGTTCCGGACGGATAACTGGTAAGGAAGGGGGTAATCTCGTGACGTTTATGTTTTAACGGTTTCCGTACATGCGTTCGTAGTAGGTCATGTAGTCGCCGCCCGTGATGGCTTCCACCCATGCTTGGTTTTCCAGATACCAGCGGACGGTCTTGACGATGCCTGCTTCGAACGGCGTCTCGGGCGTCCAACCCAGTTCGGTCGTGATTTTGGTCGGGTCGATGGCATACCGCTGGTCGTGCCCAAGACGGTCGCGCACGAAGGTAATCAGGTCGTCGTTAATCCAGTCGATGCGTGGAAGCCCGTCTTCGCCCGGCTCTTTCTTCTTGAGCGCTTGGCGGTAGGCGGGTTCTTCGGTCATGAGCTGCCGGATGGTTCGGATTATCAGCCGGACGATTTCGATGTTCTGCCTCTCGTTGTGTCCGCCTACGTTGTAGACTTCGCCGGCGCCCCCCCGATGCAGCACGAGGTCGATGGCTTTGCAATGGTCTTCGACGTATAGCCAGTCGCGCACGTTCGTCCCGTTGCCATAGACGGGGAGCGGTTTGCCTTCGAGGATGTTTTTAATGACGAGCGGAATCAGTTTCTCGGGGAAATGATACGGCCCGTAGTTGTTCGAGCAGCGGGTGATGCTGACCGGCATCTTGTAGGTTTCGGCGTATGCCTTTACAAACAGGTCGGCACTGGTTTTGGACGCGCTATACGGGCTGCGCGGGTCGAGCGGGGTCGTTTCTGTGAAATAGCCCTCCGCACCTAAGCTGCCATAGACTTCGTCTGTCGAGACTTGGTGGAAGCGGACGCCCGTACGCCAAAGCGGATAGCCGTCTTCGCCTTTTCCCGTCGTCCATGCGCGGCGGGCGGCATCTAATAGGTTTTGCGTGCCCAAGATGTTGGTTTGCAGGAACAGTTGCGGGTTCTCGATGCTGCGGTCTACGTGGCTTTCTGCTGCGAAATTTACCACATAGTCGAACGGATAGCTGGCAAACAGCCGGTCTGCCAGCGCGCGGTCGCAGATGTCTCCTTTGACGAAGATGCACCGCTTGCCGTCGATGTCGTCCGCGATGGTTCCCAAGTTGCCGGCGTAAGTCAGGAGGTCCAAGACGACGATTTGGATGTCCGTGTACGTTGCCAGCATATATTTGATGAAATTGGCGCCGATGAATCCGGCCGCGCCTGTCACTAAGTATGTTTCCATTTGAAATGTAAGATGTGAGTTAATATGTAAAGTTGATTTCAGCCGCTTGCAATGACGGAGCCCTTTGGTCTTTTTCCGAGAGGTTGAGCGAATGCGGGTCCGTAATCCGCCAGTCGATGCCGATAGCCGGGTCGTCAAACCGGATGCCCCGTTCGCAGGAGGGAGCGTAGGGATTGTCCACTTTATAGGTGAAGACAGCCTCTTCGCTGAGCACGTGGAACCCGTGCGCGAACCCCTGCGGGATGAACAGCTGCCGTTTGTTTTCGCCCGAAAGCTCGACGGCGACATGGCGGCCGAAGGTGGGGGAACCCTTGCGGATGTCGACCGCCACGTCCAGCACGCAGCCTTTGATGACACGCACCAGCTTCGACTGCGCGCAGGGGTTCAGCTGGTAGTGCAGCCCCCGCAGTACGCCGCGCGACGAGCACGACTCGTTGTCTTGCACGAACCCGACATTTTTTACATGCGCGTCAAAATCCGTTTTCCTCCAAGCTTCCATAAAATACCCGCGCGCATCGGCAAACACTTTCGGCTCGATAATCCAAACGCCCGGAATTTCTGTTTCGATATAGTTCATGTCTGTATGGTTTGTTGACGATTGGCAAAGTAACTTCTTTTTCCTTAGTTCTCCAAACTTCCTTGCAGACAAAAAGCGCGGGAAAGCCTTGCATATTCCAATTATATTCCCTTTCTTTGCACCGCAAAACGGCAAACGGTTCCTTGGATGAGTGGCTTAGTCAGCGGTCTGCAAAACCGTTTACGGCGGTTCGAATCCGCCAGGAACCTCTCTCTTTTGACATAACGGTACCTTGGATGAGTGGTATAGTCAGCGGTCTGCAAAACCGTTTACGGCGGTTCGAATCCGCCAGGTACCTCTTTTTTTGAATGAAAAGAATCGAATAACATGACAGAATCCCGCCCGTGACTTACCACATTAAGCTTTTTATCCCCTCTGATTTGGCGGGACGGGAAAATAGTGTAGCAAGCAAAGGTAGGACCCTCATACAAAAAATAATAACAAACAACGATTCGAAATGAAAAAGATTTCCACTATTCGCGCTTGCATTAGTCATCGGTTCAGGTTGCTGCTGGTATTTTGACGACACTGACATCTGGAACGCGGTGAACGGACAGGAGGAGCGCATCGCCGCCCTTGAGCTTTGATTAACACGACGGACTACATCACCTCCGTATCGCCCATCCTGCAATCGGGCGACACCATCGGCTACACGAGCTGTTGCACGGAGCAACCTCTCCACCGGCTGCACGCTATCCCTCTTTTCCTGCCCCCTGCCTCAGATATTCCGTCGGGGTCTTCCCATATTGTTTTTGGAAGCAGGTCGAGAAGTAGGCGGGCGAGGAGAAGCCCACTTGATAGGCAATCTCGTTGATGCGGCCTTCGCCCCGCTGCATCAGCGAGATTGCTTTTTTCAGGCGGGCTATGCGGATGAAATCGTTGGGCGACAGGCCGGAAAGCCCTTTTATTTTGCGATACAGGTTGGAGGTGCTCATGTGCATCGCCTCAGCCAGACTTTCGACCGAGAGGGCGGGTTGGCCGAGGTGGGTCTCCATGTACGTGTTGAGTTTGTCGAGGAACAGGTTGTCTGCTGCGGAGACGGCCAATGTCCGGATGGGGGTTTGGGGTTTTTCGAGATAGGCTTTGCCTAATTGCTCGCGGCTCCGGAGTAAATTATTGACTTGGGCGTGCAGCAATTCGATGGAGAAGGGTTTCTCCATGTAGGCGTCGGCACCGGTGTTCAGCCCCTTCAGGCGCGATTGCAGGTTGTGTTGGGCGGTAAGCAGGATGAAAGGAATATGGCTGATGCAGACATCGTTTTTCACCTCGTTGCAGAGTTCAAAGCCGTCCATGAGCGGCATCATGACATCGCTGACAATCAGGTTCACTACCGGGTGCTGGCGGATGAGCGCAAGTGCCGCTTTCCCGTTAGCAGCCTCTACTACCTGATACTGCCCGGCAAGTTCGCGGGCGATGAACCGGCGCATGTCTGTTTCGTCCTCGACGATGAGGACAACGGGACGTGTGTTTTCGGCGAGGGTGACGGGGCGAATCGGGGGATGTGTGCGCTCTGTTTCATCTTGCGATTCGGGCAGGGTGAGGACGAATTGGTTCAACCCGTCTGCCGTCTGCCGGTAAGCGAGCGTCCCGCGATGGAACTCGGCGAGCGATTGGGCAAGCGAGAGGCCGATGCCGCTACCCTCTTTGTTTTCAGTCGCTTTCGACCGATAGAACGGATTGAAGATGTGCGTCGCTTCGTCGGCAGGGATAAGAGGGCCGTCGTTGGTGACGCTTACGGTGAACTGCCGCATCTCGCCGGACGGCGGCAGCAGTTCGAGCCGGATATACTTGTCTGAATACTTCAGGGCGTTGCTCAGCAGGTTGTTGATGATTTTGGCAAAGGCTTCGCGGTCGATGCCGGCCTCGAATGGGATGTCGGGCAGTTTGACCGTGAAGCTCTTTTCCTCCTTCTCAAAAGCCGGGTGGAAAGGTTGCAGAATGGTTTCGAGCCAGAGCACGACGTCCGTTTTCGTGTAGTTCAGCTTGAAGCTGCGGCTCTCTGTCTTGCGGAAGTCCAGCAGCTGGTTGCTGAGGTCGAGCAGCCGTTGGGTGTTCTTTTCGATGATTTGCAGGTTCTCTTGCGTGGCTGGTGTGCCGTCGCCCGAACGGAGTATCTTTTCGAGCGGGGCTTTGATGAGCGTGAGCGGGGTGCGTATCTCGTGCGTGATGAAGGTGAAAAACTGGATTTTGGCATTGTACAGCTCTTTCTCCTTCCGGCTTTCGAAGAGGGCTTGGTCGATGCGGTGCTTCTCTTCCAGTTGCGCTTTTTTGTAGTTATACCAAAGGACCAGCAGCAGGCATATCAAAAGCGCGTAGACGAGGAACGCCCATCCGGTAGCCCAAAAAGGGGGCGTCACGACGATGCGCAATTTAGCCTCATTGTCTTGCCAACTTCCGTCGCTATTAGTCGATTTTACCCGGAAGGTATAATTCCCCGGCGAAAGATTGGCGAAAGTGACGTCTTGGTTTTGGTTCATATAGACCCACTCTTTGTCACTCCCGTCCAAGCGATAGGCATATCGGATGGCGTGGGGCGAAGTGTAGCTCAACGCCACAAAAGAGAGCGTGAAGGTCGATTGGTTGTAGGGGAGCCTCAGCTCGCCCTGCCCGTTGCCTGCATGGAGGTTGTACGAAAGGGTGTTTGTCTGTTTGTCTTGCCTTTCGATACGGGTGATATAGAGCGGAGGGGTATAGGTGTCTGCCTCGAAATGGTCGGGGTTGAAGGCAATCATCCCGTTGATGGTGCCCATGTAGAAAGTCCCGTCCGGAGCCTTGTAGGCGGAGCTGTAGTTGAATTGGGTTTCCGGGAGCCCGTCCGTATATGCGAAGGTTTTCATGGTGTGGGTTTCCGGGTCGAAGCGGACAAGCCCGTTGGCGGTTGTCATCCAAAAGAAATGGTCGTTGTCTTCGAGCATGCGATACACGATGTTGCTTGGCAATCCGTTTTCAACGGTGATGCGCGGCGCGAACGAATCTGTTTGCCGGTTATAGAGCGAAAAGCCATACGTGGTGGAAACCCAGATGCACCGTTGGGAATCTTCAAAAATGGAGGTCACGCTGTTGTCGCCGATGGCATCCGGGCGTATCCGGTCGGCAGTATAATGATGAAGTTGCCGGGTGGAGGGCGTGTAGCGGTAGGCTCCGCTTGTGGTCGCCACCCAGATATCCCCTTGACTGTCTTGGCAGATTTGGCGCACCATCGAACGGATTTCGGGTTGCCAAAGGGTGAAACGTTCCTCTTTTTGATGGAAAAGGGCGATGCCTGCGCCGGTTCCAATCAGGATTTCGTCGGCAGCGCATTTGCAGAAGCAGAGCACGAAGTCGGACGGCAACTGCTGGCCGGTGTTGCTGTGTGTGTATCGCTTTACCACTTTGCCCGTCGGGATGTCCAGCAGGTCGATGCCGGTGTTGAATGTCCCAATCCAAAGCCGGTCTCCGTCTGCCAGCAGACCGTGTATATTGGTGGCAGAGAGCGGATGGCGCGGATTGCTGCGGGAATAGTTCGTGATTCGGCCGGAAGCGGGCTGATAGCAGTTGATACCGTTGTCTTCCGTACCCAGCCAGATGTTGCCGTATTGGTCCGGACAGATTTCGCGGACGGCGTTGCCCAGCATTTCCGGGTAGGTTTTCCCGCCGATAAAGTATTGGAACGGGAAGTAACGTTTGGGCAGGTAGTTGACGCCTCCGAAGAAGGTAGTCGCCCAGATGCCTCCTTCGCGGTCTTGCGTGATGGAGTAGACGGCATTGTCTGAAATGGTATATTCGTTGGTGAGCGATTTTTGCAGGTGGGTGACATTTCGGGTGGGCCAGTCCAATATGTAGATACCCGATTCGGAAGCAATCCAAAAGGTATGCGCTCCGGTCTGCGTGATGTCGCGCACTTGGATGTCGGGGAGGAGGGTTTCTGTCGTTTTTTGCTTTCGGTCGTAATATTTGAGCCCGGCGCGGTCTGTGCCGATTAAGAAACCTTGCTCGGGCACGATGCAGAGCGCGGAGAGATAGACGGCGTTTGTCTGTTCTTCGTCGGTCAGCACCTGAATCGGGTTGAAACGGTCGTCCTCCGGCTGGTAAACGTAAAGGGCTGACGAGCCGGCGATGAGCGGTCTGCCTGTTTCGGTCAGCGCAATATCGGTCGGGTAGATGCGTGCTCCCTCCGGATAGACGCGGGGGATGCTGTCTCCGGACTGGGGGTAGCAGACAATTTGATTGTAGTTAATCAGCCAAAGGTTCTTATCCGCATCCTCGATGATGTTGCGGAAGTGGAGCGGCCCGTCATAGGAGCCGGGAGGAAAGGCAAGCGGGTGGAACGCATCGGCACGGTAGTCGTAATAACAGGCGTTCGAAAGGGTACAGACCCAAAGCCTGCCGGCCGAATCTTCGAAGAGGCTGACAATCCGGTCGTGCGAAAGGCTGGCGGAGTCGTGCGAATTGTATCGGTACGTGCGGAAATGAAGCCCGTCGAAGCGGTTCAGCCCATCTTCCGTGCCGAACCACATGAACCCTTGCTTGTCTTGCCACGCGCAATAAACCGTATTGTGCGAGAGCCCTTGCTTGTTGGTATAATGCCGGAAATATAAATCGTGTGCCTCTTTCCCGAAAGAAGCAAGCGGCAGGAACGTTTCGATTAATCCGATTAGAATGGTTAGGAATAGCTTCATATACGGCCTGTCTTCATTTCCCATGTCACAAAAATAGGTAAAAAAACGGTAGGGCGGTGGATTTCTTATCGATTTTGATTGATTATTGAAACCTTCTGGTTGAAATGTAATGGGGCGATTGCCCGCTTTCTGTTTATATTTGTGCAATGAAAATCAGTTTATGAAATAGAGACAATATGCAAAGGAAAGGATTTGTTCAAAAGTTGCTTGCGGGTAGCCTGTTTTTCCTGCCGGCTATTTTTGTCGGAGCGCAGGGGACGTACCGGAATCCGGTCATTGATTATAGCTTGCCGGATCCGACGGTCATCAAGGCGAACGACGGTTATTTTTATTTGTATGCGACGGAAGACATCCGGAACATGCCGATTCACCGCTCGCAGAACTTGGTCGACTGGGAGGAGATTGGCACGGCTTTTACCGACAAGACGCGCCCGACGTTCGAACCGAAAGGCGGATTGTGGGCGCCGGATATCAACTACATTGCCGGGCAGTATGTACTGTATTACTCCATGTCTGTCTGGGGCGGCGTGTGGACGTGCGGCATCGGCGTGGCTACGGCCGATAAGCCGGAAGGGCCTTTCACCGACTGCGGGCCGTTGTTCCGCAGCAACACCATCGACGTGAAGAATTCCATCGACCCTTTTTATATCGAAGAGGGAGGCAGGAAATACCTCTTTTGGGGAAGTTTTGGCGGTATTTATGGAATCGAATTGTCTGATGACGGGCTTTCCGTGCGCGAAGGGGCAGAAAAACGGCAAGTCGCCGGGACGGCCTACGAAGGCACTTATATTCACAAGCGAGGCGGCTATTATTATCTGTTCGCCTCCATCGGGAGTTGTTGTGAAGGTTTGAAGAGTACTTATACGACAGTAGTAGGCCGTTCCGAAAACCTGTTCGGGCCATACGTCGACAAGCAGGGGCAGCCGATGATGGAAAACCACCACGAAGTGTTGATTCATAAGAACGACGCCTTTGTCGGGACGGGGCATAATTCGGAAATCGTCACGGACGACGCGGGGAACGACTGGCTGTTCTATCACGCCGTGAGCCGGGCGAACCCGAGAGGGCGCGTTTTGATGCTGGACTGCGTCCGCTGGAAGGACGGATGGCCGGAAGTCGCGGGGGCTGTGCCTTCGCTGGAAGCCGATGCGCCCGTGTTCTGAAGACATAGCCTCGTGTGGCAATGCGCCACAGCCGGGTGTGGAAGCA
>CAYXIX010000084.1:0-1978 GCA_964465405.1 uncultured Parabacteroides sp. | reverse complement strand
AAAAATAAATTATCATGAAGAAAATTACTTTGACATGTTGCGCTTTGGTTCTCACGTTGGGAGCGGCGCAGGCGCAGTGGAAACCTGCGGGAGACAAAATCAAGACGCAGTGGGCGGAACAGGTAAACCCGTCGAATGTGTTGCCCGAATATCCGCGTCCGTTGTTGGAACGTGCCGACTGGCAGAACCTGAACGGCGAATGGGAGTATGCCATCAAGCCGGTAGGCGAGGCTGAACCGGCTGCTTTTGATGGGAAGATATTGGTGCCTTTTGCCGTCGAATCGTCTCTTTCCGGCGTACAGAAAGAGGTAGGCGGGCAGAACGAGTTGTGGTACAAACGGACTTTCTCGGTGCCCTCTGCCTGGAAGAACAAAGATGTGATGTTGAATTTCGGGGCGGTAGACTGGAAGGCGGATGTCTTTGTCAACGACGTCCTCGTCGGCTCGCACAAGGGCGGATTCACGCCGTTTTCGTTCAATATCACTCCCTATCTGACCGGGCGCAGCAACCAGAAGCTGGTCGTCCGCGTCTGGGACCCGAGCGACAAAGGGTATCAGCCGCGCGGGAAACAGGTTGCCAATCCGGAGGGTATTTGGTACACGCCCGTAACGGGTATCTGGCAGACGGTTTGGTTGGAACCGGTAGAACCGGCGCATGTGACATCGGTCAAAGCCATTCCGAATATCGACAACGGGACGCTGGCCGTGACCGTCGGTGCGACCTGTCCGGAGGCTGTCGTTACGGTAAACCTGTTGGATAAGGGGCAGGTGGTCGCTTCGGCAAAGGGTACGCAGGGGAACGAGCTTCGTCTGGCGGTCGAGAACCCGACGCTTTGGAGCCCTTCCAATCCCTATTTGTATGACATGACGGTTTCCCTCTCAAAAGGGGGCAAGGTGGTAGACGAAGTGAAATCTTATACTGCCTTCCGGAAAATTTCAGCTAAGCGGGATGTAAATGGAATTATGCGCATGCAATTAAATAACGAGAACCTGTTCCAATATGGCCCGCTTGATCAAGGCTGGTGGCCCGACGGCCTTTATACGGCTCCGACAGACGAGGCTTTGGTTTATGACATCAAGAAGACGAAAGACTGGGGGTTCAACATGATCCGCAAGCATGTGAAGGTCGAACCGGCCCGTTGGTATTACCATTGCGACAAAGAGGGTATCTTGGTCTGGCAGGATATGCCGAGCGGAGATCATGGCTCGTATATGTGGGAACACCATGTGTATAACGGTGGAAAAGACGTGGAACGTTCGGCCGAATCGGCTGCCAATTATCGGCGGGAGTGGAAAGAGATTATGGATCTTTGCATCTCCAATCCGTGCGTCGTCGTCTGGGTTCCGTTCAACGAGGCATGGGGACAGTTCGACACCGAAGAGGTGGCAGCTTGGACGAAGGCTTACGACCCCTCCCGGCTGGTCAACCCGGCGAGCGGCGGAAACCATCGTCCGTGTGGCGACATCATGGACTTGCACAACTATCCGGCACCTGATATGTACCTTTTCGACCCCCGGCGCGTCAATGTATTGGGCGAATATGGCGGTATCGGCATGCCTGTGGAAGACCATTTGTGGTGGAACAAGCGAAACTGGGGATATATACAGTTTAAGAACAGCGACGAGGTGACGGCTGAATATGTCAAATATGCCAATATGCTGAAAAACTATGTGCCGCTTGGTTTCTCGGCAGCCGTTTATACGCAGACAACTGACGTGGAGGGCGAGGTAAACGGTTTGATGACCTACGACCGGAAGGTCATCAAAATCAATGAAGCGGAAATCAAAGAAGCCAATCAGTCGGTCATTAATGCGTTAAGCAAATAAGAAGAAACGAATCGGTTTGACAATCGTATCTTTACTCCTGTGCGTGGCAGCCACTTGGGCGTTGCCACGCATGGGAGTATTGTTTTATCTGAAAATTTATCCTTCAATCTTATCATTGAATAAAAAATATCGTTATTTTTGCCTTGCTTCCG
>CAYXIX010000083.1:0-9944 GCA_964465405.1 uncultured Parabacteroides sp. | reverse complement strand
AGACGACAACTGCATCAGCTTCAGAATCTGCTCCAACGACTCGCCGTGCACTTTGAACGTAAAGCGGTAACACTCTGCCAAATCTTTCTGACACATCACCTTCCGGCCATACCATTGTTCCAGACGAGGAATAATCATCGAAAGCTTTTCATTCTCAAAACTCAATATCCGCTGTTTACGCCAAGCCGTATATTTATCTGCATCCACCGTCTGTTTAGAAACTTCGCCGCTCAACTTATCCAGTTGCAACCGTTCGTCGGGTGAAACCCAATAAGACTGTACCTGTTGGGTTTGTCCGTCCCGGATATCCACCTTGATTTTTCCGTTCAGCAGAATCGCCTCAGCCTTGCTCTCCGTATCATAGCTGAACAACTCAAAAGCCGTCCCCACCGCCTCGACCTGCATATCCCCAGTCTGAACGACAAACGGCTTGCCCGGAAGTTTCGCCACATCGAAAAACGCCTGCCCGTCTAACTTCACTTCGCGTAGCTTGCCCGTAAAATCTGCCGGATATGTCAACCGGCTTCCCGGCCCCATCTGGACTTCCGTCCCATCCGGAAGCGAAACAGACTGCATACTCTGAAACCCGGAATTAACGACATACACCGAAACCGCCTCTTGCCTCAACGAAGCCCAATAGGCTGTCCCCGCGATACCAAGCAAAAGCAATACGGAAGCCACCAGACTGTATATTTTGTAAAACGTCTCTTTGCGTCCCGATACGCGCCCGTCCAACGCCCGGCAGACCTTCTGCCAAATAATCTCCTCCCGCTGTTTGTCGCCCCTGCCACCGGCGCCCTCATCCCATTGCTGTTTCATCTGCCGCGTCACAGGTTCAGACGCCAACAGAGCCGCTCGTTCATCGTCTGTCAGCGTATCTTGCAACAATTTTCTCAACATATATTTTTTGTCTCCTATCTCCATTTTCACCGTTTTACTTATAAATACACACGAATCCTCCCTTTCCCCTATTATCCTTACAACATCGCCTTCAACATTTCCAAAGCCGTATCCGCCGCTTGCCGGATGTTGACCTCGCGCTCGGTACCGAAATGGAAACATTCCGAACGGACTTTATCATGCAAAGCCGCCGCAATCCAAACCGTTCCCACTGGCTTATCGGGCGTTCCGCCTCCCGGCCCGGCAATCCCCGAAGTCGCCACAGCACAATCGCATCCCAACACCCGAATGGCCCCCTGCGCCATCGCTTCGACAACCGGCCGGCTGACGGCTCCATGTTGCATCAAGCACTCCTCCGGGACACCCAGCACATGCTGCTTAACCTCGTTGCTGTAAGACACTACGCCGCCCAAAAAGTAATCAGAGCTTCCCGGCACACGCGTAATCAGATGGGCGATATATCCGCCCGTACAACTTTCGGCCGTACCCAACGTCAAATGGCGGGCACGAAGTATTTCTCCTATCCTGTTTGCTATTTCCATCTTTTTCATCATTTATGCCCGGAAAATTTCCATCCCATGAAACAAAATTTCTCCGGAAGGAAACTTTTGTTTCACCGGCGGGAAACTTTTCTCCGAATTCTACCCCAATTTGCTTTGCACGCGTGCAAAAGGCACGGCGTCGACGGGGCAGAATTGTTTATCCTTATATTTGTAATAACCGGTAATGGCAACCATCGCCGCATTGTCTGTCGTAAAAGAGAACTTGGGGATGTAGACTTTCCAGCCCAAACGCTTTGCGTGGTCTAAGAAAGCATCTCGCAACCCCGAATTGGCCGAAACACCTCCGGCAACAGCCACCTCCTTTATGCCGAAATCTTTCACGGCCTTGCGCAACTTGTTCATCAAAATGTCAATGACCGTCGCCTGTAGCGACGCGCACAAATCTGCTTTATTTTTCTCGATGAACGTCGGGTCTTCTTGCAGACGGTCGCGCAAGGTATAAAGGAACGAGGTTTTCAAGCCACTGAAGCTATAATCATATCCCGGTATGTGAGGCTTGCTGAACGAGAATGCTTTCGAATTCCCTTGATTGGCAAGCCGGTTGACGACCGGCCCACCCGGATAGCCCAGCCCCATCACCTTCGCGCACTTGTCGAACGCTTCGCCCGCCGCGTCGTCGATGGTCTGCCCGATTACCTCCATGTCATTGTAAGCATTGACCTTGATTATCTGCGAGTTTCCGCCCGAAACCAGCAGGCAGAGGAAAGGGAAAGAGGGTGCATGGTGGTCGTCCGGAGCCTCTTTGATGAAATGTGCCAGCACATGCGCTTGCAAATGGTTGACTTCAATCATCGGAATACCCAAAGCCATCGAAAAACCTTTCGCAAAAGAGGTTCCCACCAACAGCGAACCCATCAATCCCGGACCGCGCGTGAATGCCACAGCGTCCAGCTCCGACTTGTCGATGCCGGCCCGCCTGATTGCTTCTGAAACAACTGGAATGATGTTCTGCTGATGCGCCCGCGAAGCCAACTCAGGCACCACGCCTCCATAGGCCTCATGGACGGCCTGACTCGCAATTACATTCGACAGCATTACCCCATCGCGGATGACGGAAGAAGAAGTATCATCGCACGACGACTCGATACCCAATATCGTTACACTCATAACTTGTCCATTTTTTGTGCAAATTAACGAAATCTCTCAGGATATTGTTGTAGTTTTGTGCTTAAATTATAGTAAAGATATCAAAGGACTCAAATACATAATCATCACGCTGTTGGTTCTATTTTGGATAGGTTACGCCATGCCCTCCATCCTGCTGCGAATCCCTCTGATACAACAAAAAGTGGCGCAGGTGGCGACGCAGGAACTATCCGAAAGGTTGCGTGTACCCGTTCGGATCGGTAACGTAAACATCCGATGGTTCAACCGTTTAGTCCTCGAAGATTTATATCTGGAAGACCCAAACGGGACACCCCTGTTCAGCGCCAACCACGTTTCAGCCGGGTTCGATATCCTGCCTTTGTTGCACGGACGGCTTGTTTTTTCGACCGTACGCCTTTTCGGGTTTACGCTCCACCTAAGCAAAGAGATGCCCCAAAGCCCGCTGAACCTGCAATTTGTCATAGATGCTTTCGCCCGAAAAGATTCCATAAAAAAACAACCGGATATCGATTTCCGTTTCCACTCCATTTTAATCCGAAGAGGGAATTTCCGCTATGACGTCCAAAGTGCGGAGCAAACGCCGGAGAAATTCAACGCCCGCCATGTCGACGTCCGGAACCTCAGCGCCACCATCTCCATTAAAGCGCTCAACAAAGACAGCCTGAATGCCTTCGTGAAAAAGATGAGTTTCGACGAGGCTTCCGGCTTCAAGCTCAACAAACTTTCTTTTAACGTCATAGCCAATCGCGACAGTGCATTTATCCAGAATTTTTCCGTCAAACTGCCGGAAACAGACCTCAGATTGGAACATGCCTGCCTGCATCCGGCCGACAGCGGCGGATTGACCGGTTTTCTTAACCACTCACCCATCGAATTGCAAATCGCCCCGTCGCAGATTTGCTTGAGAGACCTGTCTGCATTCGTCCCGGCTTTCCAGCATTTCACAGAAACAATCGAGTTATCGGCAGCCGCTTCGGGATATATCAACAACGTGAACCTGCGGCAACTTATCTTGAAATACAGCGACCGGATGCTGTTTGTCGGGAAAATGAACCTTCGCGGAATCACGCATCCGCAAGATGCTTACATTTTCGGACAGATTAACAAACTCTATCTCACGACCGAAGGCCTTTCCGGACTGGCAAACAATTTCAACAAGCGTTCGGTGGTCTTGCCGGAATCGCTCGTCAAACTGGGAACCATCAACTTCACCGGCGAAATTTCAGGCTTCTTCGACAACTTGGTCGCCTACGGCAAGTTATCTTCATCCATCGGCTCCCTGCAAACCGATTTGGTATTCGGGAGGAACCCGGACAAAAACATCGATATGTTCCTGAAAGGCCATTTGTCTACCTCTGATTTACGCATTAACGAGCTTTTCCCCGAAGGAAATCCGTATGGAACCACCCGGCTGGATGTCACGCTTAACGCATATCGCCCCCGCAACGGCTCTTATACGGGGACTATCAATGCGAACATAGGAGCTTTTGAATACAAAGGATACCGGTATAAGGATATACAGCTTTCCGGCGATTTCAAGCGGTATGGTTTCAACGGCGTGCTCAACGTCAATGACCCCAATGGGATGCTGCATGCCAAAGGTGTGTTCTTGCACGAAGGGAAAAACTCGGTCTTTACCTTTACCTCCCGGCTGGCTCATTTCCGTCCAGACCGCTTAGGGCTGACAAACCGGTATGAAGCACCTGAAATATCCTGCTCGCTCAACGCAGACTTCACAGGCAACAACATCGACAATCTGGAAGGAAGCATCCAACTGGACAGTCTGGCATTCTACACGGCCTCCGACAGCTTCTTCCTTAAACAGATGCGCGTCGAAGCAACCGGCCACTCGCAAGACAGACACCTGACCATCGCTTCCGATATCTTGAATGGCGAAGTAACCGGAGCCTATTCATTCACAACCATCGTGCCCAGCTTGATGAACACGTTAAAAGCATACGTCCCGGCCTTCATCAACGTCACTCATAAAGAAAAGACAACGAAAGAAAATAATTTCAACCTCCTGCTGACGGTTGAAAATACACAAGACATATCCAACACGCTGAAACTTCCGTTCACTCTATTGCAGCAGGGACGCATAATGGGACACTATAACAACCAATTCAACCGATTCCGTTTCGAAGCCTATTTGCCCCAATTCCACATCGGAAAAGCCTACTTCGAATCGGGCCGTTTAAATTGCGATAATGCCGGCGAAAAAGCCAATCTGCAACTGAAAGCAACTCATTACAACGCCAAAGGAAGACGCAACTATCTGGACTTACGTGTGGATGCAAAAGAGAATCAGGTGAATATGCTTATCGGATGGGCAAACAATAAAGAACGGACGTTCAAAGCCGACTTATCAGCCACGACCCTTTTCATCGAAGACCCTCAGGAAAATGGGCCTGACCAATTGCGCACGGTTATTTCCATAAACAAAAGCCCACTTATCCTAAACGATTCGCTTTGGAACATCGAACCGTCGGCCATCACCATCGCCAACCGTAAAATCAATGTGCACGGATTTTCGATTTCAAATGGCAGCGAATATCTCCACATGAAAGGGACAGTCTCCCCAGACCCTACCGACACACTTCTGGTCGACCTGAACCAAATCGAGCTGAGCCATATTTTCGACATCCTGAACATTCCGGTCCTCCAGTTTGCAGGGAAAGCCATCGGGACTTTCAACATCTCCGACCTATATGGAAGCCGCATTGTCAATACAGACCTCGAAGTGCGCGACTTTTCTTTCAATCAGGTACCATTAGGCCGACTCAACCTGTTTAGTGAATGGGACGACGAACAAAAAGGAATCTTGATGTTAGGGAGCATCTTCAAAAACGACACGACATGGACTGACGTAAGCGGATATATCTATCCGGTTGGCGAAAAAAAAGGATTGTCGCTCCATTTTGGTGCAAACGACTTAGACATGGCGTTCTTGCATCCGTTCGTCGAACATGTCGTCCAAAACATGCAAGGAAGAGGGTTCGGGAATGTCCATCTTCACGGGCCTTTCAAACAACTTACCGTTGAAGGCGATGCTTATGTACTCGACGGTGGACTGGGCATCGAATATTTGAATACGTATTATACCTTCTCCGACTCCATCTATTTGCGTCCCACTGCCATCATCGGGCGGAATGTCACCGCAAAGGACAAATTCGGCAATTCGGCCATCGTCAACCTGACGGTCAATCACAAATATTTCAAAGATATCAGTTTCAATGTAGATGTCCAGACCGACAACCTGCTCGTTTTCGATGCCTCGCGCAAACAGAACCCGCTCATCTTCGGAACCATATTTGGGACTGGCACAGCTTCCATCAGAGGGAACAAACAGATAATCAATTTCGATGTCAATATGCGGAATGACCCTCAGACATCCATTAAGCTGGATTTCATCAACAACTCTTCCGCCGCCGAATATGATTTCATTACATTTGTCAACAAAAAAGAGTTGCAACAAATAGCACAGACACAGTCTTCCGATACCATCCGTCCCATTTTTTTCCAAGAGGAAGAACGGGCAGAGATGCGGATGAACTTACTGCTCGACATCACGCCCGATGCAGATATCGAGCTTATCATGGACCCGGTAGCCGGCGACAAAATCAGCGGCAATTGCAGCGGGAGCATGCAAATCCAATATGGGACAAATACCGACCTGCGCATGTACGGGAATGTATACATCGTGGAAGGGGACTACAACTTCAGCCTGCAACAGCTCATCCACAAAAACTTTAAAATCCGGGATGGCAGCAGCATCAGTTTTCGCGGGAACCCGTTCGAAGCGACGATGAACATCAACGCGATTTACAACCTGACGGCAAACATTCAAGATTTGGACGCCAGCTTTGCGACTGAAAGCGTCCGGCGGAACATCCCCGTCAACTGCGTGTTGAATTTGGACGGACGGCTGCGCAACCCGGAAATTTCATTCGACCTCGAACTACCCGGCTCCAACGAAGAACTGGAGCGGCAAGTAAAAAGCCTCGTCGACACCGAAGACATGATGACCCGCCAGATTGTCTACCTGCTCGTCCTGAACAAATTCTACACACCCGACTATACCGTCAATCCCTACAAATCGAACGATTTCAGTGCGGTTGCCTCGTCGGCTATCTCGTCGCAAATCTCCAGCATCATGAACAGCTTCACCGACAAAGTGCAGCTGGGCACCAACATCCGCACCAGCCAAGACGGCATCGAAGACACGGAAGTCGAGATGCTGCTCTCCAGCCAGCTCCTGGACAACCGCCTCATCTTCAACGGCAACTTCGGCTACAAAAACAACGCAACACAGAAGAACGCCTTCATCGGCGAGTTCGACCTCGAATATCTTTTGACCCCCAGCGGCGATTTCCGCCTCAAAGCCTACAACCACACCAACGACATGTACATGTATCTGAAACAGGCCCTTACCACACAAGGTGTCGGCATCATGTACAAAAAAGACTTCTCTCGCTTCTCCGACATCTTCCGCTGGAGAAAGAAATTACCGACAACGTTGTTGCCGGCTGCGGCGGATAGTGTGCCGGTTATTCCACGCGACACGATCGGCAAAGAATAAATGATGGTAAATTTTATACTTTAGCAAGAGCCATGATAATCATCATAAACAAACCCCACATAACAGCTATAATAAAGACCTCTGCGAAACAAGGACGAAAAATCCTACTCTCAGCCGTGTCGTACCAACCATCGAACAAAATCTGATGAAAGGACTGGATATCAGCGAATGGCTACGTCTGGGACTGCTCGATTTCATCAGTACCGGCGTTCATTGGCGAGGCGACCCGACCATGCCTGTCGCCAAATTCCGATAAGAGCTGGGCGATGACCTCAACATCCCGTTCTACAGCTCTATCGATGACGGCGGCTACCGTCCACGCGAGTTTTGGTCACACGGGATGCACCGTGCCATGTGTTCGCATATTCTCTCGCAAGGTGCCGACGGAATTTATCTGTTCAACTATTACTTCGGTTCGCTCAACTCCGAATATGACGGGAGGAAACTGCATCTGGAAGAGGAATATCCCGAAGAAGCGATTCTACATTCACCGTCAAACGGGTGGAATTTGCCTTGAAATATGGCGATGTGGAGACGCACAACTATTTTTAAAAAACATTTCCCTCAAGGGAAATGAAAATACACACCGGGCAGATGATACTACCCGGTGTGTATTCCCGCCAAAAATAGAGACAAGATTAGACGAACTCCTCCAATTATTTTTGCCAATCGTAAATAATTCGTTTTCTTTGTAACGTGAATATTCTCATACTAAGAGAGAGATGAAACGAATACATTGTTTTTTCGTGTTGTGGCTCTGCCTGTTGTGTGCGTGCAGCGGCAACCGGCAGGTGACAAAGCAGTTAAACCGTGCGGAAGTGTTATTGGAGGCAGTGCATCCGGACAACGCATGGTTGTTGGACGGCCTCGACACGCCAGACCGGTGGGGTGGAGCGACCGCCTGTTGGCCCGCTGGTATTTGTAAGTAGCAAATTTTGCGTAATTTTGCGCCCAATAAAGTAGTTTTCAATGCAGAAGATTCGAAACATTGCGATTATCGCACACGTAGACCACGGCAAAACGACGCTTGTGGATAAGATGTTATTAGCCGGTAAGCTTTTCCGGGAAGGACAAGCAGAACCGGATCAGTTCTTGGATAGTAATGACTTGGAACGCGAACGAGGTATTACGATTCTCGCTAAAAATGTCTCCATTAATTATAAGGGGTATAAAATTAATATTATCGATACGCCGGGACACGCGGATTTTGGAGGTGAAGTGGAGCGAGTATTGAATATGGCTGACGGTTGTTTGTTGCTGGTTGATGCTTTCGAAGGGCCGATGCCACAGACTCGTTTTGTGCTTCAGAAGGCTATCCAAATTGGATTGAAACCGATTGTGGTCATTAATAAGGTAGACAAACCGAATTGTCGGCCGGACGAAGTGCAGGAAATGGTTTTTGATTTGATGTTTAGCCTTGACGCGACGGAGGAACAGTTGGATTTCCCTACAATTTATGGTTCAGCTAAGCAGGGGTGGATGTCGGCTGATTGGCAGAAACCGACCACAGACATTACGGCATTGTTGGATGCAATTATTCAATACATCCCGGAACCGGAGGTGTTGGAAGGGCCGGCACAAATGTTAATTACCTCTTTGGATTATTCCAAATATGTAGGGCGTATCGCTGTCGGACGTGTTCATCGGGGTGAATTGCGTGAAGGGCAGGATGTCATGCTTTGCAAACGTGATGGTTCGATGGTGAAGTCGAAGATTAAAGAGCTGGATGTGTTCGAAGGGCTGGGGCGGACGAAAGTAAGTGCCGTACAGTCGGGGGATATCTGTGCGATTGTGGGTATCGACGGCTTTGAAATCGGCGAAACCGTTGCAGACGTAAATGTGCCGGAAGCCCTGCCGACAATCGCAATCGATGAACCTACGATGTCGATGCTTTTTACAATCAACAATTCGCCCTTCTTTGGGAAAGATGGGAAATATGTAACCTCGCGTCATATCCATGACCGTTTGATTCGGGAACTGGATAAAAACCTTGCATTGCGTGTAGTCCCGACTGATTCGGCAGACGCTTGGCTGGTGTATGGACGTGGCGTACTTCATTTGTCTGTTTTAATAGAAACGATGCGGCGCGAAGGATATGAACTGCAAGTAGGGCAACCGCAAGTGATCATCAAAGAGATTGACGGGCAAAAATGTGAACCGGTTGAACAGTTAACGATTAATTTGCCCGAAGAATGTTCCAGCCGTATTATTGATATGGTGACCAAACGGAAAGGAGAGATGACCATGATGGAGAGCAAAAACGACCGGATGCATTTGGAGTTTACCATCCCGTCGCGCGGAATCATCGGCTTGAATAACGCCGTGCTGACAGCATCTGCCGGCGAAGCAATCATGGCGCATCGGTTTTTGGAATATCAACCTTGGAAAGGTGAGATTGAACGACGGACAAACGGCTCTATTATCGCGATGGAAACGGGCACGGCTTATGCTTATGCGCTGAATAATTTGCAGTCACGCGGACGTTTCTTTATCGCGCCGGGCGACGAAGTGTATGCAGGTCAGGTCGTCGGCGAGCATACGAAAGACAACGATTTGGTTGTCAATGTGACAAAATCCAAGAAACTGACCAATATGCGTGCTTCTGGGTCTGACGAGAAAGTGTCACTTGCTCCTCCCACCATTTTCAGCCTGGAAGATGCATTGGAATATATCAAAAACGACGAGTATGTAGAGGTCACGCCCCATTATATGCGTATGCGTAAAATCATCTTAGACGAAACAGAACGCAAACGGCAAGGAAAGTAAAAAAGATAATAGCAAAAGAGGCTGTCTCA